>JBIKYB010000116.1:0-14476 GCA_044355475.1 Prosthecobacter sp.
TGATGCCTAAAGCGGCGAGTTCGAGCCGCAAACTCTCGCTCATCAGCTCCAGCGCCGCCTTCGCGCCGCCATAGATGCCGAAGCCAGCGTAGTTTGAGATCGCTGCCGCCGCACTGATGTTCACAATGTGCCCACTCTTCTGCGCCCGTAGCCCCGGCAGTGCTGCACGGATCACGTTCAGCGGCCCGAAGAAATTCGTCTCCACATTCCGACGGATTTGCTCATCGCTGCATTCTTCGACAGCGCCGATCAGTCCATAGCCCGCGTTGTTCACGATCACATCCAACGGCCCCGCTGCTGCGATCACCTCACGCACATTCGCGGCGTCCGTGACATCCAGCGCCATCACCTCGCAACTCCCCGTGCGCTCTAAATCCGCGATGCTGCGCACATCTCGCGCTGTAGCGATCACGCGCTGCCCGGCGGCCAGCGCTGCTTCAGTGATGGCGCGGCCGAAGCCGCTGGAACAACCTGTGATCAGCCAGTTCTTTTGATTCATGAGGGATTCAGTCTCCAAAGCGTGAAGTTCAGGGTCGCCGCAAACGTGACCCAGGCCAAATACGGAACCATCAACCATCCGGCTGACGAGTTCACACGGCGGAAACTCAGCAAGGTCAGCAAAATCGCGATCCACAGCACCACGATCTCCACCAAGGCCCAGCCAAGTTGATGCGCACCGAAGAAAATCGGAGTCCACGCCGCGTTCAGCGCCAATTGCACGAAGTAGAGTGCTAGTGGTCGTGACGCGCCTACACGCTTCCAAACCAACCACGCCGCCACTGCCATGAGCGTGTAAAGCAGCGTCCACGCTGGGCCAAACAGCCAAGCGGGCGGATTCCATGAGGGTTTATTCAGCGCGGCATACCACTCTCCCGGCATGCCAATGAACGCGCTCAAAGCCGGAGCACAAAACGTGACGAGGATGAAACCGACGAACGCGAGGCCGTGGCTTAGTTTGGAGGAGGATGCGCTCATGATGCTTTCGAATACGCTTCCCGCAGCTCCTTTGCCTGCTTTTGAATAGCCCTGCGCTGCTTTTCATCCAGCCGCGCTAGATTTCGCACCTGCATGCTCATGCGCTGGTTCTGCCGCAGCTTCGGCTCGTGCTGCAGCAGGTAGTCCCAATACAAGGTGGTGAACGGACAAGCCTTCGGCCCCGTGCTCTCTGCGGGGTCAAAGCGGCAGCCGGTGCAGTAGTTGCTCATGCGCTGGATGTATTTGCCGCTCGCCACATACGGCTTACTCGCCATCACGCCGCCATCGCCGTATTGCGACATGCCGAGCGTGTTCGGCAGTTCGACCCACTCCACGGCATCCACATACACCGCGAGATACCATTCATGCACCCGCTTCGGATCGACTCCGAAAAGCAGCGCGAACAAACCCGTGACCATGAGCCGCTGGATGTGGTGTGCGTAGCCGAAGCGCAGCGTTTGCGTGATCGAATCTCGCAGGCAGTTCATGTCTGTCTCGCCCGTCCAGTAAAACTCCGGCAGCGGTTCGTGCGCCTGCATCGCATTCCGCTCCAGATAATCCGGCATGAAGCGCCAGTAGATGCCCCGCACATACTCGCGCCAGCCGAGGATCTGCCGGATGAAGCCCTCCACCGCAGCCAGGGGCGCTTTGCCATCACGCCAAGCCTGCTCTGCGGCGGAAATGACCTCGCGTGGATCGAGCAGCTTCAAATTCATCGCAGCGCTCAGCCGCGAGTGATACAGCCACGGCTCGTTCGTCCACATCGCGTCCTGGTACTGCCCAAACTCCGCCAACCGGTGCTCAATGAAGTCGTTGAGCGCCAATTGCGCCTCTGCCGTCGTCACTGGCCAGTCGAATTCTTCCAGCTCGCCGGGATGCTTCGCAAAACGGTCGTTCACCATCGCGATCACCTCCTGCGTGATCGCATCTGGCTTGAAGCGACGTGGTGGCAATCTCAAGCCGGGCCCGGTTTTTCCAAATGACCCGCGATTGTCGTGATCGAAGTTCCACTGCCCGCCCACTGGCTTGCCCTTCTCCATGAGGAAGCCGGTTTTCTGCCGCATCTCGCGATAAAAGAACTCCATGCGTAGTTGCTTGCGTCCTTCCGCATGCTTGCCGAACTCCTCTTTCGTACAGCAAAAATGGCGATCCTCACGCAGTTCGAGCGGCAGTTTGAGCTCCACCGCCACCTTTTCGACCTCTTGCTGCACGCTCCACTCGCCTGCGTGAACCATCACCAGTGTCTGCGGCTTCAGCTTCGTCACGCTTGCCTGCAAGGCGCTGGGAAAATCCGCATGCGCTCCCATTTCGTGATAAACCACATTCCAGCCGCGCTGGCGCAGCGTTTCACAGAAATGCCGCATCGCCGTGAGAAACATCGCGATGCGCGGCTTGGTGCTCCACACCTTCGTGGACTCCTCAGCGACCTCCGCCATCCAGATCGCGTCCGATTTCGGATCAAATCCGTCAAAAGCCGCCGAGTTCAGGTCGAGTTGATCACCAAGGACAAGAATAAGACGGGAAACACGCGGCATGGACGAGGTTTACGCCTGCATCGGCGGCCTCGACGGGGCAAAAGCACGAAGCTTCAAGTCTGCATCCTTGCTCATGCAAAAGCGCCAAACTTCAAAGGCACTTGGCGCCTCAACCGCACATCGGCTTCACGAACCCTGCCGACCTTTATTTCCTCAGCGTCAGCCAAACCCAGCGGAAGGGCCAAGTGATGGCAAAAATGACCGAGCCAATCAGAGCAGCGACCAGATTCATCGGGATCAAAAGCACCGTGAGGAACGGATTCAGGATCTTCTGCACCAGCGCAACACGCGACCAGGCGATGGTGATAGCGACGATAATGATGATGCCCGCAAACTTCAGAATTTTCACTTTCAGCGGCCCCATGGCCTCGAAGAAATCGTGGAAGTGCAACTCGGAGAGCAGCAGCAGCCCGACGTAGCCGATCAGGATGAAGGCGGTGTGCTCCAGCACCGGATATTTGGCGATCATCTTGATCGCCACACCTGCTACCAGACGCAGCGCGATGATGCCGATGGTCACGCCCACATAGACCGGCCACAAATCCTTCGGACTCAGGGCGATGGCCGCCACCACATTGTCCACACTCAGGCTGAGGTCCATGAGCGAGATCATGGCGATGGTGCTGGCAAAGGTGCGATGGTGCACGTTCACCACTTCACCCTCATCCTCGGCCACGTCCTTTTGCCCAGCAAAGTGGGCGCACATCAGCCAGACAAGGTAGAGCGCCCCAATCAGCATCACCCAGTGGTTGTTGATGATCCAGGAAGCGAACAGCAGTGCCACCACTCGGAAACCATACGCGCCGATGTAGCCGATGTTCATGGCCTTCGCCCGCTGCTTCTCATCCAGGTGCGAGGCCATGGCGGCGATGGCCAAGGCGTTGTCCACAGAGAGCAATCCCTCAATCAGAATCAGGCCCAGGATGACGGGCAGGGCTTGAACAAAAGCGGCCCAGAGTTCGGGCAGGGAGGTGGCGAGGAGTTCGACAGGCATGGGCGCGAATGATGGAGGAGAGGGCCATGCTTTCCAGTACCATTTGGAGCAGAAACAAGATCACCCCACCCCATCGGCTGGAGCGGGGTGGTCGGCACCATTCGGCAGGTTGAAAAATTACGCGTACGAGGACTCCACACGCTTCGCCACGTCCTTGTAGCCGTAGTCCGCATTGTAGATTTCTTTGAGCGCGTCGAGGCTCCCGGGCTTGTCGCCCATTTTCTCCAGCACGTTCGCCAGTTCGTAGAGCACCTCTTTTTTGATCGCATCCATGATGAGCAGCTCCTTGGAGGCCTCCAGAAGCGAGGTCTTGGCCAAGTCGTTCATGTTCTTGCGCTCGAAGCAGCGCCCCAGAAGCAAGATGGCCTTGATGCGCATGTTCGGGTTGGATTTCGCCTGCTGAAGCTCTGGGATCGCCTCCGTGAACATGCCAGCAGTGAAGTAAGCCTGGCCCAGTTCGTAGCGCAGCGTCTTGTCCGTCGGGTTGCGGTCCACGCGTCCTTTGGCCTCGTTGATGAGCACGCTAGAGCGCTGGCGGCGGATTTCGGCCACCTGGGCGCGTTTTTCCTCGATGTCTGGCGCGTCCGGGTTGGACTCAATGTCGCGCTCGAAGTCCTCGATCTGCTGGTCCTGCACCTTGTCACGAATGATCTCCACCTTGCGCTGCAAGGCCACATCCCCTGGGTTCAGGGTGAGGGCGTAATCATAAAACATCAGCGCGTTTTCGATCTGGCCGAGCTTTTCATACAGATCGGACATGCGCTTGACGATCATGATGTTCGTCTGATCGGCATTGTACTGCTCGATGGTCTCGGCCAGGAACTGCTCCATCTGCTCCTGGGTCATGCCTTGGCGGCTGAGCATTTCCAGTTTCGCGGCCTCGCCGCCGTCCTTCATCGCGTTGCGGAAATTGTCGCTGCCCCAGCCTTGGCGCAGGATGGAGGTGCGCGCTGCGGAGTCTTTTTCACCTTTCATCGCCTCCATGTCACGCGGGTTCACTTTGACGATCAGGCGGTACACCTCGCTGGCCAGCTCTGGCTCCTCATGCGTCATGTAATGCTGCGCCAGCTTGTGCATGTGCTTCGTGTTCTCCGGGTGACCAGCGCGGATGGTCTCCAGCGCGAAGGCCGCCAACTCCGGGAAGTGCATCTTCATCGCGATCTCATAGAGCTGCTCGTTCGCGTTGAGGTTGAAGGGGTCTTTGCGGAAGACGTTCTCTTCCATGTCGGCGATCTGTTCTGCTGGCTCCTTTTTGGAGCTGGGCTTGAAGCCGCCGAGGCCAAAGCTGAATTTCTTGCCGCCGCTGCCGCCGCTGGCCTCGCTCTCCGCGCTGCGCAGCAGCTTGCGACCGTCGATGAAGCCCACATTGGCCGTCACGATGGGCATAAGCTGGTCGATCACATACTCCCAATTTTTCCGCTCGGCGGAGATCAGTACTTTTTTCCAGAGGGCCTGGTACCTGGGGTCGAGTTCGGCTTCCTTGACGATCATAATCCTTGTGGGGGCTTGGGCTGGTTTGTGTGGATGCGTTTTGAGGTCACTTTTTGCCGCCGCCGAACCAGGCGGCGATCGCGCGCAACTCCTCGCCCGTGCCTTCAGTCAGCGCCTTCAGGCTGAATCCGTGCTCAAAGAGCACCATCCAGATGAAGGTGGCGGTGATGAAGGCCAGGGTCCAGAGGACTTTGGAGAGGAGACGCATGCGGGAATTTATTCACTCTATGAAGAAAAGGTGGGAATCGTCCAGCACGGAGTTACGCGGGCGGAAAAACCTTCACTCCTTTTCAAACAGCAGCCGCAGGCTGTTCAGGCACACCACCACCGTGCTGCCCTCGTGCGTGAGCACCCCCAAAGTCAGCGGAACGAGGCCAAACAGCGCCGCCACCGCCATCACGATCACACTGCCGAGGGAGATGATCAGGTTCTGCTGAATGATCCGCCGCGCTTGCTGGCTGATGCGCCGGGCGGAGAGCAATTTTTCGATCTTGTCCTGCATCAGCACCACATCGCTCTGCTCCAGCGCCGCATCGCTGCCTCGTGCCCCCATCGCCACGGAAACGTAAGCTGCGGCCAGACTGGGCGCGTCGTTCACGCCATCGCCGATCATGGCGACTTTGTGCCCTGCCTGGGTCAGTTCACGGATTACCGCCACCTTGTCCTCCGGGTGCAAACCGGCCCGCACCTCGGCGATGCCGAGTTTTTCGCCAACCTCAATGGCCGCCGCTCGGCGGTCACCCGTCAGCATGATCGTGCGCACGCCCTCAGCCGCGAGTTTCTCCAAAACTCCCCGGCTTCCAGCGCGAATCTCATCCTTCAGCAGCACGCGCCCCACGATCTGCTCATGCAGCACCCACACCTCGCTGAATCCCATCGGCGCGTCCGCCACACCGGCCAGCACCTCGCCCAACGCGCTGTCTTTGACGAGTTCCCGCCGCCCCACATAGCTCAGGCCGCCCTCGGTGCGCCCTCGCAGCCCCTGACCGGCGATGGACTGAAACTCGGCCAACTTTTCCGCCACGATGCCCTGCGCCTGCCCATGACGCGTGATCGCCCGTGCGATGGGATGGTTCGAGTTCGCCTCCAAACTCACCGCAATGCGCAACACATCCGTTTCACGACCGGCAGGGAAACTTTCGATCTTCGTCACCTTCAATTCGCCCTCGGTAAGCGTCCCCGTCTTGTCCATGGCGATGACATCGACTTCGGCGAGCTTTTCGATCGCAGCGCCCCCCCGGAAAAGCACACCTCGCCGAGCTCCCCAGGCGATGGCGGCCAAAATCGCCGATGGAATCGACAAAACCAGCGCGCAGGGACTCATGACCACCAGCAGCGTCATCGCCCGATAAAACGACGACTTCGACAACGCCGTGTTTTCAAATGGTGGGATGCCAAACCCCAGCCACCACACGAAAAACATCAGCGCCACGACACTGAGCGTCAAAATCGTGTAGCGCGTGCCAAAACGGTCCGTGAAGCGCTGGCTCGGTGCCCGCAGATGCTGCGCCGTTTGGATCAGCGTGATGATTTTCGCCAGCGCGCTCTGTGTTGCAGGCCGGTCCACGCGCACCTGCACCAGGCCCCACTGGTTCAAGGTGCCGCCATAGATCGGAGCGCCCGTTTCCTTGGTGATCGGCACCGCCTCGCCTGTGAGCGTGGATTCATCCGCCGCCGTCGATCCTGAAATCACCGTGCCATCCACGGCGAACAGCTCATCCGGCTTTACCACAATCAAATCGCCAACTCGCAGGCCGCTCACGCTGCGGTCTTCCATCGTGCCGTCCGGCAGCAGCACATGCGCGAGCTTGGGGGCCGATTTCGTCAGCGCGTTGATCTCCTTGTGCGTGCGATACATCACAAAGTGCTCCAGCGCTCCGGAAGTGGAGAACAGGAACAGCAGCAGCGCTCCTTCCTCCCAAGCGCCGATCGCCACCGCGCCTGCCGCGACCGCCAGCATGAGGAAATGCACATCAAGGCGACGTTCGAGCAGATTGGCCCACGCGTCCTTCGCCGCATCCCAGCCGCCCGCGATCAGCGAGATCGCAAACAAGGCCGGTTGGTCAAACACATAACCCAGCACCAGCGACACGCCGCAAATCGCCGCCTGCCAGGCCAGCGTGCGCCATTCGTCATCGCTCTCCTGCTCCATCTCGTCCGGCTCAGGCCAGGCAAAATCACGCCACTTCCAAAACGTCGGTGCCGTGGGGCAGGAAGGCTTCTCTAGCAGCAACGCGCCATCTTTTTTCTCCACATCGAGCATGCCCGAGTGTGCCGGAACCACCTCCGTCCTCTGCAGCCACCGCGCATCCACCGCCCGCAGCACCTCCGTGAGCTTCGCTTGCAGTAGCTCGCCATCCACCTTGCCCAGCGTCGCCATTTCGACGCGCTTGGACTCCGGGTTCAGCCGGATGGCTTCAATGGACGGCTCATCCAGCAAAAAATCCGCCAGAGCATCCATCCAGGCGGATGATTCCGGTGGTGTGGGCGAGGAATTCGGCATGCCGTGCTTTACGAGCCAGCAAGACGCGTGACAACCACATCTTCATCACACATGATCTGCGCATGATTCGCAGTCTCATCGCCGGATCGCTTCGTGTGTTCTCCGGTTCCGTCGCCCGCTGGCAGGGCTGCGCCCCAGAGCCGGTGCAGCGCGTTTATTTTGCCAATCACACCAGCAATCTCGACGGCCCCGTGCTCTGGGCCTCGTTGCCAGCGCCCGTCCGTGAGCTCACCCGGCTCATCGGTGCCAAAGACTACTGGACGGTGGGCCGCGTGCGGCCCTTCCTCGCCTTTCGCGTCTTCAACGCCGTGCTCATCGAGCGCAAAAAGCCCACGCCCGAGTGCAATCCGCTCGATGACATGATCAACGCCCTCGGCGACCGCCACTCGCTCATCCTCTTTCCCGAAGGCAGCCGCCACAACCAGCCCGAGCCGCAGCCCTTCAAGCCCGGCCTCTTCCACCTCGCCAAAAAACGCCCCGACGTGCAGCTCGTCCCCGTCTGGATGGAAAACCTCAACCGCATCCTCCCCAAAGGCGAAGTTCTCCCCGTCCCCGTTCTCGGCAGCGTCACCTTCGGCGAGCCAATCCGGCTCCACGAAGGCGAAGCGAAGCCTGACTTCCTCGTCCGTGCGCGTGAGGCGGTACTGGCGTTGAGGTAGGCGTGATCTTCTGCTCGACAGTCATGTCAGTCAACGCCTAGTCTGAACCACTCAATGAACTTCCTCACAAAAGAAACCACCCGACGAAGATCATACTGGATACAGGAGATCAAAAAGCTCAGCGGTGATTTCGGCGAAGACTCGTCACGACTTGAAAAAGAATTGTCCGCGGAGGTCTTAAAAGAAGGAGTTGGGACACTGGTGGATCATTTGCGGCTGTGTGGAGCCATTCCGGAATCGTATGGGCATGATTCGAGTGAGGAAAAGCAGTATTCAAAGTACACCGACGCCTTGCTGGCAGAGACATTTAATGCCCTGGGTATTCGCAGCATGGTTCTCAAAGAGCGGGCTGATTCCCCTGATGTGGAATGCGTGGCTCCAGGATTTGATTTTGTGGCAGATGCCAAAGCATTCCGGTTGAGCCGGACGGCGAAAAATCAGAAAGACTTCAAAGTTTAGGCGATGAACACATGGAAACGCGGCAAACCCTACGCGCTGGTGGTTTGTCCGCTCTACCAACTCCCGTCTAAAACGAGCCAAATTTACCAGCAGGCGGTCACTTTGGATGTCTGCATCCTGTCTTATGCCCATCTTTTGGTCTTGCTACGATTTCAACAGCAGAGCCAAAAGAAGCATGCAGGGATTCGAGTGCTGCATGAGATATTCAAAACGGTTGGCAGTCTGAACCCCACCAAGGATGCCTCGGGCTACTGGCAGGCGGTAAACCGCACGGTTCTCGACTCCGCACCATCTATGCAATCTCTTTGGAGTGATGAAAAGCGAGCGGCTGCCGAGGCGATGCAGGTGGTGAAAGAGGAAGCCCTGACCTACCTCGCCAAAGAGCGGGAAAAGATCATGAAAATGACCCAGGCGGAGGCCATAGCCGAATTGATTCGAGTGCATCGCATCGAAAGCCGCATCCAAACGATCCGTGAAATTTCCGACAACGCCATTTTTGACATCGGCTCATGAAACAACGCCTGCCTGTGAACGAACTCATCGAAGCTGACAGCATTGTCGCGCTTGACACTCTTCCTTCAGAATCCGTTCACCTGATCCTGAGCGACATCCCTTATGGCATCGGTGCGGAGGACTGGGATGTGCTGCATGACAACACCAACTCCGCCTATCTTGGCAGCAGCCCTGCACAGCTAAAAGCGGGCGCGGTTTTCAAGAAGCGGGGCAAGCCCATCAACGGCTGGTCGGAGGCGGACCGGGCGATCCCGCGACAGTATTATGAATGGTGTTCACGCTGGACGGCCAACTGGCTGCGAGTGCTCAAGCCGGGCGGTTCCGCCATCATCTTTGCTGGCCGCCGCCTTGCTCACCGCTGTGTCTGCGCCATGGAAGACGCCGGGTTCAGCTACAAGGACATGCTGGCGTGGATGAAACAGCGCTGCCCGCACCGTGCGCAACGATTGAGCATCGTCTATGAGAAGCGTGGCGATCATGCTCATGCGCATGAGTGGGAAGGCTGGAGGGTCGGGAATCTGCGTCCCACCTTTGAACCCATCCTTTGGTTCACCAAGCCTTATAAAATAGGCACCACCATTGCTGACAATGCCCTGAATCACGGCTTGGGCGCTTATAATGAAACTGCGTTGCTCCAATACCAGCAGGAGCCGGACAATGTACTCGATGCAGGCTTTGCGCCCGGCGAGACGGGTCTGCACCCCACACAAAAGCCGCTGCGTCTGATGCGCGCCTTGATTGAGTTGACGACTCGCGAAGGCCAGATTGTGCTGGATCCCTTCTGCGGCAGCGGCACAACTCTGCTCGCGGCCAAGCATCTGAACCGGCAGTATCTAGGTTATGAGTCCCACGCAGAGCATGCTGCGCAAGCCAGAAGGCGGCTTGATTCATTGAAGCCGGATGACTGGGAGCTGTTTTCTGAGATTCAGATGCAGCTCATGGAAACAGCTCACTCGCTCGGCACCCCAAAACTGCCAGAGAGAAGAAATGTTTCCTATGGCAAAAAAAATCCCAAGCTGCGGAGCAAGGTCACGGTTGGCCAGTCCGGCACCATCATGTAAATTGCTAGACGGCGACACTCAGGCTGATCTAATCATGAAATTGATGAGGGCATCTATGGAACTGCTCTGATCTTGGCCTCCAGCATGCTTCCCTTGAGAAGCCTGCAAAAAACCACGTTCTCGCCGCGTGTCCTTTGCCCCCAAACATGAATACCTCTCGTCGTCTTTTCCTCCGTGGCACTGGTGCCGCGCTCGGCCTGCCGTGGCTGGAGTCCATCTGCGCTTTCGGAGCTGAATCGGTCAAAAACAACACCGCGCCGCGTCGTCTCGCTGTGTGCTTCACTGGCAATGGCGTCAATCCGCATCACTGGGGTGCCAAAATGGGCGCTGGCGGCATGGAATTGATGAAATCGCTCACGCCGCTCGAAGGGCTCAAGAAGCATGTGAACGTCTTCACCGGCCTTTGGAACCCCACCACCGTCGAAGGCGAAGGCGGCCACTACCCGAAAATGAACGTGCTCTGCGGCCTCAAGGTGAAAAAGACCACCACCGATGTCGAGGTCGGCACCACGATGGATCAGCTCATCGCCGCACAAACCGGCAAATTCACGCCCGTGCCCAGCGTCGTGCTCGGCACCGAGCGGCCCAGCTACAGCACGGACAGCGGCTTCACGTCGATTTACTCCGCCTACATCTCCTGGAGCACGCCCACCACGCCCGCGCCGAAGGAAATCTTCCCGCAGCAGGCCTTTGACCAGCTCTTTGACGACGGCAGCCGCCGCAAGCGTGACAAAAGCATTCTCGACCTCGTGCTCGAAGACGCCAGCAGCCTCAAACAGAAGCTCAGCAGCCGCGACAAGCAGAAGCTCGACGAATACCTCACCTCCGTGCGTGAAATCGAACAGCGTGTCGAACTCGCCGAGAAAATCAGCCAGGCCGAGACCAACGGCCAGGGCTGGATGCCCACCGTGAAAGCTCCGACCATCGGCCGCCCCGCCGCAGGCATCCCTGCGAGCAGCGAGGACCACCTGCGCCTCATGTTCGACATCATGCTCCTCGCCTTCCAGATGGACCGCACCCGCGTGGCCACTTTCATGATGAACAACGACCTCTCCAACATGCGCTTCCCCAGCCTCGACGGCATCAGCGGCGGCATCCACGAGTTGTCGCACCATGCCAATGACGAGCATCGTCTCAGCTTGTATCAGCGGGTGAACGAGCATCAGGTCAAACTCTGGGCCGAGTTCCTCGCCAAGATGCAGGCCACGAACGAAGGCGAGCGCACGCTGCTCGAAAACAGCATGATCCTGCTCACCAGCAGCCTCATGGACGGCAACGCGCACGATTCGAGACAACTCCCCGTCGTCCTCGCCGGTGGCGGCGGCGGCACCATCCAAGGCGGCCGCTTCCACGACCTCAGTAAAGACCCCAACCGCAAACTCTGCCGCCTCCACCTCGCCCTCATGGACCGCATGGGCGTGAAGACGAGTCACTTCGGTGACGCGGAGAATGCGTTGGTGATTTAGCAGACTCGATTGGCAATCGAATCACCCATCGAGCCGGAGGCTCGCGAGAAAATAGCCGGTGGTGAAACCACCGGATAAGATCACCCACACCCCACCAAGGCATCGCGCTCCGGAGGGAGCGCGAGAAGCATTCGACGGCTGCTTGGCTTCCACGCACTTCTCGCACCCTTCCAGGGCGCAGCCTAGGTTCGACTGTGGGCGTGCGTGCGTTCCGGTGGTTTCACCACCGGCTAATCTCTTTCGAGCCTCCGGCTCGAGAGCGTGAATGAAGCGAGATCACGCATCAGCCGATACAGCGATCAAAGCCCGATGATTCTCTTCAGTCGGCAAGGTTGAGGCGTTTTGAGAGCGGCAGCCAGTGTTCGAGGGAGGTTCTCATGTTCAGAAAAGAATGTTCTCCACAAACGTCGCCACATGCACCGGCAGTTTGCGGTGTTTGCGCGTGAGGACGACGACTTCGCGCTCGAAGTGCTCTGCGAGCGGCAGCGTGGCGAGCGATTCTTTGCGTCGATACAGCGCCAGTGCCCGGCGCGGCACGAAGGCCACGCCATAGCCGCTGGCGACGAGATTGATGATGAGGTCAAAGCTATCGAGTTCCATCGTCGGAGTCACGGCGAGGCCGTGGCGCTTCATCCAGCGGCGGAGGGACTGGCCGGTGTTTGTCCCGCTGTCGATCATGAGCCAGGACTGCTGCTGGAGCCAGAGTTTGAGTCGGTCAGCACGTTTCGGCGCTATCAGCGCGGCTGGAGCGATGAGTTCGAAGCGATCTTTGAAGCGATGCGTGATCTTCACCGAGTCCGGAAGCTTCGCCGGTGGGCAGAGCACGCCGATGTCCGTCTCATTTGCATCCAGCGCGGTCAGGATCGCGCCGCCCGAATGATAATTGACCCGGCAGGCCACCTCCGGGTGCCGCTGATGATTCGCGTGAAACAAGCCCGGCATGTGCGCCATCGCCAGCGTGCGTGAAACGCTCACCCGCACCTCCGGCCGGGCGCTGCCAAAGGCCGTGTGCAGTCCATCGAGCGTGGCCGAGACACCGCCGATGAGCCGTGCCGCCTCCGCCGCGAGGTAATGGCCCGCTTCCGTGACTTCGACCGATCGCGTGGTGCGATTGATGAGGTCCACGCCCAACCGACTCTCCAACGACTGCATCTGCCGCGTGAGAGCACTTTGAGACATCCCAGCCTCCCGTGCCGCACGGGTGAAGCTGCGGTGCTTCACCACCAGATGAAACAGATGCAGCGCATGAAGATCGAAAGGCTTCGTGGCGAGGTATTTTTGCACGCTGCGCATCAAAGCATGAGTTTTATGCACTTCACGCATTTCTTTGCCTGAGCGAGAAAAGGGCCGTCAACCACCCCAAATCCATCTCATGGCCAACATCCTCGACCGCCTGCCCCAAAACGCTCCCGGACGCTTCTACGTCGATTCCACCTGCATTGACTGCGGTCTCTGCCCGTCCACCGCTCCCGATCATTTCCGCCGGGACGACGAAATTGGCCAAAGCCACGTCTTCCGCCAGCCGGAGACACCTGAGGAGATCGCCCTTTGCCGCGATGCCCTCGAAGGTTGCCCCACCGAGTCGATTGGGGAAGAAGAGCCGCTTTAAATAAAACCAGCCTTCCCGCGCGTCGTCTGCCAAACTGAACGCGGATGCCGCCCTCTGAAGCCACACTCACCCGACTCCATGCCGACCATGCCGTGAGCGTGTATCGCTTCGCGTGGTCGGTGACGAAGGATGAGGGGCTGGCGCAGGAGGTGGTGCAGGAGTTGTTTTTGAAGCTGGCGCGGGATGCCGAGGCGGTGATGACGGCACGCTCGGAGCGGGCGGTGATCTTCACGATGGTGCGAAACCTGTCGCTCGATGCGCTGCGGCGTCGCCAGCGGGAGGAAAAGGCGCTGGAGGCCTGGGAACAGGAGCTGCCGGGCTGGTTTGAGCCGGAGGCGTATCTCGAAGCAGACTGGTGTGGCTACGACGGATTTACTTCTGGTCGGATGCCGATGATCGCTGCCACAGCGACTTCAGATACGCGTTGTCCGGCGCGGGCTTCACGGGCCGCTCGGGCGTGGCGATCATGGTTTGCACACGCTTTTCGCTGCCATTGATGAGTCCGGCGATGATCTCGGCCTCGGGGAGGTTCTTCCAATACTTCTTCGGCATCTCGGATTGCATGGCCTGCACCTTGAGGCGGGCGGGATTGAAGATGCTGCGGTAGTAAGTGCGCCAGAGGTCGTCATGGGCGTCGGCAGCGGGAGCATCGTTGCGGCTCATGCCGGGCATGAAGGTGAGTTTTTCGCCGTCCCAGGTCGCGCACTCGTCGGGCGTCAAAATAGACCACTCCATGCCGGCGAAGCGCTTCTCGAAAAACGGCGCAGCAAGGCGTGTGATGCGATACTCGGGCTCAAACCACGCCACGAACTGCTCGCGGCCATTTTGCTCGTTCACGCCGACGAGGCGGAAGCGCACAAAGGCATGCATCTTGTGGATGTCGCGGCTGACAGCCTTCGCCCATGCGTTGCACTGATGCATGTCGCGATCAGAAGGCATGGCGAGGAGGTGTTTTTGGCCGCCAAGCGTGAGACGATGCAAAAGGCGATACAGGATGGCAAAACGTCGCTCGTCGGTGTGGGTGCACACATTCGCGGCGAGACGCAAAAACTCGGCGGGAACCTTAACGGAGGTGTTGGGAGCGATTTGATACTCCGTTGGCTCTTCGGCGAGCAAGCTGGCGGTTTGCGAGGTGTCCACCCAATCGACATTTTCCGGCGACACGCCATGCCGCAGCAGCTCGCGGGCCTTGGAGCGCCAAGCTTCGAAAG
>JBIKYB010000408.1:0-4283 GCA_044355475.1 Prosthecobacter sp.
CTGCGGCCAAACGCCGCCCCCCGAAAAAAATCTCATGTCCAATACCATCATTGTCGGCGCCCAGTGGGGCGATGAAGGCAAAGGTAAGATCGTCGATTACCTCACCGAAAACACCGACGTCGTCGTCCGCGCTGCCGGTGGCAACAACGCCGGCCACACTGTCATCAGCAACGGCACCAAGTACATCCTGCACCTCATCCCCTCTGGCATCCTCTGGAAGGACAAGGTCTGCGTCATCGGCAACGGCGTTGTCATGGACCCCATCGGCCTGCTGGAAGAAATGGCGAAGCTACGCGGCCAGGGGGTGACCATCACCCCAGAAAATCTCCTCATCAGCGAAACAGCCCATCTCGTTCTCCCTTACCACAAGGGCCTCGACAAGGCCCGTGAGGCCAAGCGTGGCGACAAAAAGATCGGCACCACCGGTCGTGGCATCGGACCGGCCTATGCCGACAAGGTCGAGCGCGACGGCATCCGCACCATTTTGATGACGCAGCCTGAGATTCTTGAAGAAGAACTGCGTGATCGCCTTGCCCGCCACAACGCCACCTTTGCCGAACTCGGCGTAGAACTTGTCCCGGTCGAGGAAACCGTCAAAATCATCCTCGAAGCCGCCAAGACACTCGCCCCGCACATCACCAACACCACGGTGTACCTTCACGAGGCCATCAAAGCGGGCAAAAACCTCCTCTTTGAAGGTGCCCAGGGCACTTACCTCGACATCGACCACGGCACCTACCCCTTTGTCACCTCGTCGAACACCACCTCCGGCGGTGCCTGCACCGGTTCCGGCGTCCCGCCGCGCATGATCGACAAAGTCGTCGCCGTCGGCAAGGCCTACACCACCCGCGTTGGCAGTGGTCCTTTCGTCACCGAGAACGACGCTATCGGCGACATGCTGCACAACATGGGCCGCGAATTCGGAGCTACCACTGGGCGAGCCCGCCGCTGCGGCTGGCTGGACTCCGTCCTCGTCCGCTACGCCGTCATGATCAACGGTGCCGACGAACTCGCCATCACCAACCTCGACGGCCTCGACGGTCTGGACACCATACAGATTTGCACCGCCTACACCCTGCGCGGGAAAACCATCCACTACCCGCCGAGCACCGCCGCCGACCTCGCCGCCTGCGTGCCCGTGTATGAAACCCACCAGGGCTGGAAACAGGATCTCAGCGGCATCAGAAAATTCGCTGACCTGCCTCCGCTGGCCAAAGCCTACCTCAAACGCCTTGAAGAGCTCACCGGTGCCCGTGTCAGCCTCGTCGGCATCGGCCCGGACCGCGAGCAGACGCTCGTTGCCTGAGCACGACATTCCATTTGACGACTGCCGTCCTGCCCCTACTCTTGCCGCCCTTTTCCCCACCCCACCCCTCAGACCTGATTTATGACCGAAGTTCAAATCCGCAAAGGCGAACCCGTTGACCGTGCTCTCAAGCGTCTCAAAACCCGTCTCGAAATGGACGGTATCCTTGAAGAAGTTCGCCGCCTGCGCGCCCATGAAACCCCGGTGCAACGCACCCGCCGCAAGGCCCGTGCCGCCGCCAAGCGTGGCAAGATCCGCTTCCGCTTCACCATGCCAAAGGCTCCTTTGGCTCCTGGCGAGGCTCCTCCAACCGCCTGATCACGGTTTTGGGAAAAGCATCCTTCAAAAAGGGCGGGGTCAACCCCGCCCTTTTTATTTGAGGGAATTTGCCCCATCTCAGCGCGTCGCAAGATGACGCTTGATCCTTGGCGCTTCATCGCATTCACTTCAACTCGCATGACTTTCACACGTCTCCAGCGCCTCATTCTTGGCCTCATCGCTCTCCTAGCGGTCGGCTGGGCACAGACGTCTGGCCTGCATCGCGGGTGGCTTTGCGACCATTGCGAGGGGGAGCACATCACGCAGGTGGATCATTGCCACGGCCCGCATTCCTCCGCGAAACACGATCACGATGATCATGACTTCCCGCATCATCATGATGAGACGGATGGCGACACTCATCCCCTGCCCGCAGTCATCGACCCACTTCTCGCCAAGCAGCAGAACTCCATGGCAGTCGATTTCGCCGCAGCAACATTCTTCGTGATCGCTGAGATCATTTGGGAAATCACACCCTCCCATTTTTCCCTGCCACAGAGCGCTTCGAACCGCAGCGGCAAGCCCCCGGACTGGCCGCAACGATTGTCACAGACAATCTCGTTGAGAATTTGAGAGACCTGCTCAGCGCCGGACACGATTTCCGACTCTGCTGACGCATTACCGCATGGCGTTTTGCCATGCCCGCTGGTCTCGAATCTCAACCCGTTCATTCGCATGTTTCGCCTTCTCTTGTTCTTCTCTCTGCCTGCGCTCAGTCTCGCGGCAGAGTTTTCACTCTCCGGCATCGCTAGCCGAGTTCGCAGCCATCATCCCATGCTCAAAGCGGCGCGTCTTGCCGTCGAGGAAGCACAAGGACGCCAACTCGGCAGTGGCAGGCTCGCCAACCCCACATTGGAAACCAGCTTTCAGAATGAAAGCAGGGTCAGTCCGCGCACGACCATTTTTGCCATTGATCAGTCGTTCCCGATCACGAAACGGCTCCGCCTCGAAAAGCTGCTCACCTCTCAACTTGTCACTGCGGCAGAACTCGAAGTGCGGGATGTCGAGCGCCGCCTCATCGTCGAGGCACGCGGCCACGCCATCAAAATCGTCGCGCTTGAAAAACAACGCGCTCTGCGTCAGCAGCAGACCGCGCTCGCTCAAAAACTCTCCGAGTTCGCCAAAAGCCGTGCCGAGAAAGGTGAACTCTCACCACTCGATGCCGCGCAGGCCCAGGTGGACGCGCAGCGTCTTCTGCTCGAAACCCGCCGCCTCGAAACGGAAGTCATCAGCCTGCTCGGAGCCTTAAAACCGATGCTCGGCGTGTCTCCTGCCGAATCCTGCACCATCAGCGGCGATCTTTCCGCGCTCACGATGCCGGGCATCACGCCATGGCAGCAACGTGCCGACTACCAGCTCGCTCAAACCAAAATCAACGCCGCACAAACCAACGCCGCACTCGCACATTCAAAGCGTGTGCAAGATGTCAGCGCCGGTTTCTTCGCTTCGCGTGAAGGTCAGGATCAACCGGCTGGCAATCGCGAGAATACCGGCTTCGTCGGTTTTCGCGTTTCCATCCCGCTGCCGTTTTGGAATCGCAACCAGGGCGAAATCGCTGAGAAAAAAGCAACGGCTGAGCGCGAACGGCTTGAAGCCGAGGCGCTCGGCACACAAATCGCCAGTGAGGCCGACACCGCGCGCCGTGAGATGCAGGCAAACGCGGATCTGGCCCGTGAAACACGCGACAAACTGCTGCCAATGGTCATTGAGCAAACGCAGAAGCTCGAAAAAGCCTACGAGAGCGGTCAAACCGACCTCCTCACCGTTCTCCGCGCTCGCGATCAACGTCTCCAACTCGAAGCCGCCGCGCTAGATGCCGTGCGGAACTTCCACCTTGCCCGCATCCGCTACGAAGCCGCCACTGGAGCCACCAAGCCATGAAGCACATCGCCCTCATTCTCATCAGCGCCTTGCCGTTGCTCGCCGCAGACACCAATCGAGCACAAAGCACCGTCATTCTCGAAGAAGCCGCCGTGGCGAACCTTCAGCTCGATTTCGCTGAGGCTGAAGAGAGCACGTTTGAAGAAACCATCTTCTCCCTCGGCCACATCGAGGTTCTTCCCGGCAAAAAAGCCATCGTCAGCAGCCGCATCCCCGGTCGTGCCTTCTCCGTGCTCGTCATTCCGCATCAAGAAGTCGATGCCGATGCCGAGGTCGCCTGGATCGAAAGCCGCCAGCCTGGCGATCCACCACCCGTGATCAAACTCAACGCGCCGATCGCCGGCATGATCTCGAAGGTAAACATCGCTCAAGGCCAGCCCGTCTCGCCCGATGACGAACTCATCGAAATCATCGATCTCAGCACCGTGGAGGCCACCGCCAGCGTGCCGCAGCACCTCGCTGGAAAATTGAAACCGGGCCTCAAGGCCCACATCCGCGTCAATGCACTGCCAGAGCACGTCTTCGAGGCCAAGCTCGCCCACATCGCCGCCGTGGCCGATGAAGACACCGGCACTCTCGAAGCCGCCTTCCATTTGCCAAACCCCGACAAACTGCTGCGGCCCGGCATGAAGGCTGAGTTCAGTCTCGTGGTCAGCCAACGTGAAAATGTGATGTCCATCCCGCGTTCCGCCGTGCTGGGAGACGCCGCCGAACGGTTCGTTTACATCAAGGACTACGACTTGAAGAACGCCTTCGTCAAAGTGACCGTCGTGCTCGG
>JBIKYB010000136.1:0-13066 GCA_044355475.1 Prosthecobacter sp.
TCGCGTTTGAAGCGCAGGCTGTAATCTACCACGACCTCGCCGGGCAGGTTGATGGTGAGCAGGTCGTCGCCGTAGTGCCACACCTGCACCATGTAGGGCAGGGCGGGCGGGATTTTCTCGCCGCGTTCGAGCATTTCGAGATGCTTCTTTGCATGGTGGGCGGTGTGTTTGCTTTTGTCCGTTGCCTTGGCCTGCCATTCTTCTTGGGTGGGCAGTTTGTCGTAAGGGAGCATGACCCCGCGGGTGGCGCAGTTGAGCGGCCCAGCCAGCGGGCGCATGGGCTTGTTGATGACGCGTACGATTTCCTTCGCGAGATGGACCCCATGATCCATGGCGAAGCGCAGTTCGCGTCTGGGGTAGGGATTCTGGTCCGCACCACAGCCGATGGCGACGAGACAAACAGAGCCTGGGAAGCGCAGTTCCATCTCGGCATGCGCCATTCCCGCCCAGTCGCCATGAATCTCGTCGATGCCGAGCGTGGTGCAGTGGCAGGCGTAGCTCACATGGGTAGCGATGAGCTTTTTGCCATCGGCGGAGCGCACCCGCAGCACGGGTAGTGAGCGATCGCTGGGACCGTTGAAGTTTTGCGCGTTTTGAAAGCCGGTCTCGGTCTTCAGGCGGCGGTTGTAGGCGAAATAAACTTTCCCGCCGCCCCAGTCGAGCTGTGCAGGCTGCATCTGGCCTAGGGCATCGCTGATGGTTTTCACTATCTTATCGGTCAACGTTTCGGTGTAGCGATCCACACGCTCCTGCTGGTCCGCAGGCAGGTCCGCACCAAACATGAAAGGCAGCACCCCCTTGAGCATGGGCGCACAGTGCGTGTGCGTGGAGTGCAGCGCGAAACGCTCGTCCTGCACGGTCTTGCCTGCGGCGGCGAGGCGTTTGAGCACCTCGGATCGCACGGACGCGGGCACGCCGCAGTTGTCCACGGTGATGATCACCGCCGGGGCGTCGTCTTGCCACTGAAGCGCCAGCGCGTTGGCGTGGATGCGTGCCGCCACCTTGCTACATTCCGCCGTGCGGCTGCCGTAGCCACTGAGCCGCACCGGATGATCCGGGGTGATGTCAATGTGGGCTGCTCCAGCCTTCCAACCTGTGCTATTCTGAGCTGATAGCAGGGCTGGGAGGACGAGCATCAAGATCGCCGGGAGAAGTTTCTTGCACATTTTTCGATCATGCACAAAAAAACTCCCGTCTGGCAAGACGGGAGTTTGTTTGAATCAAGATGTGGCGGATCGCGCTACGCGTTGGCATTCGCCCAGTCGATGGCGGCTCGGCAAATTTCCCAGAAGGAGCCGGGTTCCATGCTGGCTCCACCGACGAGTGCGCCGTCCACGTCCGGCTGGCTGATGAGTTCGGCCATGTTGCCGGGTTTCACGCTGCCACCGTACTGGATGCGGATTTTTACGGCCACATCAGCTCCGAACATGTCGCTGAGCACCTTGCGGCTGAAAGCATGAGCGTCCTGTGCCTGCTGGGCGCTGGCGGTGCGACCGGTGCCGATGGCCCAGACGGGTTCATAAGCGATCACGCAATCAGTGATGCGGCGCGGGCCGACTTCGGCCAGGGATTCGCGAAGCTGGCTTTCGAGCACCTGCTCGATCTGGCCGTTGTCGCGCTCGGCGAGGGTTTCGCCAATGCAAAGGATGGGGTGCAGGCGGGCTTCGAGGGCAGCAATCACCTTGGCATTCACGATGGCGCTCGTCTCACCATAGATGCTGCGGCGTTCGCTATGACCGAGGATGACGTGCTTGCAGCCGCATTCCTTGATCATGCGGGCGCTGATCTCACCAGTGTACGCGCCTGCGGTGTGCTGGCTCATGTTTTGTGCGGCCAGTTCGACGCTCTGCTCACGCGCCATGGTCAGAGAATCCTGTGCCTTGGCAAGGCTGACGAATGGCGGGGAGACGACGATTTGTACTGGGCACTTGTCTGGCACCAGACGGGCGAAGGCACGGAGGAAATCATCCGTCTCCTGCGGTGTCATGTGCATTTTCCAGTTGGCGGCGATGATCGGTTTGCGGAAGTGTGCGAGGGCCATGGGATGGGGGAGTTTGCGGTGGGTTACGATGGTTTACAGTTGTTTGCGGTGGTTTCTCAGAAGCTTGGCGAGGTTTGAACAATCGCAAACCATCGCTAACAACTGCCAACGTCATTTTTCCTTCAAGCAGGCGACGCCGGGCAGCACTTTGCCTTCGAGGAGTTCGAGGGAGGCACCGCCTCCGGTGGAGATGAAGGTCATCTTGTCGCCGAGCTTGGCTTTCTTGACGGCTTTCACGCTGTCGCCGCCGCCGATGATGTTTTTGGCACCGGAATTGGCCGCCATGGCCTCGGCGATGTCGAAGGTGCCTTTGGAGGCTTCTTTGATCTCGAACACGCCCATCGGGCCGTTCCAGATGACGGTCTTCGCCTTGGAAATTTCTTCGCTGAAGAGCTTCACGGTCTCAGGGCCGATATCCACGCCTTCCCAGCCGTCTGGGATGCTTTCGTTCACGCCGGTGAATTTGATGTTGCCGAACTTCTTCGCATCGAAATCGAAGGCATCGGTGATCATCGCATCGACGGGGATGAGAATCTTCACGCCACGCTCCTTGGCCTTGTCGAGAGCGGCCTGCGCGATGGGTTCCCACTCGGGTTTGTAGAGGCTTTTGCCGATGGAGATGCCCTGGACGAGCTTGCGGAAGGTGTAGGCCATGCCGCCGCCGATGATGATCGTGTTCGCCTTTTCGAGCAGGCGATTGATCACGCCGATTTTGTCGCTGACCTTCGCTCCGCCGAGGATGACGACGAAGGGACGCTCGGGGTTCTCAAGCTCGTCGTGCAGCCAAGTAAGCTCTTTTTCCATCAGCAGGCCGGAAACGGCCGGGAGGTAATCCGCGATGCCCGCCGTGGAGCTGTGCGCACGGTGAGCGGAGCCGAAGGCGTCATTCACAAAGATCTCCGCGAGGTCCGCCATGCCCTTCGCGAGTGTGGCGTCGTTTTTCTCCTCACCAGCGTGGAAGCGGGTGTTTTCGAGCAAAAGCACGTCGCCATTGCCGAGCGCAAGCGCCTTGGCCTTCGCTTCGTCGCCGACGCAATCGCTCGCAAAGGCCACTGGCTTGCCAATGAGTTCGCTAAGCGCCGGAGCGACCGGTGCGAGGCTCTGTTTTGGATCACGCTGACCCTTCGGACGGCCCAGATGGCTGGCCAAAATGATGCGGGCACCCTTTTCGATCAGAAACTTGATGGTCGGCAGCGTCTCCTGAATACGCGTGGCATCCGTGATCACCATCTGGCCGTCTTTTTCCTCCAGCGGCACGTTGAAATCGACGCGCACAAAGACGCGTTTTCCGGCAAGGTCGAGGTCACGAATGGTCTGCTTGGGCATGGTGTTTTTGGTGTAAAGGGGCGCAATCCATCGCAAGTTTCGAGCCATGCGCAAGGGCACATTGGAGCCCGGCGGATGGGTGGCCAGACCTTAAGCTCAGAGTCGGCCGCCCCATGCTCAAAACCTTCGCTGCTGCCGAAATGCTGCCCAATTCGGAGTTTCGCACGAACTCGCGGATTTGTTGGAGATCATTCAGATTTGTCATGCATCGAGTGTATAAGAGCGATGTCGGAGCTTCACTGTTTAACCTTCGCAGTGGTCCGTAGATAACTACCATGAGTCCTCTCTTTCGTTTTTTACGCTGCGTCTTGGCTTTGCCAGCTTTGGCGCTCGTTGTTTCCGGCTGCAAACCGCCCGCCTCAGGCTCCGGCGGCCCGCCGAAAGCTGGAATCCCAGATGTCACTGTCGCCAAGCCCATCGCCCGTCGTTTGACGGACTGGGACGAGTTCACCGGCCGCCTCATCGCCCGCGAGAAGGTCGAGATCCGCGCCCGCGTGTCCGGCTACCTCACCGAGGTGCATTTCAAAGAGGGCACCGAGGTGAAGGAGGGCGATCTGCTCTTCACCATCGATCCGCGTCCGTATGAGGCCATCGTACAGCGTGCCGAGGCGGTGCTGGCGCAGGCGAAAACGAACGCCGATCTCGCGAACATCGAGGCAAAAAACGCCACCACCCTGCGCCAGGGGCAGGTCATTTCGACGGAGGAATCCGAGCGCCGCCTGAAAAGCGCCGCCGGGGAGCAGTCCGCCGTCCGCGCCGCCGAGGCGATGGTCACCACAGCGAAGCTCGACCTCGAATTCACCCAGATCAAAGCGCCGATCAGTGGCCGCGTGAGCGATGCCCGTGTGACGGAAGGAAACCTCATCACCGGCGGCACCAGCGCTCCGACGCTGCTCACCACCATCGTCGCGCTCGACCCCATCTATGTCGATTTCGAGGTCGATGAGCGTTCCGCGCTGAAATACCGCGAGATGCACAAAACGGGCGAACGCGAAAGCGCTCTGTTTCAGCGCATCCCGGCGGAAATGGCGCTCGTGAATCAGGAAGGCTGGCCGCACAAAGGTGAGATCGACTTCGTGGACAACCAAATCAACCCCGAGACCGGCACCATCCGCGCTCGAGGCATCTTTCCCAATAAGGATCGCCTCATGTCGCCCGGCTTCTTTGCCAAAGTGCGCATTCCAGGCAGCGGCGAATACAATGGCCTGCTCATTCGCGATGCGGCCGTCGGTGATGATCAAGGCAGCAGTTACGTGTGGGTCATCGACGCCGAGGACAAGGCCGTGTATCGCCCCATCAAGCTCGGTCCGCTCGTCGATGGCCTGCGGGTCGTGCGTGAAGGCCTCAAGGCCGATGAACGCATCGTCATCCTCGGCCTCATGAGCGTGCGCAACGGCAGCAAGGTGAAGCCCTCGCTCGTGGACATGGCACTCACCGCACCCACGAAAGACAAGCCATGAACTTCGCCCGCGTCTTCGTTGACCGTCCCATCTTCGCGGCGGTGCTCAGCATCGTCATTACGTTGCTTGGAGCCTTGGCCTATTTTTCGTTGCCCGTCGCGCAGTATCCTGAAGTGATCCCGCCCACCGTCGTCGTTTCCGCGATCTATCCCGGTGCGGATGCCCGCACGCTCGCCGAGACCGTCTCCACGCCGCTGGAGCAGGAGATCAATGGCGTCGAGGACATGATCTATCTCTCCTCGTCATCGACGAGCGATGGCCGTGTGCAAATCACCGTTACCTTCCGTCTCGGCACGGATTTGGACAAGGCGCAGGTGCTGGTGCAAAACCGAGTGAACGCAGCTGTGGCACGTCTACCGGAAGAAGTGCGTCGCCTTGGTGTCATCGTGAACAAACGCTCGCCCGACCTCACGCTCGCGGCGCAGTTCTACAGCCCCGATGGTTCCCGCGAAGTCGGCTACCTCAGCAACTACGTCACGCTTCAGATTCAGAATGAAATCGCACGACTGCCCGGTGTTGCCGAAGCTTCGTCACTCGGTGGTTTGGACTACTCGATGCGTGTGTGGCTCGATCCTGAAAAAGTCGCCGGAGTTGGCCTCACTGCTGGCGATGTCGTCCGCGCCATCCGAGAACAAAATGTGCAAGTCGCCGCCGGAGCGCTCGGCCAGCCGCCCGCGGCGGAAGGTTTGGATTTTCAATACACCCTCACTGCGCCGGGCCGCTTGAAGAAAGCGGAAGAGTTTGGCGACATCGTACTGAAAACCGGCAACATCGGCGATGTTGTGCGCCTACGCGATGTCGCACGCATCGAGCTCGGCTCCCGCGACTACTCCAGCAAGACCTACATGGACGGCTACAACGCCGTCTCGCTGCGCGTGTTCCAGCTTCCCGGTAGCAACGCCATTCAGACCGCAGACGCTGTGTATGCGCGTCTCGCTGAGCTGAAGGAGCGCTTCCCGCCGGGCATCGACTACCGCATCAATTACGACACAACGAAATTTGTCCGCGCCTCGATCAAATCCGTGCTCACCACGCTCATCGAGGCCGTACTGCTCGTGGTCTTCGTCGTCATCCTGTTCCTGCAAAGCTGGCGTGCTTCCATCATCCCGCTGCTCGCCGTTCCCGTGTCGCTCATCGGCACGCTGGCCGTCATGCAGGTGTTCGGTTTCTCGCTGAACAATCTCTCGCTCTTCGGTCTCGTGCTCGCCATCGGCATCGTCGTCGATGATGCCATCGTCGTGGTCGAAAACGTCGAGCGAAACATCGCCAAAGGTTTCGCGCCTCGTGAGGCCGCCATCCAGGCCATGAAGGAGGTCAGCGGGGCCGTCATCGCCGTCGCCCTCGTGCTTTGTGCTGTGTTTGTGCCCACCGCTTTCGTCAGCGGCATCACCGG
This sequence comes from Prosthecobacter sp., assembly GCA_044355475.1. GTDB lineage: Bacteria > Verrucomicrobiota > Verrucomicrobiia > Verrucomicrobiales > Verrucomicrobiaceae > Prosthecobacter. The sequence continues at coordinate 6,221 of JBIKYB010000136.1, forward strand.
ACAGTTTTATAAACAGTTCGCTCTCACCATCGCCGTCTCCACGGTCATCTCGGCCTTCAATTCGCTCACGCTCAGTCCCGCCTTGTGCGCCATCCTGCTGCAACCGCACGGCGCGAAGACTGATTGGCTCACGAAGCTCATCAATTTCTTCTTCGGCTGGTTCTTCCGTCTCTTCAACAAGGTCTTCGACTTCAGCTCCAGCCTCTACGCCGGACTCGTGCGCAAACTCATCCGCCTCGCGCTGCTGGTGATCCTTGGCTATTTCGGGCTGCTCTTCCTCACACAAAAAGTCTTCAACAACGTCCCTGGTGGCTACATCCCCGCTCAGGACATGGGATACGCCATCGTGCTCGTGCAGCTTCCCGATGCCTCCGCCTTCGACCGCACCGACGCCGTCGTGCGCAAGATGGACCTCATGGCGCAGCAGATCCCCGGTATCGCACACACCTTCGCCATCTCTGGTTACTCCTCAGTGCTTCAGGCAAACCAGCCAAACGTTGGCGCGGCCTTCCTCGTCTTCGATGAGTTCGATAAACGCACCTCGCCCGAGATGAAAGGAGATCGCTTGCTCGCCAGCATCCGCGAAAAATTCGCCACCATTCAGGAAGGTCGCGTGCTCGTGCTGCCACCGCCGCCGCTGCGCGGTCTTGGCAATGCCGGCGGCTTCAAAATCCAAGTGCAGGATCTCAACAACGCCGGACTCGACGCCCTCGAAGCCGCCACGCAGAAGCTCCTTGCCGCTGCCCAAAACGAACCCGGCCTCATCTCCCTCGTCACCGGCTTCCGTGCCCGCACCCCACAGTTCAAACTCGAAATCAACCGTGCCCAGGCCAAGACCATGGGCGTCTCTTTGGCCGATTTGAATGAAGCGCTGCAGGTCTATCTCGGCTCCGTCTATGTGAACGACTTCAATTTGTTCGGCCGCACCTATCAGGTCACCGCGCAGGCCGATCACGAGTTCCGCAAAGACCCTGCCGACGTCTCCCGCATCAAGATTCGCAATCAAAACGGCGACATGGTGCCGCTCGGAGCCCTCGTGAAAGTCATCAAGACGGGCGGGGCCGACCGTGTGCAGCGCTACAACCTTTACTACTCCGCCGACATCAATGGCAACACGCTCCCCGGCATCAGCTCCAGCCAGATGATCGAAAAGATCGAGCGCCTCGCCAAAGATCACCTGCCCACTGGTTTCGCCATCGAGTGGACCGATCTCACCTACCAGCAGATTCTCTCGGGTGACACGCTCATGTACATTTTCCCGCTCTGCGTCATCTTCGTCTTCCTTGTGCTCGCCGCGCAGTATGAAAGCTGGAGCATGCCCATCGCCATCATTTTGATCGTGCCTATGTGTCTGCTTTCCGCCATCGGTGGCGTGTGGCTGCGTGGGCTCGACAACAACATCTTCACGCAAATCGGACTCGTCGTGCTCGTCGGCCTCGCCGCTAAAAACGCCATCCTCATCGTGGAATTTGCCAAGCAGCTCCAAGACGACGGCATGGACCGCGTCAAAGCCGCTGTGGAGGCCAGCCGCCTGCGTTTGCGCCCCATTTTGATGACCAGCTTCGCCTTCATCCTCGGCGTGCTCCCGCTCGTGCTCGCCACCGGAGCCGGTGCCGAAATGCGCCAGGCCCTCGGCACCGCCGTGTTCTACGGCATGATCGGCGTCACCGTCTTCGGTTTGCTCTTCACCCCCGTCTTCTACGTCATTCTCCGCGCCATCGTCGAACGACGCAATGCCTCCAACCTTCCCGCACCTCATGCAGCCCACTAAATCCCTCCCGCTGCTTCTTTGCCTGCTCTCCAGTTGCACTGTCGGCCCCAAATTCCTCCAACCGCGGCCGAAGATGCCTGCGGACTACGCTTCCAAGTCGTCCAACGCCACAGATGTCTCACGCACCTGGTGGCGCAAACTCAACGACAGCACGCTGAACAACCTCATCGCGCAATCCACCGAGCAAAACAAAGACCTCGCCGTCGCCAAATCGCGTCTGCAGGAGGCCCGTGCCTTGTGGCGTGAGGCGCAGTTCGACTTCGCGCCCACCGTCACCTCCAGCAGCACTTATGAAACAACGCAGCTCGGTGCCTCAATGAACGCCGCCTTCCGTGGCCGCACCGTCGATACCTGGCGCACCGGTTTCGATGCCGACTACGAACTCGATCTCTTCGGACGCGTCCGTAACAGCGTGAAGGCCGCCAAAGCCACCAGCGCCGCCGCTGAGGCCAACGTGCAGGACCTTCTCATCACGCTGCAAGCCGAGGTCACCATCAACTACCTCGAACTCCGTGGTGCCCAGGCCCAGCTCGCCGTCGCGCAAGAAAACGCCGGCAATCAAAGCGAAGCCCTGCGCATCGCCGAAGCCTCGCTCAAAGGCGGACGCGGTACCCAGCTCGATGTCGCCCGTGCCAACGCCCTTTTGAACGCCACGCAGGCCCAAATCCCCACTTACGAGGAAAGCGTCGCCAAAGCCATCCATCGCATCGCCGTGCTCTGCGGGCGCAATCCCTCCGAACTGCGCTCACAGCTCCAAAAAGCTCTCAAACAACCCGCTGTGCCATCGAGCGTCGCCATCGCTAAACCCGCTGAATTGCTCCGACTGCGCCCCGACATCCGCATCGCCGAAAACGCCCTCGCCGCTGCCACCGCGCGAATCGGCATCGCCACCGCCGATCTCTTCCCACGCGTCACCTTCGGCGGACGCCTTAATCTCGAAGGTCAAACCCTCGCCAGCCTCAATCAATATGGCTCACCAGCCTACAGCTTCGGTCCGCGATTCAGTTGGGCCTTCCTAAACCTCGGTCGTGTGCGTCAGCAGATCAAAGCCGCCGGCCATCGCGCCGACGCCGCCCTTTCGACCTACGAACAAACCGTCCTCCTTGCCCTCGAAGAAGTCGAAAACGCCCTCACCAGCTACGACCGCGAGCGCCAGCGCCTCCGCCACCTCGAAGCCAGCGCCGCCAGCGCCCGCGAAGCCGCCACGCTTGCCCGTCAGCGTTATCAAGACGGCGTCGCCGACTTCCTCACCGTCCTCGACGCCGAACGCGTCGCCCTCAACGCCCAAAACGACATCGTCCTCAGCCGCACTCGTGCCACCGCCGCCTGGGTCCGCATCCACAAAGCCATGGGCGGCGGGTCGTAGCTTCGATTGGCAATCGAAGTCTTTGGGTCACGCGGATTCGACTGCCAGTCGAATCTACTTCCATCACTTCACGCTCACGCAAACCATGTCGCCTGCCGCATTGCGTGCGTAAATCCGTCCATTCGCCAAAACCGGCATCGACCAGCAGCGACCACTCAAAATACTCGTGCGGGAGATCGGCTCAAATTTCGCCGGATCGGCCTTCGCGATGATCAGCTCACCTTTGGCGCTCAAAACGATCAATTTGCCGTCCGCAGCCATCAGCGAGCAAAAACCCAGGTCGGCCGCATTCCACTTTTCCGTGCCGGTGGCGAAGTCGATGCACTTAAACGTGTTCGGTTTGTCGTAGTCGCCGTCGCTGCCGTAGAGATGACCGTCGATCAGCACGCAGGAGTTAAACTGGTTCTTCATCACGCGACTGCGCCAGACCTCCGAAGGCTCCGCAGAGGCCAGATCGAGCACCGCGCAGCCTTTGTTGTAGCCGGACGAGATGAACAGCTTTGTGCCGCTGAGAATTGGGTCAGCCGCGTTCACGCCGTAGCTCGTGTTCCAGGTGTGCTCCCACAAAACCGTGCCGTTGCTCGGATCGACGCCTTTGTAAGCACGCCGCGTGCTCAGTACGACCTGCTCCTTGCCGTTCACCGTGATCAAATGCGGCGTCGAATAGCCCGCCGTGTCCGCCTCCGACTTCCACACGAGTTTGCCGGTCGCCTTCTCAAACGCCGCGCCGTTTTGGCCGATGTTCAGGATCAAATTTGCGCCATGAATCAGGGCTGAACCGGAGAAACCCCACTCCGGTATCTCCGCCTCTGTCTCCGCCAGGAAATTCTTCTGCCACACGATCTTACCCGTCGTTGCCTCGAAGCAAATCAGATCACCCCAGCGGCTCAAATGCCACGCCTTGTCCCCCTCGATCACCGGACCCGCCGACGTGCCGCCTTCGTAGTATTTATCGCCCAACTCGGCCTTGTAGCTGTGCTTCCAAACTTCCTTACCTGTCACCGCATCGAAGCAAAACACCGTGTCTTGGCCATCCGCATGCCCCGAGGTGAAAACCCGCCCATCCGCCACCGTGAAAGCCGCAAAGCCGATGCCAATTTGAGCCTTCCAAAGCTCCTTCACCTCTGTCCCGGCCAGTTTTTCTGAGGAAATGCCGTTTTTGTCCGGCCCACGCCACTCCGGCCAGTCGGCGGCTTGAGCGAAGGAGACAAAGGAGGCGAGGAGCAGGAATGAGGTTTTCATGGAGGGTTTAGATCAGTTTCATTAAAACGCTCGGAAGCGGCAGCGTGAAGACCATTTTTTCTTCACTCACTGGATGGATGAAGCGGAGCTCGCTGGAGTGCAGGCCGAGGCGTTTGGCGGGGTCGGTCACGGCACCGTAGGGTTTGTCGCCGACGATGGGGTGGCCCATGTCGGAGAGGTGGACGCGGATCTGATGACGGCGGCCGGTTTCGAGCTTCAATTCGACGAGCGTCGTGTTGTGGCTGCGTTTGAGCACCTTGAAATGGGTGATGGCCTCGCGGGTGTCGTCATCGGGCGGGACGCTGCGGACGCGCAGGGAGAATTCCTCGTTAACATGGCAGCGCAGGGTGCCGGAATCGCGTTTCAGGATGCCTTCGACTACGGCGAGGTAGGTTTTGTCGAACTTGTGCCAGTTCTGTTGGAGCACGCGTTTCACGGGCTGCGTTTTGGCAAAGACGATGAGGCCGGAGGTGTCTCGGTCGAGGCGGTGGACGATCCAGACGCGGTTGCGGGCGTCGGTGGCACGGACGTGGTCGGTGAGCGCGGCGTAGGCGGTGCGGCCATTGCCGGAATCGAGCGCGACGGTGAGCCAGCCTGCGCCCTTGTCGAGCACGATGATGGACTCGTCCTCGTGCACGATGTTTAAACCGGATGGCAGCGGGGCAGCGGCTTTCCGTGCCACGCGCTCGACTTTGATGGTCACTTTGTCCCCGGGCTTGAGCGCGTGATCGTGACGGGTGATGGCGCGGTCATTCACGCGGACGCTGCCGAATTTCAGACATTGTTTGATGCGGGTGCGTTTCATGTCCGGCCAATTTTCGAAAAGAAAGGGCAGGAGCGGGGTGGTTTCGGTGACGGTGCGCTGGGGAGGCATGGGACGTTCATGCCACGGGAAGAACTTGCTGGCTAAGGAAAAGCGGGGTGGCACGTTCTCAGCGGACTCCCAACGCGCCTCATGATCCTGCTTCGCCTCTCGCTTCCCCTCTTGTTCCTGTGTTCCGCTGTCGCGGTGGATTTCAAAAAAGACATCCAGCCGATCCTGGAAAAGAATTGTTACGAATGCCACAGCGAGAAGACCGGCAAGCGCAAAGGCGGCTTTGTGTTTGATGAGCTGGACACCTTCAAGCTCGACATCGCCGACAACGACGTGGCGCAGATCCGCCCAGGCAAACCGGGGGAAAGTCACTTTTTGGAAGTCATCGCCAACCCCGACCATGAGCGGCACATGCCGCCGAAGGACCAGCTTTCCAACGGGGACATCAAAAAAATCACCGATTGGATCACCGAGGGGGCCAGTTTTGAGAAAAGCGACGGCACGAAGCCCATGGTGGCCGCTGCACCGAAAAAAGACCTCCCGCCGATCATGAGTTGGACGAACCTGGAAGGTAAAACGATCCGCGCTGGCTTTGTGCGTCTGGATGGAGAGAACGTGGTGCTGCGCATGCCCGCGAACGGTGCCGAAGTGCCCTATCCGTTGGCGAAATTGAGCCCTGAAAGCGTGAAGCAGGCGCAGGAGTCGGCAGCTCCGTGAAGTCGAATCCCGAGGGACGTTCGGCTTCGATTGCCGATTGAAGCTACTTTTCCGCCAACGCCGCGCTCACCGCCGCCTCCAGCGGTCGTGAGCCGTGGCCGCCGAGGCGTTCGTCGAGGGCTTCGAGGCGCTGGATCAGATCAGCGACGTGTTTGCGCGGGTACATGCCGCCGGCTTCGGCACAGAAGTGTGTGCGGCAGCCGAAGGGGCGGTGCTGGTAGATGGTGCAGCGGCCATCGCGCCCCAAAAGCGGGCAGGCACCCTCAGGGTGGGGTTTGAGGGCTTTGCGGCCGCTGCGGCGCACGCCGTCGGCGGCATGGAGCGCCTCGCCTCGTGTCAGCAGTGGGGTATGGCCTGCGATGCGGAAATGGCAGCAGCCTGTGCGCATCTCGCACTGGCGGGGCAGGGGACGGCGCTCCAGTTCGGCGTAGATGGCCTCGATCTCGGCACGATGCGCGGTCGGTTTCGGGTTTTTCATGCTGCGTGGAGTCAGCATGGACGTGCTGGCATTTGTGGCACGCGATTTTTGCAAAGCGGCATTTGAGATTTGAGATTTTGCATTCCGCCCCCATCGTACCAGCCCCTCGCCATCACACCAACCTGTTGTGGTCGGCGTCCGGTTCCAACCCTCCACTCCTAGAGACCACTGAAGCACGCATGAGTCTGCCCGAAATTGCCGGACATGAATTGCAGGACCTGGTCGGTAGCGGACGGTGCGGCGCGGTTTACCGGGCGGTCTCCACCCACGGCAAGGCCTGCGCGGTGAAGGTCTTCAGTTCGATGGGCATCAACCGCAAGGCGCTGGCCACGGCCTTCCGCGCCATGCAGCAGATGCCGCATCATCGCGGCGTGTTGCCGGTGGAGGACTTCAGTTTTGACAGGACGCCGTACTACTGCGTCATGCCGCTGGTTGGTGTGATGACGAAGGATAGCCAC
>JBIKYB010000010.1:0-42803 GCA_044355475.1 Prosthecobacter sp.
TCCGAGCAGCTCTTCCTGCTTGCCTTCGATGTACTGAAGGTCGTCGTCGGTGAGCTTGGCCCACTTCTGCTTGAGGTTGCCTTTGATGATGTTCCAGTCGCCTTTGATTTCGAGTTTTGTCATAGGGCTTACCTTAGGCCCGCCGGGCATACCGCTGCCATGGGGTGTAACCCTACCGCATGACTTTCAGCGAAAAAAAAGCGGTCAGGCTTTCGCCTGACCGATTTCATGTGACGAACGCGGACTAATAAGTCCGAGTGGTCTGCGTCTCCGTGGTGCTGGACATGGGCGCGTTCGTGAACGGAGTGCTCAGCGTGGTTTCCTCCGTAGTCGTGGTGATGGTGCTGCCACGTTTGGGATCGTCGTAATGGTTGGTCTCGCAACTGGAGACGAACAGTAGGCTGGTGGTGAGCAGCAGTGCCCCGAGTGATGTGCGAAGGATGTTTTTCATGGCCTGGATGTTAAGCGCAGGCCAAAAGCATCACCATGGGGTGTAACCCTACTGCGAAACAGGCCGCACCCAAGAGAAGCGGCCTGGTTTGCACCAGGCCGCTGCAACCGTGATGGCCGTTCACGGAAAAGATCATTTCAATGAAACAGGCCCTTCACTTTGCGGGTGATCGTGTCGAAGGAGCGGTCAAGATGGATGTCTCCAAGACTGCTCATGCCACGACCAACCGCTTGTGCCCCGTCTTCGCCAAGACTGGAAAGCCGGTGCTGGATGTCTTCAAGCAGGCGCAAAGCGCGGCTGCGTGGCGGTGGTGTCAAAGCACGGGCCAGAAGCACGGCGGCGATGCCGAGACCTGCGGCCACGAGCAACGTGCCGCCAGGATGCTGGCGCATGTATTGCTCTGCTTGGGCGACGGGTTTAGCGCAGGCATTCAAAACGGGTTGGATGGCGGCTTGGGCATCAGCGGCGATGTCTGGAAGTGTGGGGGTATTCATGGCTGGATTTGTTGAGGAGATTTTTGGCAGCAAAGTTCCATCGCCTTGGTAACGCCAAGGGAAAGAAGCACAGGGCGCACAAGCGCGGCACCCACGATGGCCACCGTGCCGGTGACCATTCGCGATGGCAGCAGGTTGATGAGCAGTCCCACGCCGATGGCGGCGGCTACTGCCTGGGCTGGCTCGCGGCGGGCGAATTCTTTGAGATCGCCAAGAGTGCGCCGGACGGAAAAATCAAGGGGCGGTGAGGGAGGAACTTCATTCATAGGCTTCCAACCTGTGCAGCTCGCTCCCCCTCCGCCATGGGGTGTAACCCCACCCTTGCCCTGCTCAAGAAATTCCCACTGCTCACAGCAGATGCCTGATCCAAGTCGGGTTTCACCCCATGGCTGCGGCTTAGCGAACCAACGATGGATGGCTTTGCGAACGAAAATCCAAACACATCCAACCCTCATGAAAAACACCACCCTTCTACTCTCCATTCTCTGCCTAGTACAGCTCCCCTTGCCTGCCCAGGTCACCGTCGTCCCCGCATCGCCTCCTGCGGCGAGTGTCGTCGTGGTTCAGCCGCAGTCCATCGTCGTTCGCACCTTGGATTCCGCTGTGGTGCAGCGTCAGTTATCCTTGGCACCCAAGGTGGTCGTCCTCACCGCCACGCCACAGACAGCGCTGAAGACCACCAAAACCACGACCGTCGTGGACACTCCCGGGCAGGCGCGCCGCGTGTACAATTCCGAGCGCAGCGTGGTGATCGTGGAAGACCAGGGCCAAAGCCGCGAGCTACCGTATGTGACGCTGCCTGTGCTCTTTGTGAAGGAAACCTCCGACCTGCTCGACGATGAGTCACGCAACGCACTGCAGCAGGTTGCTGGCGTGATTCTCGCAATCAGCAAAACCGAGGTCGGCACCGTCTTTGACATTGAGGGCCACACGAGCACGGATGGCACAAACGAATACAACGTGACACTGTCGGCGGCACGCGCTCAGCGCGTGTATGACGAGCTCACCCAGCGCTACGGCGTGCCCGCCAGCATGCTGAGCGCCCATGGCTACGGCGAGAGCTTCCCCATGTATCCCCAGGGGAACGAGGCTGAGATGCAAATGGACCGCCGTGTACTGGTGGTGCGAACAAAGTAAAAAGACTGGCGGACACTGCCGTCTTTGATCCCACAGTCCCGTGCCCGCAAGAGCACGGGACTTTTTGTCATGTAACGATGCGGCTGAACTGCTCCAAGATTCCAAAGTTGGGGGAAACACCCCATGGTGGCAAAGAAGCAACTGATGCTAGCTCACCACCATGAAAACACTCGTCCTCGGAACACTTCTCGCATCACTTTCAGTGGTCTCTTGCTCAAACAGCCCCAACGCACGCACCGGCACCGTCATCGGTGCCCTGGGGGGAGCGGGCGTGGGCGGCATCATCGGCAGCCAGAGCGGGCGTGGCCTCGAAGGAGCGGCCATCGGAGCTGGCCTCGGCGCTCTGGGCGGAAATCTGATCGGCGGCTCACGCGATCAGCCCAATGACCGCTACTACGATCAACGCGACAATCGCCGCCGCTATTAATTCACCAATTCATCTCCACGAAACCAGCAGTGCTGGGAGCGCTCAAAAAACTCCCGGCAATGTCTGAACCGGATCAAAATCATGAGTTACCAGGCCAGCATCCACCACCTCATCACAGGACGTTTCCTGATGCAATGCTCCGTTGAAGGTCAAGACCTGCATGACGCGGAGAACGCCGCCATCACCAGAGCAGCGCTCAAATCGAGAGCACATCCGCGTGACATGGACGTGCGGCATCTGCATCAATGCGCAGAGCGCCGGGATCAGAGCGTCGCCGATGACCTGCACTTCACCGCTTAGCAGCCTGTTGAATAACCATGAAAGAACGAGCAAGAAGTTAAAAGTCAGATGTTCGAACTGGCACTGTCGCAGGCGTCACTTCTCACCTCTGACTTCCCACGCCGAAAGGTTTCACCAAGCCACTAACGCAGCGGCCACACCAGCGGCACCAGCGTGATGGCGATGAGGTAGATCAGCACGGTGAGCAACGAGCCGACTTTCACGAAGTCCGAGAACCGATATCGTCCTGGTCCATACACCATGAGGCAGGAAGGCTCCAAAGGCGTGAGGTAGGAGCAACTAGCCGCCACCGCGATCATGATGGCAAAGGGTCTCGGATCAAGACCTGCCAGCACTGCGGTTTGGATGGCAATCGGAATGATGACAATCGCGGCGGCCTGGTTCGACATCGGCTGCGTGAGCAACACGGTAAGCGCAAAGAACCCGCTGAGCAGCCACAGCGGCCCAGCGCCCCCGACGAGCGCGACGATTTGCCCGGCCAGATACGCCGCAGCGCCCGTGTGATCCATCGCCGCACCTAAAGTCAGCATGGAACCGATCAGCATGATGGCCTTCCATTCAACGGCACCATAGGCCTCCTCCGGCGTGATGCAGCCAGTGGCAAACACCAGCAACGCTCCGAGCATGACCGCCACGGGCAAGGAAGTGACATTGAACGCGGCCAGCACGATGGCGCCGACGAAAATGCCGACCGCCAGCACGGCATGGCTGCGCCGCGGACGCACTTCCTCCATGGAACCCAGCGGTCCCAGGATGTGAAACGCGCGTTCTCCTCCCAGCGCGGCGATGCGCTCGCGCCGTCCCTGGAGCAGCAGCACGTCGCCGAGCTTGACGGGTGTGAGGCTCATCTTTTGCACCACGTTCACGCCGCGTTGATTGATGCCCAGCACCTGAAGGTTATAGCGCTCGCTGAAACGCTGATTTTTGAGCGTGCGGCCGATGAGAGATGAGCCGGGCAGCACGATGGCCTCCGCCAGTGCGCTCTCGCTGTCCAATAGCTCGGGATCGGAGAGTTTCACATCTGCCTTGATCTCCATGCCGCCCGTATCCTTGACCTTGAGGATGTCTTCTTGGCTGCCTTGCACGAGCAGTACGTCGCCAGCCTCCAGCACAGTACGCGCATGAGCCTGAAGACGGGCGTTCTTTTCACGAATGATGCTGATGACCGTGAGGCCCAGCATTTGCCCTATCCTAGCCTCTTCCAGCGTCTTGCCGTCGAATCTGGAGTCCGGCTGGATGACGATCTCGCTCAGGTAGGGCCTGGCGGCAAAGTCCGCGTCATGCTCATCCAGCGCAGCGCGTTCAGGAATCATGCGGCGTCCGATGAAATACATGTAAAGCAGGCCGACAATGGAGATGGGCACTCCAACCGCCGCCAGCTCGAACATGCCGATGGGCGGCATGCCATAGCGCGTCATCATGCCGCTCACCACGAGATTGGTCGAGGTCGAGATGACCGTGACCGAGCTGCTCAGGATGGAGGAAAACGCCAGCGGCATGAGCAGCCGCCCCGGACTGATACCGGATTTCTTGGCGATGCCGAACACCACCGGCACGAACAGCGCCGTGGCCGCTGTGTTGCTCATGAAGGCGCTCAGAGTGGCCGTGGTGACCATCACCGCAATCAGCAGACGGTTAGGATCATTCCCCGCACGCAGCAGCACCGCCCTGCCCGCTAGGTCCGCGATCCCCGTGCGTTGCAAGGCAGCCGTGAGTATCAGAAGACCGAGAATCATGATCACTGTGTCACTGCCAAAGCCCGCAAAGGCTTTGTCCGCAGGAACCAAACCGGTGAGAGCCAGTGAGAGCAGCACCCCCAGCGCGATGATGTCCGGCGAGAAGCGATCCCACCAAAAGAGCACCAACGCAGCCACTACAATGCTGAACAGTAGAGCGATTTCGAATGTCATGCAGGCAGGAGACACTCAACTGGCGGTGACCACATCTTCAACCGCTCGATGTGAACCCAGTTGTAGGGCATAGACCCGAGTGAAGGCTGCGCCGAAGAACAGGATCTGCGCGGAGTAGAACACCCAGACCAGGATGATGATGAGAGAACCCGCCGCGCCGTAGCTAGACGCCAGCGCACTGCGCCCGAAGTAAAAGCCAAGCACGAACTTCCCCAGCACAAACAGTCCAGCAGAGATCGCGGCACCGAGCCAAACATCTCCCCAGGCGATGCGGGTGTCTGGAATCAGGCGGAAGATCATCGCAAACAGCAGTGCGATCACCAGCAGGGAGATCACCGCATTGCCCCATTCCCAAGGGCCATCCAAGCCGGGAAGTCGGCCATGCAGGTAGTTTCCAGCCGCAGCAACGGCGGCAGAGAACATGAACGAGACGAGCATGAGAAAGCCCATGACGAACACCATCGCAAAGGAGAAGACACGCTCCTTCACCAGAATGAAAACCGGATGGCGCTTCGAGGATACGTTCCAGATCTGGTTCAGCGAGTCCTGCAGCTCTCCAAACACACCCGAGGCACCAATCAGCAGCACCACAAAGCCGAGCACCGTGCCGAGGATGCCATGCTGCTCCGCACCTGTCTTCGTGAGGATCATCTCCATCACTTCCGCCCCCTCCTTGCCGACAAAATTTCTAAACTGCCCCACGATCTCCGCGCGTGCCGCGCTGCGCTCCACCGCAAGACTGAGCAGTGACAGCACGAGAATCGCCAGCGGTGCCAGCGAGAAGACCGTGTAGAAGGACAGCGCCGCACCCATCTTGGGCACGCGGTGGGCGTCCCATTGGCGGAACGTCTCTTTCAAAAGTGGAATGCAGGCTTTGAACATGAAAGTCAGTCCTTGCCCCCAAAATGTTGGTCTTTTTGCAGCTCATGTTTTTCAGAGACACCATCCCGCAGGAAGGGTTTCAGCCAGATGCGCTCGATCGCGGCATAGGAAGCGATCACGGGCAGCGCGGCGAGCGCCCCAGGAATGCCAGCGAGCATGGTTCCAGCCAGCAAGCCAAGCAGCACAGTGAGCGTTGAGACACGCAGGTTTTTGCCATAGATCATGGGCACGATGAGGTAGTTCTCCACCAGTTGAAACAGCAGGTACAAAGCAAGCACGAGGCCCGCCGTTTGCGGTGACACGCTCAGCGCCTGCAAAAAGGCAGGCGCGGTGGCGATGAAGAAGCCGAGGATCGGTAGAATGTCGAAAAGGCCCGCCAGGAACGCGAGCATCAGCGCTCCCGGCACATGCAACAGCCACAGCAAGGCAAAGGAGTACACCATCACCAGCAGCGAGGTGACAACTTGGCCGAAGACATAACCAAAAATCACCTGCGAGACCTCATTCGCCGTGATGCGCAGCTTCCGACGCTTGAGCGGAGAGAAGAAGGCCAGCACCCAGTCAAAGGTCTTGCGCCCGTCAATCAGCAGATAAATCGCAATCACCAGCAACAGCGCGATTTGCGAGATCCCTCCGAGTGCGATGCCACCAGCGGACACGAAATGACCGAACCAGTTGCTCGCCTCCGTCCAATTAGCACTATCCAGCAGACTCTGGATGCCTTCTCGAATGACATTACCCACGGGGAGCTGATTGATCGCATCCTCATGCAGTTGTGGCAGGTTTTTGCTGAAAGCAGCTACCTGCTCAATCAAAGCGGGAATGATGAGCGCGATGCCGACGCCAATCACCGTCAGCAGTCCGCCGATCACGATCAGCAGGCTGGCCCAGTGCCGCAGCCCTTTGCCATCCAGCCAGTCCACAAAAGCATGCAGAGTCACGGCCAGAAAAAAGGCCAGAAAAACCAGCAGCAGCAGCGACCACAGCACATAAACGGCATAAGAGGTCAGCAGCACAGCCGCCACTTGGATGAATGTGACCCAAGGAATGTGCAGTTCCACGCGCTGCGGTAGCAAAACTTCATCCACCGCCTGTTTGGTCGGCAGATCGAGCGTGGTGACTGTTGCTGGGGTGGAATCGCTCGTCGGCGTGAACTCGCTCACGCCACCATGTTAAAAAGGCCGAAGTTGATATGCCATGGGGTGAAACCCGACTCGGCGAAGATGACATTGCAACCAGAGGACACTCTCAGAGTGGGGCACCAACATGAGCATCACCTTCACCTAACGATTCGATTTCTTCGACCGCCGCTGACTCCCACACTCCAGAACCAGCCAAACACATCCTGCCAACGGCGGTGGATTGGTCCAAATGGCCCTGGTGGCATCAAGAAGGCTGAGTCTATGGCTATGCATGCTGCCACGGCATACGGCCAAACAAAAACTGTGACAGCAGGCTGAAGTCAGCCTCACTGTCACAGTCAAACCGGCGGTTTAGACCGGCTTTGTTGGTTTTGGGGGGAAATTGAAGTGGGTTGCGCGGCGACCGTCTCCCGATCGGCCATCCGCGCAACCGCGCTTCCTGTCAGGTTACTTGGAAGCGAGTTCCTTGGCCTGTTCGAGATGGGTTTTGAGAGCGGGAACCATTTTCTCCGCCCACATTTTCAGATCGCTGTCTTTGGAGTCCTTGGCAGCTTCTTCAAAGTTGCTCACGCACTTTTTGTGGCCGCTGGTCACCTCGGCGAGGAATTCCTTGTCGAAGTCCGCGCTCTCCGTCTTTTCCAGCTTCTGGAAGGTTTCAGCATACTTGGGGTCGATGACGGCGGAGAGATCCACGCCCTTGACCGCTGCGAGCTTGGTCAACTCCTCGTTGGCCTTGGTGTGGTCGGTCACGAGCATCTCAGCGAAGGCCTTGACGTCCGTACGAACGGCTTTCTGTGCGCCAAGTCCAGCCAGTTTGACGACAGCCATTCCTGCGGCTGCTTCGTTCTTGACAAATTTGACGTCAGCCGCGTTCAGGGTGTCTTTGTCTGCCGACATGCCATTCGAGGCAAAGATCAGCGCCACGCAAAAGGCGAGCGTGCTGGAGGAGAAACGTGTGATGGAGGTGTTTTTCATGGGTGGTTTGTTTGGGTTTGGTTTTGATGACCAGATTTCTTGTCAACGGAGGCAAGCTAGGGAGCGCCCATGTCATCTTCCATGGGGTGAAACCCGATTCCTCACAGAACCCTTTGCGAGCTCACGATCCGAGCGTCGGCGGAGTCACTGAGTGGCATGGACCGCGCGGACCTGCCGCACTCGCGATTCGCAGCTCGGATCAATGGAGTGTTCACCCCATTGTTGTTTAGGCGCGGACCGTCATGCTGGCTTCAATATGACGAATAACCGCCTCAATAGCACAATCGGATTGGCGCTAATGGCGTGTGTTTTCAATGGCTGCGCATCTTCAGAACAACGGCAGGTGAAGCGCTCTCGCGAACACGCTTTCATCGCCTACTGGCCGCCCCCTACGGGCAGCACCGGTCTGAGGCTGGCGGTCAAAGACAACATCGACATGCAGGGCCGGGTCACCTCGGCAGGATCTGAATATGTCTCGAAGAACAGTGCGCCAGCGGCGCGGGACGCGCCGCTTCTGGCGCTGGCCCGGGAACGCAATGTGCAGATCGTGGGGAAAACAAATCTCACCGAGTTTGCGGTGACGGTTTCCGGCAAGAACAGTTACTTTGGCACCCCGAAAAGCCGCCTCGATGGCAAAAACGAAGTGATCCCAGGAGGTTCATCGAGCGGTTCGGCCATGGCGGTGGCCACGGACATGGCGGATGTAGCCTTCGGCACGGACACCGGCGGCTCGATCCGTGTACCGGCGGCCTGCTGCGGCGTTTATGGCCTAAAGACGACTTTTGGCATCGTTTCGACTCAAGGCGTCTTTCCCATCTCGCCGAAGCACTTGGACACCGTCGGCCCCATGGCCAGAAACATCCGCGATCTGGTCCAAGGCATGGATTTATTGCAGCGAGGCTTCGCCGCACGTTATCGACAAGCCAAGGCCGACCAGCCTACCGCTCGGCAAATCACTATCGGCAGGCTGTATCTCGATGGCACAGCCGCTGAGATCGACCAAGCCATCGACGCCGAGCTAAAGGCCAAGCACTTCAGAATCATCAAGCTCGACAAAAGCTTCCTAGCCAAATGGAAGCAGGCGGAAAAAGACGGCAAGGTCGTGGCACTGGCCGACACCTGGCAAAACGATCAAAAATATGCCAATCAGAAGGGGGTGAGCCTTTTGACCAAACTCGTGATCATGTCCGGCGAGCTGGACTACAACGGCGACTATAAAGCCGCGCTGAAACGCAAAACCGCATGGCAGCGTGACCTCCGCCAAGTCTTCAAACAGGTCGATTTCATCGCTGTGCCCACTTTGCAGGGACTACCACCCAAAATGCCCTTCTGGGGTTCCGACGCCGTGTTTGAATGGCGGGTCTTCGACATGCAAAACACCGTGGCGGTCAACTTTGCCGGCAATCCTGCCCTGGCGCTGCCGATCCACATGCCTGCCAAAGGCAAAACCACTCCTATCACCAGCCTGCAACTCATCGGCTCCCGGTTCAGCGAAGCTAAACTCCTGAATGCAGGCCGCTTGATCGAAACCAAATCCTAACCTCATGCGCCTTTCCCTGATCATCACCGCCCTGCTGCTCACCTGCACGGCAAGCCACGCTCAAACCGCAACTGACCTCATGGTCCTTGGCGATCGCTTTGATCGCACCTTCCAGGCTTCCAAGGCACTCCAACACTACCTCCTGGCCGAAAAGCTCGATCCGCAAAACGTGCCGCTGCTCCTTCGCATCGCACGGCAGTATCGACACCTCATGACCGATGCCTCACCGGACACGGAGAAGCTCCGCCTCGGCGCTATCGCCCTCACTTATGGGCTGCGAGCTGCCGCCCTCGCGCCGAACGATTCGGAAGCCCAACTCTCCCCCGCCATCACCTACGGCAAGATGTTGCCACTACAGGGCAGCAAGGAGCAGGTGGAAGCCTCCCCACGCATCAAAGCAGGTGCCGATAAAGCCATCCGCCTCGATCCACGCAACGACGTCGCCTGGCATGTGCTCGGTCGCTGGCATCAAGCGCTCGCCAATGTCGGCAGCGTCAAGCGTGCCCTCGGCAGCCTCATTTATGGCAAGCTTCCCACCACCACCAACGAGGCCGCCGTGGCATGCTTTGACAAAGCTATCGCCATCAACCCTAACCGCCTCCGCAACTACATCGAACTAGGCCGCACCTACGCTCAAATGGGCAAAAATGCCGAAGCACGCCTATTCATCGAAAAGGGTCTGGCCATGCCAAACACCGAGCACGACGACCCCGAACTCAAGCAACGTGGTCGCGATTCTCTGGCGAAGCTGCCGTGAACGTAGAACGAGTTTTCCAACTCGTTCCCAACTTCACCACCCATTCTGATCCGCAGGCCGCACCGGACGAAGTCCATCTGCCACGCTCATCGTTTCTGAGTTGCACTTCACAACCAAAGTCGGCAAATCCGCCAGCGTCCCATCAATAAACGTGTGATGCCAAAGCTGCGTCGCCACGACCGCCGCCAATCCCATCTCCACCGACAGCCGAAGCAATGAGCCGACTCTCAGCTCACGAAACGCCTTCCGCCAATGCCGCACCTGAGCCACATCGAAGTAGCCCGTGCGGCGCAGTGACTCTTCGCTGAGCAGTTCGCCGACAAACTTCGGCTCAGGATCAATGTGGAAGCTGTCCAGCGGCGCACGAAAGATCACCTTGTGCCTGCGAGCGATCGTTTTTGGCAGCCAGCGTTCGGCAACGAGGCGCAGGAGGTGTTTGTCGCGAAAGCCATTTAGCTTCCAACGCGGATGCAGCTTCGCCGTGAAGTCGAACACATCTTCATCGAGAAACGGATAGCGCACCTCTACCGAGGAATGCATCGCCACACGATCTCCCTTCGCTTGCAGCAGATGTCCAGCCAACGTGACCCGCGCACCGACCCACAAGCTGCGGTTCAGCGGACTCCAACGCTTGGCACGATCCAAATCGATGCCAAGACCTTCCCAGGGCCGTGCTTCCGCTAAAACCTCACACATCGGCTCGCCATAGAAACGAAGTTTCGAGAGCGCCAGCACGCCGTAGCTGTCAATCCATGCATTCGGTCCGCCGACAGCATCTTCCCACATTTTTCGGCTATCGGCTGGGTAGTGCGGCACTTTGTTCAGCCGCAGAAAGCCACGCCTCGCCATGTCGCTCAATCGCAGGCCGGGAATGACATCCATGGCATTGAAGATCTTCGCGATCTTATACCACGGATACCCTGCCAGCCATTCGTCTGCGCCTTCGCCCGTGAGCACCACTTTTTGGCCGTTGGCATGGACCCGCCTCGCCAGCATGAGCAACGCCGCGCACGAGGTATCGATCACGGGTGCCTCGGCGGCTTGGATGAGCTGCGGATACATGTCCAGCGCATCGCTGGCGCGAAATTCCTGCACGATGGGTGCCTTCGTGCCGATGTACTTGGCCGTGCTATTCGCCGCACTGAGTTCATCGAGCTTCGGATCGTCCACGCGGATCGTGTAGGTGTTGATGGCGGTGCCTTTGAGCTTGCAGGCCATCGCCACGATCATGCTGGAGTCCAGTCCGCCCGAGAGATAAGCCCCTACTGGCACGTCGGCCCGCAACCGCTTGTCCACAGCCTTCAGCAGGACATCCTCAAACTCATCCACTAGCTTGCTTGGATCAGTCGTGGGGTCTTCATCACCCTCATTCGGGAAATCCATCGTCCAGTAGGCACGTTCTTGAATCGGCTCTGCATTCCCCGGCGTGATTTGCAAATAACGCCCCGCAGGCAGCAACTGGATGCCTTCAAAACACGTCACAGGCCCCGGCATCGCACCAAAGGTGAAGATGTGATCAATCCCACGCAGATCGGCCTTTGCCGTAACCATACCCGAAGCCAACAGCCCTTTGATTTCGGAAGCAAACAGCAGCCAGTCGCCCTGCCGCGTCCAATAAAGCGGTGAGATACCGAAACGATCCCGTCCCAATGTGAGCTGATGCCGATGCACATCATACAAAGCAACGGCGAACTGCCCACGCATCCGCTCAAACATGCCTTCATGGCTCTCCTCCCACAGATGCGGGATGATCTCCGTGTCACAGTGCGTGTGCAGATGATGCCCGCGTGCGATGAGTTCCGACCTCTTCTCGGGAAAATCGAAGAACTCACCATTGAAAACCGTGAACGCACTCTGGTCTTCATTGCACATCGGCTGCTGCCCATCCGCCAAGCCAACAATGCTCAGTCGCCGCGAAGCCAGCGCCACACCGGGCCGATGCAGAAAGCCTTCCTCATCCGGCCCCCGATGAATCAACGCACGCGCCATTCGTTCGACCACACCTTCGGACACCGTTCGCCTACCGGCCAGGTCCATCACGCCAGCTATGCCACACATGCGGCTGCTATCGTTCAGTTTGAGTACAACAAGCAACCCATATCACCCCAGGTAGGGTTTCACCCCATGGCGTATGAACAGCGTGGCGGATAGTTAGGTAACCCGCACCTGATTCGGATCGAACGGTGATGGCGGCTTCATGCAGCGGGGCCGTGAACTCTTTCCCATTTTATACATGCCCACACTCGCCCATCCTGCTACGCCGCCACCGCCTGCAACGCCAAACAAGGAGGGCATCGCGATCATTGGCATCGGCTGCCGTTTCCCTGGTGGGGTGAATGATGCGGAGTCGTTCTGGAAGCTGCTCGAAGAAGGCCGTGAGGCTGTGGGCGATGTGCCATCGGATCGCTGGAATGTGGAGCGCTTCTACGACGCGGAACCTGGCATCGTTGGCAAGACCGTCGCCAAACGCGGTGGCTTCATTGATGGTATTGATCAGTTCGATCCGCAGTTCTTCGGCATCTCGCCGCGAGAGGCACCTTACATCGATCCGCAGCAACGCCTGTTGCTCGAAACCGCCTACGAAGCCATCGAAGATGCGGGTGTGGTGCTCGATCTCGACAAAGGCACCGACATCGGTGTTTTCGTCGGCATTTCGCACAATGATTACCAGGGCTTGCAACACACCGCCACAGATCGTGCGGGCATCAGCGCACACACACCCACAGGGAGTGCCCACAGCATCGCGGCGAATCGCATCTCCTATTGCCTCAACCTCACCGGACCGAGCATCGCGATGGACACCGCGTGCTCCTCTGCCCTGACAGCCGTGCATGTGGCCTGCGAGCACATCCTGGCCGGACATTGCAAAACAGCGATGGCGGGCGGTGTGACCGTCATGATCACGCCGGATGGATTCATCGGCTTTTCGCAAGCCGGGATGCTTTCCCCTGAAGGCAAATGCAAGGCCTTCGATGCCTCGGCCAATGGCTTCGTGCGCGGTGAAGGCGCGGGCATGGTGCTCTTGAAAAAGCTCTCTGAAGCCATTGCCGATGGTGATCCGATCCATGCGGTGATCGTCGGCTCGGCAGTGAACTCCGATGGTCACACGAATGGCATTTCTCTTCCAAGCCCTGAAGCACAAGCACGCCTCGTGAGCGATGCGTGTGTCATCGCTGGCGTCAAACCGTCGCAAATCGGCTACGTCGAAGCGCACGGCACCGGAACCGCCGTGGGAGACCCCATTGAAGCCCACGCACTCGCCGAAGCGTTGTGCGCCGACCGCACAGAGGCCAATTCGCTCGTCATTGGCTCGGTGAAAACGAATCTAGGTCACTTGGAAACCGCTTCCGGCGTCGCAGGCCTTGTCAAAGCCGCGTTAGTGCTCAAACACGGACGCATTCCGGCCAGTCTGCACTTCGACACGCCAAATCCACACATCGACTTCACCGCGCTGAGATTGCGCATGCCAGTGGCGAACGAAACCTTTCCTGGAAACGGAGCCACGCGTCATGCTGGCATCAATTCCTTCGGCTTCGGCGGCTCCAACGCACATGTGATCCTCTCGGAAGCACCGAAGCTGGCACCTCGGGCTCATGTGACACCTGACACAAGCCGCGCGTGGCCTTTGACGCTCTCCGCTCGTTCCGAGGAAGCACTGCGGGCCTCGGCCTGGCAGTTGAGCGTGTGGTTGGATGATCATTCAAAGCTGAATGGCAGCTCGCCGCTGCTGCCAGACCTCACTTACATGCTTGGTGCGCGACGGAATCATCATTCGCATCGCCTCGCGCTCACCGCCCGCACGATTGGCGAGATGGTGCAGGAGCTCAGCGCCTTCTCGACCGGACAACCCGGTCCACGCATGCGCACCGCCTTCACGCCGCGTCCCGAAACGGCGGTGCGTGTTGTCTTCGTCATGAACGGCCAGGGGCCACAGTGGCAGGGCATGGGCCGTGAGCTCATGCAGCATGAGCCGGTCTTCAAACGCAGGATCGAGGCCTGTGCGCTCGCGATGGATCCGTATGCAAGGTTCTCGTTACTCGATGAACTCGCTCGCACGGAAACACACTCGCAGATGCAGCGCACCGAGATCTCTCAACCTGCGATCTTTGCCATGCAGATGGCGCTCGCCGCGCTTTGGCAGTCCTGGGGCGTTCAGCCTGCGGCTGTCGTCGGGCACAGTGTGGGTGAAGTCGCCGCCGCATGCATCGCTGGCATCCTCACGCTCGATCAAGCCGCGAAGATCATCGTGCTGCGCGGCCGGTTTATGGATGAATGCGCCGCAGCAGGCGGCACCATGCTCGCAGTCGGCATGAGTCCCGATGAAGCTCGTGCGGTGATCGCCAAGCACGATCGCACGGTGAGCATCGCCGCGTTCAATGGCCCTCGTTCCCTCACTTTATCAGGCTTGAAGACCTCCCTGGAAGTCATCGCCGCCGAACTGGAATCGAAAGGTGTCTTTGCTCGCTTCCTGCAAGTCAGTCATCCCTTCCATCACGCGATGATGCAGCCTGCCGCGGATGCCTTGAAAGCAGCGCTTGCTGATCTCACACCAAAAGCAGAGTCACTTCCTTTCTTCAGCACCGTCACAGGCCAACGTCTTGATGGCGCATCATGCGATGCGGGCCATTGGTCGCGCGGCGTGCGGCAACCTGTCGAGTTCGCCTCAGCGATTGGTGCCTTGTCAGAGTTCGGTGTCGATGCCTGGCTCGAAATCGGCGCACATCCCGCCCTGGTGCGTTCCATTCAGGAATGCCTCGGCCAAAGCACCGTGCTGGCTTCGACACGACGCGAACGCGAGCATGAATCCTTGCTCGAAACCGCGATGGATCTGCATCTTGCCGGTGTCGTGCTCGACTTCAAGGCGCTCACGCCATCGCGTCGCCTCCTCACGCTGCCCACCTATTCATGGGACAAGGCGCGCTGGTGGAATGAATCCGCCGACATGCGCGAAGGCCGTCTCGCGCCAGGTGGTCGCGGATTGCTCGATGTCCGACTCGCTCGTGCCACGCCGACATGGATCACACGGCTGGATAATCGCCACATGGCATTCTTGAAGGATCACCGTGTCGAAAACCTCATCATCTTTCCCGCCGCAGGATTTGTCGAAATGGTGCTCGAAGCCGGTGTGCAGTTGTTTGAGGGCAAAGCCTTCGTCATTGAGGACTTCGAGATCCGCAAACCGCTCATCCTGCCTGATCCACCGTCCGGCCTGCTACTGGAGCTGACGTATGATCTCACGGAGCGCACGTTCTCGATTCAGAGCAAATTTGAAGCTGGAGCCTCGTGGTCCACGCATGTCGTGGGCTCCATGCGCGGCGAGCGCACCGAGTCATCCTTCGCCACGTCGGCTTGGGAGACATCCACTTTGCCAAACGTCGGCCTCGACACCTTCTACGGCCACATGGCCGACATGGGCCTGCGCTATGGCGAGGAATTCCGTCCCATCCGCGAACTGTCCGCAGGCACTGGCAAGTCCTCAGGTCGTGTATCATTAGGCGCTGCGATTGCGCCGCGTGCTGCCGAGTATCCGCTGCATCCCGTGCTCTTTGATGGCGCGCTGCAAATCTTCTCCGCAGGTGCCGCGACGATTGAAGGTCGCACGGCTGGACTTCGACTCCCCGTGCGTTTTGCCCGCATCTTGTTCCTGCGTTCGCCCGGAGCATCCAGCCTCGTGCGAGCCGGTGTGAAGCAGGCCAACGATGAGTTTGTCGAAGGCGGCATCGAACTCTTTGACGAATTCGGCAAGCCCTGCGTGCGCATCGACGGCTTCCGCGCCATCAGCGTGGAAGGAGCCAAACGCACCGGCAAAACCGGCAAAGGCCGCGATGTGACTTACCATGTGGCTTGGGAAAAACGTCCCACAAGTCCTCGCGCCGCTTCTCCTGCCCCCGTGGCATTGAGTCGTCTGTATGAAGCGGCGCAGCATGCGCTGGATGAAGTGCTCGACATGCGTGGCCGTGGCAATCTGGATGCGGCGAGTGCCGCAGGCGACAAACTCACCGCTGCCCAAGTCGCGAGCGGCCTCAGAGACATGGGCGCTGGCTGTACCGAGGATGAAATCTTCACCGCCGAGTCGCTCAGCGTGGCAGAGTCCATGCACCGCTCGTTTGAGCAACTCGCGGACAACTTGGTGTCATTGAACCTGCTCACCAAAGAACAAGGTGGCTATCAAACCACGCCCGAGTTCACCGCAGCCGCAGACACCGCGTCTGAACTGCTCAGTGAGAGCCTCGGCAAGTATCCAGGCCATCTGCCGGAGGCCTTGCTCTGCGGTGCTACCTGCGCGGAACTCGGTCCCATCATGCGTGGCGAAAAGGAGGCCGTGCAGGTGTTGTTCACCAGCGGCGGCGCTGATTTGCTCGATCAATTTTATGGCGACGGCCTCGTCACGAGTCCCTGGCTTGCCGCCATCGGCAGTGCGGTGGCAGAGGCGGCGAGACAGCTTCCTGAAGGTCGAGGACTGCGCATTCTGGAGATCGGCGCAGGAACCGGCGGCCTCGCCTCACAGGTGCTGCCGCTCATTGAGCGCGGCGTGCATTCGTATGTCTTCAGCGATGTCTCCGCCGCGTTCTTCCCCGCAGCACGTCAAAAGCTGGCCGCATATCCCGAAGTCGAGTTTCATACCTTCGATCTCGAAAAGCCCGGCAACGAACAGGAGTTCGATCTCGGCTCCTTCGACATCATTCTCGGCACCAATGTTATCCATGCCGTGAGCGATGTGCGCGTAGCACTTCGCCACATCAATGACCTTCTCGCCCCTGGTGGCAGCTTGCTCTTTGTCGATGTCGCCACGCCGCATTTGTGGCTCAACGCCGTCTTCGGCCTCACCAGCGGTTGGTGGCGTTTTACGGACCGCGATCTGCGTCCGCATCATCCTCTGCTGGAGCGTGAGCAATGGCAGAAAGTGCTCGGCGAGATCGGATTCAGCGAAACCGCCTCGCTCTCCGGTCTGATCCGATCCCAAGGCGGCGAAAGCCTCATCGGCCTCATGGCGCGTAAGCCATGGAGCGAGCCAATCGCGACTGCGTCAGCCATTGTCGAAGCGCCTGCCGAGAAGTCTTGGCTCGTCTTTGCCGATTCATCCGGTCTTGGCGAAAACCTCGCCACACAACTCCGTCTCAGTGGCGTGCGCTGCCGCATCGCGCTTCGCGGCACTGCCTTTGAGTCCGAAGGAGCCGATGCATTCACCCTTCGAGCCGAAGCGCCGGAAGATTGGAAAAAACTGCTGCAAGCCTGTGCGGATGAAGCTCCTGAGCGCTTTGTTTTCCTGTGGAGCCTTGATGAAAGCGATCCTGGCGCCGCCATGCTCGGAACCGATGCCTTGTTCCATCTGACACAGGCTATCGATATTGTCAGCCCTGCGGCCAAGCTGCACTTGGATGTCATCACACGCGCTGCCCAAGCCGTCGGACACGACAATGTCATCTCTCTCGCTCAAAGCCCCACCATCGGCCTGATGCGCGTGATCGCCAATGAGCACAACAACTTCACCTGCCGCAGCATTGATCTGCCGTCCGAAACGGCGACCACGGACAACGCCCTGCTTTGGAATGAACTACTTCAACAAGACACCGAACGCGAGATCGCCTTCCGAGGCGAAGCTCGTTATGTCCGCCGCATCACTCGCGGTTTGGAGCCGAGAGAGCAGGTATTGGATCGCAACGTGCCGCTGCGGCTCGAATCGCGCGAGCGCGGCCTGCTTGATGCCTTGCGTCTCGTGCCTTTCGTACTTCCACCTTGTGGTGCAGGCGAGGTGGTGATCGATGTGAAGGCGGCTGGCATGAACTTCCGCGATGTGCTCAAGGCGCTGGCGCTTTATCCCGCTGAGACAGCCGATGCGCGCATCTTTGGTGATGAAGTGGCCGGCGTGGTGAAAACCGTCGGTGCTGGCGTCACTCATGTGAAAGCTGGTGACCGCGTGTTTGGCCTCGCCGTGTTCGGCCTCGCCACGGACTCCATGGCGAGGGCTGGTGATGTGCGCATCATTCCTGACGGCCTGTCGTTTGAAGAGGCGGCGACGCTGCCCGTGGTCTTCATGACCTCCTGGCATGCGCTGAAAACCGTGGCGCAGTTGCAACCGGGCGAGCGCGTGCTCGTTCATGCCGGCGCAGGCGGTGTGGGCATGGCGGCGATCCAAATCGCGCATCATCTCGGCGCGGAAGTCATCGCCAGTGCTGGCAGCGCGGCCAAACGCTCTCTGTTGTCCGTCCTCGGCGTGAAGCACGTCATCGATTCCCGTCGAGCTGACTTTGCAGAAGCCGTGATGGAAATCACCGATGGCAAAGGCGTGGATGTGGTGCTGAACGCGCTCGCTGCTGAAGCCATCCCGATGGGCCTCTCCTGCCTCGCGCAGTTCGGTCGCTTCATCGAGATCGGCAAACGCGACATTTATCAAAACAGCCGCATCCCACTGTGGCCTTTGCGGAAGAACGCTTCGTTCCATGTCGTCGCGATGGACGCGATCTTCAGTGGCGATGAAAAGCGCACGCGGCAGATCTTGGAAACCATCGCCGCGTTGGTCGAGCAAAAGGCACTGCAACCACTGCCCTTCCGCTCGTTCCCGGCCTGCCGCATCGACTCCGCCCTCCGCCTGATGGCGCAGGGCAAACACACCGGCAAAGTGATCGTGTCCTTCCCCGAGCCATTTGTGGCAAGGCGTGGCGAACCGCTGGTTCCAGCCTTTGAAGTGAAGCCCGAAGGCACTTACTTGATCACCGGCGCTTTTGGCGGCTTTGGCAAAGTGATGGCCGAAAGGCTGGCTGACTGTGGTGCCAAACATCTCGTGCTCACCAGTCGCAACGGCGCTGCCACACCTGCGGCGGAGGCATTCTTGATCAAGCTGCGTGCTCGCGGCATTGATGTGGAAGTCGTGAAGGCCGATGCTGGATCGCAAGCCGACGTGAAGCGCCTGCTGGGAGATATTTCATCACTCGGTATTCCTTTGAGAGGTGTGTTTCACCTCGCCATGGCCATTGATGACGCGCCCATGGCAGCGCTTACGCGTGAACGCATGATCAAGGTGATCGCCCCAAAAGCACACGGAGCCTGGCTGCTGCATGAAGGCACGCTGGGCATGGACCTGGACTGCTTCGTGATGTTCTCATCCCTGGCGAGTGTCTTTGGCAACTCTGCGCAGGCCAACTACGCCGCCGCGAATGCCTTCCTCGATGCACTCGCTCATCATCGTCAGGCAATCGGCCTGCCTGCGCTTGCGATCAACTGGGGCGCGCTCGGTGGTGAAGGCTACGTGGCCCGCAACGAACGCGTGGCCGAGTATCTCGCCCTTCATGGCACCACGCCGCTGTCGCCCGGCGAGGTCGTCGTGCTGGTTGAGTCATTCCTGAACGCCGGAGCCACGCAAGCACTGGCGATGCGTGTGGACTGGTCGAAGTGGCGTCAATCCTACCGTGGCGGCCAGGAAAGCCCGCTGCTGGAACGCATCTACGCCGCCGGTGTCGATGCACCCGAAACAAGCGGTGCCAAAAGCGACTGGCGACTCAAGATCGAGTCCGCCACGCCTGCGGACCGCACCGAAGTCATCGGCCAGGCCGTCCGCGATGTCGTGGGCTCCGTCTTGCGCGTGAAACCCGAAGGTCTGCGCTTTGACCAACCCCTCACCGACCTCGGCCTCGACTCGCTCATGGCTGTCGAGATCGAAAACTCCATTGAAAGCTCCATCGGTGTCGCCTTGCCACCCGCGAGCTTGATGAAAGCCCGCACCATCGGGCAGATCGCCACGTTGATCGCTGAGCACATGGGCGCAGCCCCATCGAAAACAGTCTTGATCATCGCCGAACCAGCCGCTGCTGAAGACGTGGACTTGGATTCGATTTCTGATGACGATTTAGATCAGTTGCTTGGCGCCACGACCACAGATCGTCCCATTCACATTGAGGCAGATGTGCTGGAGGTGCGGGTTTGAGTGAGATGGCCATCGAAGACAAGCGCACGCGATTGAAGCGCTGGCTGGATAGCGGCAAGGCGGCGCTGCATCCACTGACCTTTCCGCAGCGGGAGCTGTGGGAGGCTTCGCCGGTGCCGGTGGCGGATCAGACGAACACGATTTGTTGCCTGATCGAGATCAAAGGTGCGATCACCGCGCAGGACTGCACCGCTGCAATGCAGCGCGTGGTGAACCGGCATGAGGTGCTGCGTCTGTCATTTCTGCCGAGCAAAGGTCAGGCGGTGCAGATGATCCAGGCGCAGAGCGAGGCAGTGATGCGGTTTCGTGATCTGGCATCATCATCCTCGAGTTCAGAGGCTGTGGATGCCGTGGCGCGTGAGACTTTCGATGCGCCCTTTGATCTCGTGCAAGGGCCGCTGTATCGCGTGGAGGTGCTGCGGCGCTCGCCAACGGATCATGTGCTCGTCGTGGCGATTCATCATGCGATTGCGGATGGCTGGTCGCTTGGTGTGTTGGTGCAGGATTTGTATGCGGCGTATGCGCAGGTGCTGTTAGGCGCAAGCGGAGGACTGCCGCCTGTGCCGCAGTCTTACATGTCCTGGGGGGCTGCTGAACGTGCGCTGTGGCAACCCGCGCTGCTGGAGCAACGAGCGACGTTTTGGAAAATGTGTCTCGATGGCTCCACAAGGCTTTGGGATGATCGCGCGGATGCACTGGATGAGTCGGATCAATTGCAGCGACGCATTGCTGGAGTCTCCGCCGAACTGGGCCTCGCAGTGCGTGAATTGGCGCGACGAACAAGTGCCACGCTGTTCAGCACCTTGCTCGCGGCCTTTCAGATCACGCTCTCGCGATGGACAGGCGTGGCTGACATCGTAGTGGGCACGCCAGTGGCGAATCGGGCGCGTCAGGAAGTGCGCGAGACAATGGGCTACTTCTCCAGCATCGTACCGCTACGTGGTCAGGTGGAGGACAGTCGTTCATTCTCCGAGGGCCTCCGCGCCGTGCATCAATCGACGATGGATTGCTTTGCCAATGCCATGCCCTTTGCCGAACTTGTGAACGCGCTCGATTCGCCGCGTTTGCCGGGCCGCAATCCCATCTATGAAGTGCGGTTCGCGCTGCAAAATCAGCCCGTGCCCGATCTCGCGGTGGCTGGCTTTTCGGTCCAACTCAAGATCCGTGCCACAGGCACGCCACGTTTCGATCTCGCCTGTGAAATCACCGAGGCAGGTGATTGCCTGGAGGTCGTCTGGCTCTTCCGCTGGACCCGATTTTCACAGTCGGAGGTCGAGGAGCTGCATCGCCTCTTTCTCACCGTCCTCACCACCGTCTGCGCCTCACCAGACAGTCGCACCTTTATCTGAGCCATGATGAACCCACCTGCACCGCATTGGCTGAGCCGCTCAGCTTTCCAAATCTTGGTCTTTCTCGTTCTATTCACCGAGATCGCAATCGGCGGTGCCTTGTATAGAGAGGCATCGCTTTGGGTCATGGTTCCTCTGGTGCTGCTGGCGAGTCATTTCATGCATGGCGCGGCAGTAGGATTGCATGAGGCGACGCATGGGCTACTGAGGAAGAACAGGCGGTTCAATGAGTTTGATGGCGTGTTGCTGGGCGTCTTCAGCTTCATGAGTTTCAGCCTCTATCGGGCGGCGCATCAGTCGCATCACGCTTACTTTGCCACGGAGCGGGATGAGGAGCTGTGGCCGTTTGTGTTCACCAGCAAGCCACGATGGGTGCGAGTGCTGGCCGCAGTGCTAGAACTGACAATGGGGCTGTTTTATACGCCGTTTTTGTTTCTGCGTTCCTTCCTGCGCAGCGGCTCACCGATTCGCAGCAATAAAGTGCGTAGGCGCATCTGGATGGAGCTGGCGCTGATGGTCGTGGTGTGGAGCGGAATTATCGCAGCAGTCTCTTATGCGAGCGTTTGGCGCTACTTTTTGTGGATGTATCTGGCACCGGCGTTTCTGGCCGCGAATCTGCAAACGTGGCGCAAATACATCGAGCATGTCGGTTTGACCGGCGGCACAGTGAACAGCGCGACGCGGAACATCATCGAGAATGGCTGGTGGGGCCGGCTTGTGGCCTTCACGCTGCTCCATGAGCCTTTTCACGGCGTGCATCATCTGCATCTCAGCCTACCCCACGCGGAACTGCCGCTGCATGTGGATGAACTTAAGCCAGTGACCGCAGACGAGCATGCGCCTTTCCCCAGCTATCGACATGCGGTCGTTCACATGCTTCGCAGTCTCACCAATCCACGCGTGGGGGTGCAATGGCACAGGTCATGAAGAGCAACTCTCACGACTGTGTGTTTGAGGCGAAGGGGCTCAAAAAGGAGTTCGACGACGGACGCGTGCAGGCGCTGCGTGGCGTGGACTTCCGTATCGAACCTGGAGAGTTCGTCGCCATCATCGGCCCGAGTGGCTGCGGCAAGACCACGCTACTCCAGATGCTGGGAGCGCTGGATTGGCCGACTGGCGGCGTTTTGCATTACCGCAGCCATTCGCTGCCTGCGGTGCCAGACCCATCGGCTTATCGAGCTAAAGAGATTGGTTTCATTTTCCAGGCGTTTCATTTGCTGCCCACTTACACGGCATTGGAGAATGTGCAGATTCCCATGTTTGAAACCGACATCCCAGCGGCGGAGCGTGAAAGTCGAGCCACGGAGCTGCTCAAATCCGTTGGGTTGGAGCATCGGCTTCATCATTTTCCATCGAAACTCTCCGGCGGTGAGAGGCAGCGCGTCGCCATCGCTCGCAGCCTGGCGAATGGGCCCTCCGTGTTGCTCGCAGATGAACCAACCGGTAATCTCGACAGTGAAAACACGAAGAACATCCTCGACCTCATTATCCGGCTCCGACGTGAGAAAGACATGACGCTGGTGCTGGTGACGCACGACTTGAATATCGCGGGCATGGCCTCGCGAACGATTCAGATGAAGGACGGACTCATCGTGCATGACAAAGCCCGAACCACGCTAACCCAATGACATTTTTCACCATCGTTGCTCGTGGCTTGCTGCGGCGGCCTGTGCGCACCGGGCTCACGCTGGTCGGTATTTCGATTGGCATTGCCGCCGTGGTGACGCTGGTGGGGCTTTCGCGTGGGTTTGAGAAGAGCTGGGAGACAGGCATGAAGGCACGCGGCACGGATGTGGTGGTAAGTAATATGGGAACGGGGCTCGCACCGAAGCCGTTCGATGAGACCGTGCGTGATCGCCTCGCCACCCTCCCCCAGATCGCGGCGACGTGTGCGCTCTTCGTGGATCTCACGAGTATTGAGGACTCCTCCATGATGATCGTTTCCGCACGCGAGTGGGATGGCTTTTCGTGGAAAAGCCTCAAGCTCGTTTCTGGTCGCATGCCCAAGGACGCGAAAGAGCCAGCGGTGGTTCTAGGCCAAACCGCAGCGGAGGTGCTCAAGAAGAAGATCGGTGATCCGATTCAGATTGAGGCCACTGAATTGACCGTCGTCGGGATCGTGGATGGCGGTGCTTTGGTGGAGAACGGCTCGGTGATCGTTTCGTTGGCTCTTTATCAGGGAATCACCGGCAACGAGGGCAAGATCAATATCATCGACGTCCGCGCCGCGCCCGGTGCGTCGGAGGAAGCGGTGAAAGCTCTGTGCGTGCAGATCAATCAACTCATCCCTGAAGCCCGAGCGATGGT
The DNA here is from genome assembly GCA_044355475.1 of Prosthecobacter sp. GTDB lineage: Bacteria > Verrucomicrobiota > Verrucomicrobiia > Verrucomicrobiales > Verrucomicrobiaceae > Prosthecobacter. The sequence goes on from JBIKYB010000010.1 coordinate 23,594, forward strand.
CGCGGGCGAGCATGTGGGCAATAGCGAGGCGTATCGTTTCATTCGGGCAATGAGCTGGGGCACGTCTTTGTTGGCGGTGATCGTCGGTGTGCTAGGTGTGATGAACACGATGCTCATGACCGTGTTTGAGCGAAAGCAGGAGATCTGCATCCTGCTCGCCATCGGCTGGAAACGAGGCCGCATCATGAGCCTTATCTTATGGGAGTCCGCACTGCTCGGACTGCTGGGCGGCATTGCAGGTGTTTTGATCGGCACTCTAGGCGTCAAAGTGATGGAAACCCTGCCCGCCATTCATGGCCTGCTCGAACCAGACCTCAGCGTGCCGCTTTTTGTTACCTCTGTAGCCATCGCGGTCGCTGTCGGGGTGCTCAGTGGACTGTATCCCGCGTGGCGCAGTTCACGTCTGACGCCCGGCTTTGCCATGCAGGGCTGAAACAACTTTATGAAACGCATTCTCACCCTTCTTCTCTTGCTCGCCGATTTTCAGGCCCACGGCGCAGACGCCCTCAGCGCCAAAGACCTTGCCGCCAAACTCAGCGCCTTGCAGCAGGATGGCTCCTCCTTGGTCCGGCTGAAGATGACGACCACGAGCACGCTACAACTCCAGATCAAACAACGCCGCACCGCGAACAGCACTGAGGTGGTTTATCAAATACTGTGGCCCAAAGAACGCGCTGGAGAGGCCGTGCTGCTTCGCCAATCCGGCACTCAAGCCGCCTCCGGCACACTTTTCGTGCCACCCACTACATTCACTCCGCTCGACATGAAGATGGCGCTTTTTGGCAGCGCCCTGACGTATGCCGATGTGCTCGAAAACTTTTTCGCGTGGCCCAATCAGGCCCTTATTGGCACGGAGGTCGTGAACCGAGTGAGTTGCCAGATCCTCGAATCCAAGCCTGGTAAGGGGCACCGCTCCAACTACGCCACCGTGCGCACCTGGGTGGACACGAATCGCCTCGTGCCGCTGCGGGTCGAGAAATACAACACCGAAGGCCAGATGATGCGCCGCATCGAATCAGGTCGCATCGTAACGGATGACATCGGGCGACATGTGCCGGCTGGTTTGACTGTGACTGATCCATCGGAGGGATCATCGACGGAACTGGAAGGCTCGAAGCTCAAGCATGACGTGACTTTCACTGCGGATGAATTTACTCCCGAAGGTCTCAAGCAAAGAGGCGAAAGTCGTTAAACTCACTTTGCGCTCTTGTGGTAGTGGCGGGGAAGCACCACACGGAAGGTGGAACCTTTACCGGCGCTGGTTTCCAGTTCGAGGCTGGCATCCAGCAGCTCACACAGGCGTTTCACGATGGAGAGGCCGACGCCTTCGCCAGGCTGTTGGCTCTCCGGCAATGTGTAGGACTGAGCGGGCACGGTCGGCGCATGATCGAGGTCGCCCGCGGACTTCTCCTGCTCGTGGAGGTCGTCTCCCGCATGCGCAGTCTGCGTGGCCTCGTAGAGCTGGCGAGCCAGTGGTGCGCCTGGGCCGTCATCCAACCCCGGACCGGTGTCCTGCACGCAAAACATCCAGTCATGCGCGTCATGGCTTTCGATGGAGTCCCAGATGACCGTGACACCGCCGCGTTCGGTGTATTTGAGGGCGTTGAGCAGCAGGTTTTGCAGGATGCGCTGGATCTTGGCCCGGTCCCCATGCACACGCAGCGAGTCCGGCCCTTTCATTTTCAAAAACAACCCGCGTGCTTGCGCCAACGGCTGGGACGTTTCGCAAAAGTCCGTCAGCAACACGCCTGCGTCAAACAGCGCGACCTTCCGGTGCTCGAGTCCCGCGTCCAGCCGTGCGAGGCTCATCAAATCATGCAGCATGTCGTGCAGGGATGTGACACTCCGCTGCACGAGATCGGAGAACTCTTGGCGCGTGTCTTCAGGCACGTTTTTGCGGTCCAACACGCTCGTTGCGCCTGTCACCACGCTCAGGCTTCCCTGTAGATCATGCGTGGCCTCGCGCCAGGTCGTAGCACGTGCGAGATCGAGATCGTGCAGCGTTTCCAGGGCTTGCTCCAGTTCACGGACGTGGCCGTTTGCCTCTGCTTGATGCAGTTTCCAGTATTGTGTGGCGCTTTCGCTGATGCCGTCCCAGCACAGCCGTGCCCAGGCCCGCCGAGCTGTCGGCATCACGTCGGGTTCCAGTCTCGGACGCGCTAGTGCGTAAGCCTCCAGCTCATCCATCACCGCCATTTGCAGATGGCCCCATTCCTGCGTCAGCTCGCGCAGCTGGTAGCCTTGCTGCCAGCGTTGCAGGCCGTGCTCGTTGACCTGCTCCTTTTCATTCTGCTGGACCCTGGCGCTGCCCTCATCAGGCCAAGCGCGTAGTCTGAGGGCAAAGGAGTCCAGCACACCGGGTATGTGATCGTTGAACTGAACGCGCGTCAGAGAGGAGGCGATGGTCAGCTCTGCAACGGTCGCTGTCGCCTCTCGCCAGTGTTTCAGGATGGCATCGCGCTGCCCGCCGAGGTGCGCCGCCAGCGCGCTTAACTGCTCACGGCTTCGGGCTAGGGTATTAGCATCGTTCACCATTTGATGCGCCCCTGATGGATTTGGTCCTGCAGGCTCAGCTTCGACCAAAGGTATTCCTCGGTGGCGTCGATCGCCATCTCATCGAGAAAGCGGTGCAGCGTGGTGGCAACGAACAGCCGTGAGGCCATGCCGAAATCGGGATGCAGATCTTCAAAGTGACGCAGGTGGTAGATCAGGATGGCGCGCAGGTGCATGAGCTCGCGCAGCACCTCGGAGAGCTCGTAGCCCTGCCGCTGTCGTGCGGAGCCGTGCTCCTCGGCGTTTTTGGTGGTCTGCTCGGCCACCGTCGTGCTGCCGTAGCGGCGCAGCGTGTCAGCCAGGTCATCAAAGATTTCAGGCAGATGGTTGGTGATGGCGGCCGTGTTCAGGGAACGGGTCGCAAGGATCTTCTTGTCGGCACGCACGCGCTCCCGCCACTCGTTGAGGATCGCTTCTTTTTGAGTGCCAAGATAGTCGGCAAGACCGCCGTTGACGCTTTTCGGATCGGCTTCGGGTACGATTGTCATGATGCTGGATGGATGTTTGGAATGAGCTGGATCAGGGTGGAAGAAAAGCCCTGCTAACGTGTCACGGGTTGCAGGGCCGTTTTTGTGAGCACGGGCCGGTGCGCTGGCGGCCCGTGCTAACCGGGGAATCAACCATTGGCCAATCCCCCGTTTTTTCTGTCCCGCCGCAGGTGCGGCAAGGAAGGAAATCAGGTGCAGCCGCGCAGCATGAAGACCACGAGCAGGACGGGTAGTGGAATGCCGAGCAGCCACAGAAGCGCCCAGCCAATTTTGCCGGCGGTGTGTGGCTGAGTTTTGGGTGTTTTCATAAGGGGGGTGTTGTGGGTTGCGTGATCATGCCGCCCGCGTGACTGCCACGCTCTCGGTCGGATAGGTGATGATCTCGGTGGCCGTGCGACATCGGGATAGATCAAACACGGACCCACTGCGGCGCTATGGGGTGTAACCCGGCTTTTTCGCTCCGGCGCTCACGGTTCAATGCGCACTGGCGTGCCCACCGCTACCGATTCGAAAAAATGCTCGGCCATGACGGGCGGCATGCGGATGCAGCCATGTGAGTCGGGGTAGCCAGGCAAAAATCCCGCGTGCATGCCGGTGCCGCCGGTGATGCGCATCCAGTTTGGCATATCCGCGCCCAGGTAAGTCGCGCCCGGAGGCTTGGGATCTTGGGTGGTGTCCACATCCCGCTGCATCACCGCGCCGCTGGCATCCATGTAGGCACCAAAGAGCGAGGAGCGGTGCTCGCGATCTTTTTCGATAATGCGGTAATCACCCGTCACCGTGCCTAACCCCTCGCGCCCGGAAGAAATGAGAGACACCCCCGCAAGCTGGCCGCCTTTGCACAAATAGGCACGCTGCTCTGACAAGCTGATGCGCACCGAGGGGCTACCCGTCAGGTGATCTCCGTCCCAATGCGACACATCATCCACAGGGGGTCCGTATCTGGGCTGTGCCACCGGAGGCAGCGAGGTACAACTCGCGAGCAATAGCAGGCATGAGGAAGCCAGCAGGCAGAAGCTGAAAGGAGGTTTCACCTCGAATGTTAGCGATAGACTGGGGCTTGGGGTATGGGGCATTGACCCCATTGGCAGCGGAGGAGGCGCGTGACATCCTCAGGGATGAAAAGCTCCAGATCCACAGGTTGCCTCGTGCCGTTGCTCATTCTCGCGCTGCTGTATGTGCTCAGCCAAGGCCCCGTGCTGGCGCTCTACGCTAGCCAGCGGATGGAAGGCCCGGTCCCTTCGGGGGTGAACACTTTTTATGCTCCCATGAGTTGGCTGCGCAGCGAGACACCGCTTGGCCAGCCGCTGAAGGCCTACGCTGACTGGTGGGTAAAGGTGCTCAAGCCGGCGTGAGCGCGATGCTATCTCGAAGGAAGGGGTGAGAGTTTAGAATTGGCTGCGGCACCAGACACTACACCCACAGTAGGGTTTCACCCCATGGAGAGACTGCGGCGGATGGTGGAGGCTGCGGGAATAAATCATCGGCGTAGACTTGCGGAGCGCATTCTCACGCCGCCATGAGGATGAAAAAAAACCAACAGAGCCAACTGGAGCTGAAACGCACCAAAGCCGCGTGCGCGAAGAGCGCGCGGCGGCACCGCCAGACCCTGGGTGAGTCGATCGAGCTGCAAAAACATCTGCGGGAGCTGACACACCGAGTGCTGGCCGCGCAGGAGGCGGAACGCCTGAAACTCAGCCATGAGCTGCAGGATGAGATCGCCCAAACACTGCTGGGCATCAATGTGCGGCTGCTGGCGCTCAAAAAACAGGCCCGGGCCGGCGCGGCGGGCCTGAAAAATGAAATCACCCGCACGCAGCGGCTGGTGCTGAACTCAGCCCGGTCCGTGCGGAGATACGCCCGTGAGCTGGAACTGCCACTGCCTGCCTGACGCGCCCCAACATGCCGACGAAACCGCAACCACACGCCCGCAAGACGACCCCCACCGTGTCTGCGAAGGCCGCGTTTCCCGTGATCGCCATGGCGGCCTCGGTCGGCGGTTTGAAGGCGCTGTCGGCCATTCTGAGCGTCTTGCCGGCGGATTTTCCGGCGGCCATTGCCATCGTGATGCACCTCTCGCCGGACCATGACAGCGTGCTGGCCGAGATCCTGGACCGCCGCACGCCGTTGGTCGTCAAAAAGGCGCGCACGGGCGATGTCCTCTGCCAGGCTTGTGTATTTGTGGCCCCGCCGAACCACCATCTTTTTGTGGCGGACAGCGGTCGGCTGGAGCTGTCCTCGTCGTCAGCGGAAAAAGTGCATTACGCGCGGCCCTCCGCCGAGCCGTTGTTTGCCTCGGTGGCGGCGGTGTATCGGAAGAACGCCATCGCGGTGGTGCTCACTGGCGGCGATGGAGACGGCTCCTTCGGCGTGCAGATCATCAAAGACCAAGGTGGAATGGTCATCGCGCAAGACCGGCCCACGTCCGAGGACTTCTCCATGCCGCAGACCGCCATCGAGACGGGTGATGTGGATTTCATCCTGCCGTTGGATGAGATCGGCCCCAAGCTGATCGAGCTCGTCGGTGCTGCTCATGCAAATGAGCAGAAGCAATGCTGTTCACTGGTTGCAAAGCCGGTCATGCTCAAGCGCAGGATTTAAGCGCATGAAAAAATCACTCCCACCGCCCCGCCGACGCAAACCTGCCGCCAAGGTGGTTCCTGAGGTCAGCGCTGCCTTCCCCATCGTTGGCATCGGCGCATCCGCAGGCGGACTTGAGGCGCTGGAGCAGTTCCTCGTACGGGTGCCGCCGGGCTGCGGCATGGCGTTTGTCATCGTCCAGCATCTGGACCCCACGCACAAGGGCATCATGCCGGAGCTGTTGCAACGCGCCACCGGGATGAAGGTCATCCAGGTCAAAGACCGCACCGTCGTCAAATCGGACTGCGTGTATGTGATCCCGCCGAACAAGGACATGTCCATCCTGCATGGCGTGCTGCACCTGCTGGCGCCGTCATCACCACGCGGGCTGCGGCTGCCGATTGATTTCTTCCTCCGCGCCCTGGCGCAGGATCAGCAGGAGCGCAGTGTCGGTGTGATTCTCTCCGGCATGGGCTCGGACGGCACGCTGGGGCTGCGCGCCATCAAGGAAAAGGCCGGCGTGGTGCTGGTGCAGGAGCCGACGACGGCCAAGTTCGACTCCATGCCGCGCAGCGCGATCGATGCCGGGCTGGCTGACATCGTGGCCCCCGTGGGCGAGCTGCCGGGCAAGATTCTCGCCTACTTGCAGCGCACGCCGCTCATCGTGCGGACGGAACCGGCACTGGAAGACAAGACGCAGAGCGCCATTGAAAAGGTGATCGTTCTGCTGCGTGCCCACACCGGCAACGACTTCACCCTCTACAAGCGCAACACGCTCTACCGCCGCATCGAGCGGCGCATGGGCATCCACCAGATCACCAAGATGACGGGCTATGTCCGTTACCTGCAGGAGAACTCACAGGAGCTCGATCTGCTGTTCAAAGAGCTGCTCATCGGCGTGACGAACTTTTTCCGCGATCCTGCCGTGTGGGAGGAATTGCGCACAAAAATCATCCCCGCGCTGCTCGCCAGCCGCGCCCCCGGCCATGCGCTGCGCGCCTGGGTGCCCGGCTGCTCCACCGGTGAGGAGGCTTACACGCTCGCCATGGTGTTCCGGGAGGCGGTGGAGGCGCTCAAGCCCAAGGCCAACTTCGTCCTGCAAATCTTCGCCACGGATCTGGACCGCGACGCCATCGACAAAGCCCGCCAGGGCGTGTTTCCGGCCAACATCACCGCCGATGTCTCGCCCGCGCGGCTGAAGCGCTTCTTCACCAAGGATGACCGTGGCTACCGTGTGCAGCGGGAGATTCGTGAGATGGTGATCTTTGCGCCGCAGAACATCATCATGGACCCGCCCTTCACGAAGCTGGACCTGCTGAGCTGCCGCAACCTGCTGATCTACCTCACCGCCGAGGTGCAGAAGAAGCTCATGCCGCTGTTTCACTACAGCCTCACGCCCGGCGGCCTGCTGCTGCTCGGCAGCGCCGAGACCGTCGGCAGCAGCACCGACCTGTTTACGCCGCTCAGCGCCAAGGCGCGGATTTTCAAGCGCAGCGAGTCGGTGCAGCGACCGGTGGCGATCGAGTTTCCCGCCTCCTTCAACGCCGCCAAATCCGCCGGACCTGAGACACCGCCTGCGGCCAAACCTTCGGCCAGTCTCCAGTCCCTGGCGGATCAGTTGATCCTGCGGAGTTATGCGCCGCCGACCGTGCTCGCCAATGACAAGGGGGACATCTTCTACATCAGCGGTCGCACTGGAAAATACCTGGAACCGGCGGCGGGCAAGGCCAACTGGAACCTCTTTGCCATGGCGCGTGAGGGCCTGCGTTACGAGCTCTCCGCCGCCTTTCCCAAGGCGCTCAAGCAAAAGGACGGCGTGGTGCTGCACGCACTCAAGGTCGGCACCAACGGCGGCACACAGTGCGTGAATGTCAGCGTCCAGCGGCTTGACGAGCCCGGGCCGCTGCACGGGCTGGTGATGATCGTCTTCACCGACGTTACCACACACCTGACCGAGCATGCGCCCCAAGCACCCGCCGACAGCGCGCGGCTGAACGCCTCCGAGCTGGAGCTCCAGCAGGTGCGGGCCGAGGCGCGGGCCACGCATGAGCAGATGCAGACCTCGCAGGAGGAGATCCGCTCCGCCAACGAGGAGCTGCAATCGACCAATGAAGAACTCCAGTCCACCAACGAGGAACTCACCACCTCGAAGGAGGAGATGCAGTCCCTCAAAGAGGAGCTGCAAACCGTAAACGCCGAGCTGCAGGCCAAGGTGCATGAGCTGTCAGACAGCAGCAATGACATGAAGAACCTGCTCGACAGCACGGACATCGCCACGCTGTTCCTGGACCGGCATCTCAACGTGCGGCGCTTCACCCAGCAGGCGACGAAGATCATCAAGCTCATCCCCGGCGATGTCGGCCGTCCGATCACCGACTTGGTCTCCGATCTCGATGACCCGACGCTGGCAGCAGACGCACGCGAGGTGCTGCGCACGCTGTTGGCGAAGGAAAAGCCCGTCTCCGCGCCGGACGGCCGCTGGTTCACCGTCCGCATCATGCCCTACCGCACCATGGACGACCGTATCGACGGCGTCGTCATCACCTTCGCGGACATCACCACCGCGAAGAAGCTGGAGGCGCAATTGCGCGAGAAACAGGCCGTGTTGGAGCAGCGCGTCGCCAGCCAAAGCAAGCACCGGTCATGAAAGCCAAACCCGCCGCCCTGCGTGACCGTGCCGAGGCACGGTTGAGGAAAAAACCATCGAGCAAGACCGCCGCCGAACCGCAGCGGGTGCTCCATGAGCTGCAAGTGCATCAGGTCGAGCTGGAGATGCAAAACGCCGAGCTACAGGAGACGCGCGACCGCCTGGAGGCACTGCTGGAGCAGTTCACCGACCTCTATGACTTCGCCCCGGTCGGCTATTTCACCCTCACCGCCGAGGGCGTCATCAATCGGGTCAATCTCACCGGCTCCCATCTGGTCGGCATCGAGCGCTCCAAACTAGTGGGCCGTGCCTTTGGCCCCCTTCTGGCCACAGGGGAGCGCCCCGCATTCAAAGATTTCCTCCAGCAGGTCTTTGCCAGCCAGACGAAGCAGTCCGGCGAGTTCTCGCTGTTGCACCGGACCGTGAGCATTGAGGCCCAGCGTTCTCCCAACGGTCGCGAATGCCGCGCCATGATCAAGGACATCACCAACCGCAAGCTGGTGGAGAATGCCGTGCGCGTCTCGGAAATCCGCTACCGCCGCCTGTTTGAGGCCGCGCATGACGGCGTGCTCATCCTCGACCCCGTCACGCGCAAAATCACCGATGCCAATCCCTTCATGACGCAACTGCTGGGCTACCCGCATGACCAGTTGGTGGGGAAGGAGCTGTTTGAAATTGGCCTGCTGGAGGACGAGGCCGCCAGCCAGGAGATGTTCCGCAAGCTCAAGCGCCAGCACGAGGTGCGCTACGAGGATCTGCCGCTCGAAAGCAAGAGCGGGCGGCATCAGGAGGTCGAGGTGGTGGCCAATCTTTACCAGGAGAACGGCCATGCGGTCATCCAGTGCAACATTCGTGACATCACCGAACGGAAGCTGGCGGAGCAGAATCTGCGGCTTACCAGCACCGCCATGGAGGCTGCGGCGAACGGCATTTTTATCACGAACCGCGAGGGCATCATGCAGTACGTCAACCCGGCATTCACCGCGATGAGCGGTTATGCGGCGAGTGAAGCGATCGGACAGAAAGCCAGCCTCGTTAAGTCTGATGCGCATGAAGAAGCGTTTTATCAAAACCTCTGGCAGACGATCATCTCCGGCCGTGTCTGGAACGGCCAGATCACCAACCGCAATAAATCAGGCCAGCTTTATGTCTGTGAGCAAAACATTTCGCCGGTCAGGAATGCCAGCGGCTTGATCAGCCACTTCGTCAGTGTGCAGCGTGACATCACGGATCGCATGCGGGCAGAGGAGGTCCTGCGTCGCAGCCAGGCGCTGTTTACCGCGCTCATCGACCAGTCGCCCCTCGGCATCTATGTCGTGGACTCTCAGTTCCGGCTGCAGCAGGTCAACGCCCGCGCACTGCCCATTTTCAAAGACATCCAGCCCCTGATCGGCCGTGATTTTTCCGAGATCCATCACTTCCTTTGGTCGAAGCGCATCTCTGATCCGATCATCAAACGTTTCCGGCACACGCTGAAAACGGGAGAGGCCTATCAAGCGCCCGAGTTCAAAGAGCAACGGCGGGACATTGGTGAGATGCAGATCTACGAGTGGCAGATCCAGCGGGTGACGCTGCCAGCCGGTGAATATGGGCTGGTGTGTTTTTTCAACGACATCACCGAGCGCAAAAAGGCCGAGTGGGTGCGGCGGCGGCTGGATGTGCTGACCGCCTCCAACCGCAAGCTGGAGGAGGAGATCGTCCACCGGCAGGCGGTGGAAGCCGCGCTGCGCCAGAGCGAGAAGCAGCAGGGCGAGATGCTGACGCAGTCCCGAGCCATGCAGGAGCAGTTGCGGCAGTTGTCCCGCCAGGTGCTGCAAGCGCAGGAAGAAGAACGCAAACGCATCAGTCGTGAGCTTCACGATGTCATCGCGCAGACGCTCACGGGCATCAACATCCGCCTCGGCACGCTCAAACAGGCCGCCGGGCTCAATGTGAAGGACTTTGGCCGCAACATCACCCGCACCCAGCATCTGGTGGAGAAGTCCGTCCACATCGTGCATCGCTTCGCCCGTGAGCTGCGCCCGGCGGTGCTCGACGATCTCGGCCTCATCCCCGCCCTGCATGCGTATTTGAAGGGTTTTATGACCGACACCGGCATCCGCGTCAGCCTCAAGGCCTTTGCTGGCATCGAACAGGCGGACCCGACGCTGCGCACCGTGCTCTACCGCGTGGCGCAGGAGGCGCTGACCAATGTGGAGCGCCACGCACATGCCAGCCGCGTGACGGTGAGCATCGCGCAACTGCCGAAGTGCCTCTGCATGAAAATCACCGACGACGGCAAGGCCTTTGATGTGGAGCGCGCCTTGCACGGCGGCAAACGCCTCGGCCTGCTAGGGATGCGCGAGCGCCTGGAGATGGTCGGCGGCAGTTTCAGCCTCACCTCCACACCCGGCAAAGGTACCACGGTCGAAGCGCGGCTGCCACTGCGCCAGACCCGCGCGAAACCACCGGCCAAACGCGCCAAGCGCAAGTCCTGACCCTTTATGCAAAAAACCTCAGTGAAACTCAACGGTCACCAGCCTGCCGCAGCAGCGGCGCATCTGCCCAAATGCCCCACCGGCATCCAGGGACTCGATGAAATCACCGGTGGTGGCCTGCCGCGTGGACGGCCCACGCTCGTCTGCGGCGGCGCAGGTTGTGGCAAGACGCTGCTGGCGGCAGAATTTCTCGTGCGCGGTGCGGCGCAGTTCAATGAGCCAGGCGTGTTCATGGCCTTCGAGGAAACGGAAAAGGAGCTGAAGGCCAATGTCGCGTCACTCGGCTTTGATCTCGATGGTCTGGTCCGGCGCAAAAAAATCGTGGTGGATTACGTCCACATCGAGCGCAGCGAATTTCAGGAGAGCGGCGAGTATGATCTGGAGGGCATTTTTGTCCGCCTCGGTCACGCCATTGACTCCATCGGGGCCAAACGGGTCGTGCTCGACACGCTGGAGGTGCTGTTCGCCAGCCTGCCCAACGAGGCCATCCTGCGCAGCGAACTACGCCGACTGTTCCGCTGGCTGAAGGACAAGGGCGTGACCGCCGTCATCACCGCCGAGCGCGGGCGCGAACAACTCACGCGCCACGGGCTGGAGGAGTATGTGTCTGACTGCGTCATCGTGCTCGACCATCGGGTGAATGATCAGATCGCCACGCGGCATCTGCGCGTGGTGAAATATCGCGGTGCCATGCACGGCACCAACGAATTTCCCTTCCTCATCGGTGACGAGGGCATCAGCGTGCTGCCGATCACGTCGCTGTCGCTGAATCACAGGGTGTCGAACGAGCGGATCGTCACCGGCATTCCACGGCTTGACGCGATGCTGGGCGGCAAAGGTTTCTTTCGCGGCAGCAGCATCCTGCTCACGGGCACGCCCGGCACCGGCAAGACCATCGTCTCCGCCAACTTTGCGCAGGCAGCAGCGCGGCGCGGGGAGCGCGTGCTCTACTTCTCGTTCGAGGAATCGCCCGACCAGATCACCCGCAACATGCACTCCATCGGCCTGCGTCTGGAGCCGCTGGTCAAAAAAGGTCTGCTGCGGTTTCACTCGGCGCGACCGTCGCTTTACGGTCTCGAAATGCATCTCGCGACGATGTTCAAGGAGATCTCCACCTTCAAACCCCACGTCGTCATCATTGATCCCATCACCAGTCTGATGGACTCCGGCACCGACTCCGAGGGCAAAGGCATGGTGACGCGGCTGATTGACTATTTGAAGGCCAGCCAGGTCACCTCACTGTTCACCAGCCTGACACAAGGCGGCCAAGCGCTGCAACAAAGCGAGGCGGCCATGTCCTCGCTCATGGACTCGTGGATCTTGCTGCAGGACTTTGAAGGCAACGGTGAGCGCAACCGCGTGCTCTATGTGCTCAAGGCGCGTGGCATGGCGCACTCGAACCAGATCCGCGAGTTCCTGATTTCGGACCGTGGCATTGACCTCGTGGACGCCTACATCGGTGCCAGTGGCGTGCTGACCGGTTCCGCCCGCGCCGCACAAAACGCACTCGAAAAAGCCGCCGTGCTCACCGGCCAGCAGGAAGCCGCCCGGCTCCAGCGCGAAGTGGAGCGCAAGCGTGCCGCCATCGAGCGGCAGATCAGCGGGCTGCGCTCTGACTACGAGAGCGAATCTGCGGAACTGCGGCGCATCGCCGAACAGGTCGGCACCAGCACCTTGATGCTCAACAGCGAGCGGGCAGCCTCCGGCATCCTGCGCCAGGCGGATGCCAAGGTGGCGGCCAGTCCGCAGAGCAAGGCCAGACTGGGGAGGAGAAATTGATGAAACCCGCACCCAAGCAGGTGAAAGCCAAAAAAACCAGCCGCCCCAGGCCGCCCGCCAAGAAAAAGGCCCCGGCTGTCCCGCCCTTGGGACAGTACGTCCTGCGGTTGTTCGTCGCGGGGGCCACTGCACGCTCGCAGCAGGCCGTCCTGCGCGTCCGTGAACTCTGCGAAACGGAACTCCAGGACAACTGCACCCTGGAGGTGATTGATATTTATCAGCAGCCCGCGCTGGCGCGCACCCATCAGATCGTCGCCACGCCCACTCTCATCATCGAACTGCCCAAGCCGGCACGCCGATTCATCGGCAATCTGACCAACATCACCGGCCTCGTCGTCGAATTGAACTTGAGCACCAAAGTTAACGTCGCGTTATGAAAACCGCCTCCTCCATCAGCCCCCCCACTGAACTCGCCACACTCCGCCTGCGCCTGGCCGAGGCGGAGGAAACGCTCCGCGCCATCCGCGGCGGCGAGGTGGACACCGTGATGGGCGCGGGCCAGCAAGGGCCGCAAGTGTTCTCGCTGGCAGGCGCCGAGCACGCCTACCGCATGCTCATCGAGGCCATGAACGAAGGCGCGCTGACAATGACGACGGAGAAGATGATCCTCTACGCCAACCAGTGCTTCGCCAGCATGGTCAAATGCCCGCTCGAACAGGTGATGGGCAGCTCCTTCCGCCGGTTTCTGTCCGCCGCCGACGGGGTCACGCTCCGCACCCACATGAATCAAGCCGCCAGATCCGGCGCGAAAATCCAACTCTCGCTCCTGGCTAGCGACGGCTCCAAGCTGCCGGTCCAGATCACCATTGGCGAACTGGCCCGGGAAGCCTCCACGCAGGTGATCATCGGCATGGTGGTGACGGACCTGACGGCATCCCGGCGCAACGAGGAAATGCTGCGGGGCCTCACGCACCGCGTGGTGCAGGTGCAGGAGGCCGAGCGCGGCCAGGTGGCCGCCGAACTGCATGACAACATCACCCAGCTCCTCTGCGCCGTCCTCATGCGCAGCCAGACGCTGGCGGACCAGCTCACCAGCAGCGAAGGGCCGTCCAAACGCGAGGCACTCCAGCTCCGCGAGCTGCTCGGCCATACCGCAGCGGAAGTGGAGCGCATCACCCACAACCTGCGGCCCGGCGTGTTGGAGCTGCTGGGGCTGGACGCCGTCCTCAGCGCCACCAGCACGGAATTCACCGCCCGCACCGGCGTGGCCGTCAAACTGACCGGCGTGGCCTTGACCGCGCGGCTGCCCGCCGACACCGAGCTGGCGCTCTACCGCATCCTGCAAGAGGCGCTGAAAAACGTGCAGAAACATGCCCGCGCCAGCCAGGTGAGCGTTCATCTGGCGCTGCTGGGAGACAGCGTGCAACTGCTGATCGAGGACAACGGCGTCGGCTTCGACTCCGAGCACTCGACGGTCAAATCCGGCGGCAACAGCGGCCTGGGCCTGCTCGGCATGCGCGAGCGGGCCGCCTATGTGGGCGGCATCCTCACCATCCAGGCCGTCCTTCATGCCGGCACCAAAATCACCGTGTCCATGCCCCTGCCACCCACCCCTTAGATCTCAACCCCATCCAAACTCCAATGAATCCCATCACCGTGCTACTGGCCGAAGATCACATGATCGTGCGCGAAGGCCTGCGCAAAATGCTCGAACTCGAGGGCGGCTTCGAAATCATCGGCGAGGCGCAAGACGGGCGGCAGGCCGTCGCCCTAGCGCAGAAGCTGAAGCCCGACGTGGTGCTCATGGACATCGCCATGCCCCTACTCAACGGCTTGGAGGCGGTGCGGCAGATCATCCACGCGCGTCCCACCGCCAAAGTGCTCATGCTCTCCGCGCACAGCGACGACGCCTATGTGAAAAACGCGGTGGAATCGGGTGCCTCCGGCTTCCTGCTCAAGCAAACCTCCTCCCACGATGTCTGCCGGGCCATTCGTGAGATACATGCCGGGAAAACCTGCTTCACCGCCGCCGTGGCCAGGCGTCTCAATCATCACCGCCTCAAATCCCGGAGCCGTGGGGAGCTGCACTCGAAAAAAGACGCCGACATTCTCAGCTCGCGGGAAATGGAGGTGCTCCAACTCATCGCCGAGGGCAAAGCGAACAAGGAAAGCGCCGAGGTGCTGCACATCAGCGTCAAAACCGTGGAAAAACACCGCCAGAGCCTCATGGACAAGCTCAACATCCACGACACCGCCGGCCTGACCCGCCACGCCATCGCCACCGGCATCATCGAAAGCAGCGTGCAGGTGACAATCATCGACTCGTAGCGGCGGAATAAACTGTGGAGCAAAGCTGTATTCAGCCTCGGACGGTGTGTGCGGCATAGTGCGCGGCAATAGCCGCGCAAATGTCCTCCACCGTGCGTTTGTTTGGCGTATTATTGTCCGCCGTGGCCCAAGGACGCCCTGGATGAATGGTGTCCCAGGGTGATCGCTCGTTCTTTCGCGTGTCCGCCTTGTCGCCGTGTTTACCAAAGCCGTAGCAGACTTTCAGTTCGTTGTTCCAGACGGGACGGAACCAGTGTATCAGCAAGTCCTCGGCAGTTTCGATCCAAGCACTGCGAACAACGAGATAACGGCACTCAAAATCTTCGATATCGAGGTTCGTCGCGTTCGTGATGCTGCGTTCATGGTCTTTGAGGCGTGTATGTAGCGTGGTGCCCTGCGCTGCGGCTGTTTGGGCGTGCAGTTCCGCAGGGTCCGCCTTGCCGACGTAGATTGGATGGTCTTTGCCTGAGATCGGCTGGTAGCATTTGAAAGCGCCACGATAGTAAATGGCATAGACACCCGCGCCGTAGAACTTTTGGCCCACCGCTCTTGCAAGAGGTTCCTTCTCCTGCAGCAGGAGCGTGTCTGCGACAATCTTGCCGATAATTTTCGGACTGGTGGGATCGAAAACGTGCTTTGGCTGGCGAATCGTGTCGAGAGCCTCGGCCACTGAACTGAGTCGACCGACAGCCGACTCAAGTTCCACACGGAGAGCACGCCTTTTCTGCGCAGGTAAGCCAGCATATTCTGCGGGGTCAGTCGGAAGGTCGGTCGCCAGCGCGATGATTTGCGCGAGCACTTCTTTGGGAGAGGGTGTTTCAGACATCAGAAAAGCTGTGGTGTATTTGTTGCGCCGTGTTTGGTGATGGCGGCGCGCACGCTTCTTAACACCACTTCCCCCAAGGTCACCGGCACCGCATTTCCTAGCTGTCTCATGTTTTCCGTCCAACTGCCCTCGAACACATAATCATCAGGGAACGTTTGAAGGCGGCAGGATTCACGAACTGTGAAATAACGAACCTCACCGTTAGGGAAGCGGACCATATTCTCGCCACCTGGGACTCCATGATCCCCAGCTGTGAGGGTTTTGGCAGGTTCATCGAGTGGGCTGCCTGTGTGGCCGGGATACGATCTGGCTCCAGGTTGAAGCACATGATTGGGAAATAGCGACCTACTGGCATAAAGTACAGGCTCGCCTAAATCCGAGATGGCATCGCGAACTGTCAGCCAAGGAAGACGGTTTAGTGGCGTGTTGAATCCGAGTTCATCCATGTCGAGGGCCGGGACATGAGCAGGTGCCCATGGACGGTTTCGTTTTGAGACCGAATGCCGCTCCCAATATTCCCCGGTGATCCACTGGGAGGCCAAAAGCGCCTGACGAGAATGGGTCGGTGCTGGAAATGACCAAGGCACTTCAATATCCGTTCGGAAGCCAACGAAAAACACCCGTTCACGCTTTTGCGGCACTCCATAGTCTGCCGCATTCAGCAGCCGCCAGACCACACGATAGCGAAGGTCCGGTTTAGCACCTTGTGTTTTGATGCGCTCCAGACGCGAAAGATGTTCCAGCCATTCCTCATTCGAACGACGAAGGACATCGGGATAAGAGAGCTGAAGAACAATGTAGCCAAAATACTTGGCAAAGGCCTGTCTCGTCAGCCCTTTGACATTCTCAAAAACAAACACCTTGGGTCGGGTTTCACGAACTACCCGCGCTGCTTCTGGAAAGAGGTTCCTACGATCAGCCATGGCCTGATGTTTTCCACCGATGGAAAACGGCTGGCATGGCGGCCCACCCGAAACAAGGTCAATCCTTCCCTGCCATGTCGTGAAATCCTGATGATGGACATCTCCTTCAATGAGAGGCCAGTGACGCACGAGGTCGTAGCCACGCCTTTGGTTGGCCCTGATCGTCTCGCAAGCGTCATGGTTAAACTCGAGAACGGCGTCATGACTAAATCCCGCATTTGACGAAGCCAATGCCAGCCCGCCCGCGCCTGCGAAAAGCTCAATGGCTCGCGGCGGTTTTGCGCCATATACGGCTGGAGATTCCTTCATGGTCGTGACCATCCGGTCCAACGCCTTCGTCGCATGGGTGGCAAGCTTCCTTTGGGGGCGCTTCTGCCGGTAAAGGGGCTTTTCCTTTGTGCTGACTGACTTCTTATTCATGTCTGAGAATCCCAGATTGGGCATTCAAACATGGGGGGTATCAAGGGCATTTTTTCGTCGGAGTGTGAATTAAGCTGACCAGACCGCCACGCAGTCGAAAACGAAGACCAAAAGCAGGCACCCTGTTCCGGGTTTGCCCGCCTATGCACAGAACACGCCATCTGGAGTTTCATGTAAATCTTGGCCCGGCATGGGTTGAACACCCCATAACATCCACAGCCCATCATGCCGAGGGTGAGCCGATCGTGCCCGAAAGCGGGCACTTCACACGGAAACACCATGAACTCGCCCTCAAGCCCCCTTCCCGCCGACGAACCTGCGGATGCCCACGCGACCACCAGCCTCACCGAAAGACTGCACCATGACACTTTCCTGAAAACCGGTGCCTTGCAGGACGCGATCCTGAACAGTGCGAACTTCTCCAGCATCGCCACGGACGAAAAAGGCGTCATCCAGATCTTCAACGTCGGCGCGGAGCGCATGCTGGGCTATGCCGCCGCTGATGTGCTGAACCAAATCACCCCAGCGGAGATTTCCGATCCGCAGGAGGTCATCGCCCGCGCCGCGTCCTTGAGCCTGGAACTGGGCACCGAGATCAAGCCCGGCTTTGAGGCGCTCGTGTTCAAAGCCTCACGCGGCATCGAGGACATTTATGAGCTGACTTACATCCGCAAGGACGGCAGCCGCTTCCCCGCCGTGGTGTCCGTCACCGCGCTGCGGGACGTGCATGATCACCAAGGCATCATCGGCTACCTCCTGATCGGCACGGACAACACCGTGCGCAAGCAAGCCGAGGCTGAGCAGGAAAAACTCGACCAACGGCTCCGGGAGCAAAACATCGAGCTGGAAAAGGCCAAGGCGATTGCCGAGAAGGCCAACCTCGCGAAGTCCGACTTCCTTTCCAGCATGAGTCATGAGCTGCGCTCGCCACTCAACGCCATCCTCGGTTTTGCCCAGCTCATGGAGTCCGACGTGCCAGGGCCCACCCCCGCCCAGAAAGCCAGCATCGACCAGATCCTGCACGCGGGCTGGTTTCTCCTGGAACTGATCAATGACATCCTCGATCTCGCCGTGATCGAGTCCGGTCGGCTGTCGCTCTCGCTGGAGGCCATCTCGCTGGCCGAGGTCATGATCGAATGCCAGGCCATGATCGAGCCGCAGGCGCAGAAGCGCGGCATCAGCATGGTGTTTCCGAAATTCGAGCGTCCCTGCTTCATCAAGGCCGACCGCACCCGCCTGAAGCAGGTGCTCATCAACCTGCTCTCCAATGCCATCAAATACAACCGCACCGGCGGCACGGTCGTGGTGAACTGTGATGTGACCACCCCCAGCCGCCTGCGCATCAGCGTCAAGGACACGGGTGACGGACTGACACCCGAGCTGCTGGCGCAGTTGTTTCAAGCCTTCAATCGTCTAGGCAAGGAAACCACGGGCGAAGAAGGCACCGGCATCGGCCTCGTCGTCAGCAAGCGCCTCGTGGAACTCATGGAGGGCAGCATCGGCGCGCAGAGTACCGTCGGTGTTGGCAGCGTGTTCTGGATCGAGTTCGGTTCAGACATTGATCCGCACGCGGCTTTCATTAAGGCCGTCAACACCGCGCAGATCGCCGCGCCAGACGCAACGGGCACGCGCACACGGCTGCTGCTCTACATTGAGGACAATCCCGCGAACCTGAAGCTCATCGAGCAGTTGATCTCCCGTCGGCCCGACCTGCGGCTACTCACCGCGCAGAATGGCAAGGACGGCATCAGCCTCGCACGGGGCTACCTGCCGGATGTCATCCTGATGGACATCAACCTGCCCGGCATCAGCGGCATTGAGGCCATGAAGATCATCCGCCTTGATCCAGCCACCGCGCACATCCCCATCGTCGCCGTCAGCGCCAACGCCATCCCCAGCGACATCGCCAAAGGCCTCGAAGCTGGCTTCTTCCGCTACCTCACCAAGCCCATCAAGGTGAACGAGTTCATGGAGACGCTCAATGTGGTGCTGAAATCCGTCGAGAGCGGCGGCACCACGAAGTGAAGTCCCCGATCAGTTCACAGACTGTTGAAGAACCTAGTGAGACGTGAAGAGTTAGAAGTTAGAAGTGGCACGGCCGTAGCAGCACATCTCACATCTCACATCTCACCTCTGACTTCTCACAACAGGAGGAATTTCAACAGCCTCAGTGCGGCCGCACCTGGAGCTGATTGCTCACGTTTTCAGGCCGTCCGGCCTTCATGGCGATCTCGCCGATCCGACGCTTG
>JBIKYB010000409.1:0-4267 GCA_044355475.1 Prosthecobacter sp.
TCCGGCCGCCCCAATTGTATGGGTCTTCGTGCCATGATGCCCTCGTTACAGCATCCCTTACCATAATACTACAATTATTCGGTCAGCTTGGTATAAGTCGGCAATCATGAACTTTTATCACCAACACACCATCCCATGAAAACATCACCACAACGTCTCCTGCTTCTTCTCCTGGTCTCCATCCTCGGTGTCGTCACCGGCACCAGTTGCCGCACCTTCCAGGGCTTCGGCAGAGATGTCGGGCACGTCGGCAGCCACATCGAGCGCGCCGCGCGCTGATCATACATCTCGCAGTTCACCAGCGTCGCTGCTAGGCTTTACAGTCCGGTGGCGGCGCTTTTTCATGCTCCAGTCCAGGGCTGGTGCTCGCTGACGGAGACCCACATGCGCTGCATGGTGAAATGGCCGAAGATCGTCGCTAGTGCCACATCGGCCGCGTCACGGCCATACGCCACGACAATTCGGCTGCCGCGCGTCACGCTCTCCGTGGCGTCAAAGGTGTACCACCGCCCGTCGATGAAGGCCTCAAACCAAGCGTGCAGATCCATCGGCTGGAGTTGGTGCAAAAAGCCCGTCACCATGCGCGCTGGCACATTGATGGCCCGGCAGAGGGCAATGCTCAGGTGCGCCAAGTCTCGGCAAACGCCACGCCGTGTGTTCAGGGTTTCCAGCGCGGTGGTGAAGCTGTTACTCGCGCCGGACTCGTAACGGATGTTCTGGTGAACCCACGCCCGTATCCATTCGACCTGCTGATAGCCAAGCGGCAGGTCGCCGACGATGGAGGCCGCCATCGCGACGAGCTCGTCAGACTGGCAGTAGCGGCTGGGCAGCAAGTAGTGCAGCAGCTCGGTGGGCAACTGCTGCACGGGGGTCATCGGAGCCGTCAGATTCGCGTCCACATCCTCAGAAACCTCCACCTGGAACTGCACGGCGAGACGAAACCCGCCTGCGGGCATCACGATTCTCTGGCAGAGATTGCCGTAAAGATCTGTGAACTCCACCACTGGCACCTTGGGCTGAAGCAGGAACTCCTCGCGCATGATCCACTGCGCCCAGCCGCTGCGCGGTCGCAGCATGAAGATGGCAGGCACCCCTTGGGTGGTGTGGTAATCAAGCTGGCATGTGGCGTCGAGGATCATAAGGGGCGCGTGGTCTGCGGCAATATGCCTGGAAAACAGCGCCCTCTTTTCGTTGGAGATGACGGAAGGGCAACTGGAATCAGACGTGTGGACCCGTTAATGCCCTGCTGAGTGCCGCACTGACGTGAGAAGTGAGATGTTCTCCCTGCGTCAGCAGCACATCTCACGCCCAGGAACCGAGCTACGCGGCGTATTTCACGATCTCGTGACCAAAACGGTCGCTGGTGGTGAAGGTGCGCTCGATCTCAGCCATCGCCTCTTGGTTGCAGCGGGATCGAGCCAGTTCGCTGAGTGCCAGGCTGGCGGCTTTTTCCTGGTCCAGCAATGCCTCCAGCAAGCCGCTGGCCTCGGTGCTGCCCAGTAGCACCGCCCAATCTCGTAGGCAGATGTAGGAGGCGATCTCCTGGTGCTCGATCTTCTGCATACAGGCGATGAGCGCCGCATTCAGCCCTGGGGAGCGGTGCTGCTCGGAAGCCGTTTGCTCGCAGGCGTGCAGCAGCTTGGCTGTGATCTTGCAAACGCTGCCACGTGCCTCCTCGCCCAGCGCTTTGAAGACTCGTCCCAGCTTTTCGACGTGGCCGACAGTCTCGCCATGATGGGCGTGGAATAGCTGCCGCAAGTGCGGGCAGGTAGCGGCGATGGCGATACTCGTCATCCCGCCCACCTGCTGCCGCTCCGAGTCAAAACGAGTCGCCAACTCGTTCAGGAAGAGGGCCTTCAGCGCTTTCATCAGAACCGAGTCCGGGTTGGATGGACATAGCGACTGTCAGTCCTGGGAGAGTAGCTGCGGCTGTTCCGATAGTCCGGACGGCTTTGCTGCTGGGAACCATGATGCTGATGCACGCCGCCGTAAAGATACTGGCCGTTTTGATAGTACCGGTTGTTGTAGGTGCGGCCCTGGTAGGAATAGACGCCGGTTTGATAATTTCCGCCGGAGTAGTAGCGCCCGTTGTAGTAGTAGGCGCTGCCGACGTAGTTGCTCGGCAGCGTGGTGTAGTAGCCACGGCTGGCGACGACTGATGCGCCGCCGTACGAAGGACGCTGACCGCCGTAATAGCCGGTATCGACACACGAGCTAAGAGTCGCCGCGAGAAGCAGCGGAAGGACAAACAAGGATTGGCTGAGTTTCATGGGATGGATGTTTTGGAGTGGGTTGAGGGGGCAGCATGCGACGTGATGCCGTGCAGGCTTGAAATGAGGGGCTAAATCCTGCCGGTGAGGAGTAGGACGACCAGGATGATGACGATGATGCTGGCACCACCGCCGAGGTAGTGGTTGCCAGAGCGGAAGCCGTAACCGCCTCCGCCGAGGAGAAGAAGAATGAGCAGGATGATGAGAATGTTCATGGTGTTAAGAGCGGAACGCTAAGTCATGAGCGCTGGTGAGTGCCATGGGGTGATCACCCCGATTTTGGCTGCCGACTTGGCGGCTTGTTGAAACACCCACGAAGGATTGGGTAAGAAGACAAAGGTCAGATGTCAGAAGTGGCGCTCCTTGAGGCGACATTTGGTGAGGGATTAGATCCGAGCGCACTTTTTGAGCGAGTTCATGGAGACCTGCGCCCCTTGCTCTTGCAACACGACCTGCTGTGTCCGCATGGCAAGCCACACGATCACTGCCGCACGCCGCGCTTCATATTTGTCGTAAACGCGCGTCACAAACTCCCCGAGTGTGAGTGGTTTTGGTTGGGAGTGAATGTTCATGGTAAGAGCATGGCGGGTGAAATACTGCGTGCCATGGGGTCTTCACCCGCCAGTCACAGACCGGATGATCTCGATTCAGGCAAAATTCAGCACGCCCCCTGTTTGCATCGGCTGAGGGCGGAGTTCCGGCAGGTATTGCTCCTCAGGATCACGACTGGCACAGACGTCCGCTCCGCCAGCCTTGGTCAAAACATCCATGGCCTGTGTGATGGCAGCGTCGTTGCTGGGCCGCACCGCGACGAGGATCCGGCCATCTTTGATGCGGGTTTCATAGAGTTTGGCTTTTACCCAAGAAAGGCCTTGGTGATGCAAGCTGGCCACGAGGTCTCCCAAAACGGCCACTATGGGTCCGACTGCGGATAAAACGGAAATATCACGGCTGAGGAACGCTGCTCCCTTCAATCTCAGCACCATCTGGTCGGCTTGAATGCGGGAGTAGGCGATGCAGAAAACGGTGTCCTGTTTCATAAGTGTACGGGTGAGTCTGCCGCCAGACTGCCTTCTGCAAATGCGTGCCCCAATGGGGCCTTCACCCCAGCAATGCCTCATTCATGCCGCAGCGCATCAATCGGGTTCAGCCTGGCCGCTATTCGCGCTGGCGTGTAGCCAAACAGCACACCAACGATCGCGGAGAAAGCGAAGGCGATCACGTTGATCTGTGTGTTGAAGTTGAACGGCACTTTGATGACCTGCGCGAGGCTGTAGCACAGTCCCAAAGCGATCAGAATGCCGACAATACCTCCGATGCAGGAGAGAGTGACGGCTTCGACGAGGAACTGCAGCAGCACCTCGCTCGCGGTGGCGCCGATGGCGAGGCGGATGCCGATTTCGTGCGTGCGCTCGGTCACGGAAACGAGCATGATGTTCATGATGCCAATGCCGCCGACGAGCAAAGACACACCGGCCACCGCCGCGAGCAGCATGGTCATGAGCTGCGTCGTGGAGCCCAGCGTCTCGGCGATCTGTCGCGTGTCGAAGATGTTGAAGTCGTTGTCCTGGTTGCTTTGCAGGTTCCGCCGCTGGCGCATGATCTGCGTGATCTCGGCGATCAGCTCCAGGCTGTCCGTGCCCTCCACGGCGGAGATGGAGATTTGATTGATGTCATGCGCCGACGTTTTGCCGATCAGCCGACGTTGCAGCGAGGAAAGCGGCATGATGATGGTATCATCCTGATCGCCCATGCCTGCCTGGCCTTTCGTCGCGAGCAGCCCGATGACCTCGCACGAAGCACGCCCGATGCGAATGCTCGCCCCGATGGGATTTTCGGTCCCAAACAGCTCCACCCGCACCGTGTTGCCGATCACGCACACCGCGCTGCCAGAGCGCACATCCAAGTCCGTGAACAAGCGCCCTTCCGCGAGGCTCCACTTGTTGATTTGAAAATAGATCGGCGTGGTGCCGGTGATGGTGCTCCCTCGGGCATTG
>JBIKYB010000410.1:0-4255 GCA_044355475.1 Prosthecobacter sp.
AATAGCACGGTTACACCTTCATAGTGCGATCCGCCTCCTGTCAAATAGCCTGCACCACCCGCCCCGCCGTGCGAATCACTCCCGATCCCGCCACCTCGGCCGTTTTGCCCGCCAGTAGTGAAATCGCCGTTCTGGCTGGTGGCGTTGCCCGGGCTGCCGTCGTTGTCCGCGGCCGCACCACCACCGCCGCCGACGAATAGCAGAGGGTCATCGTTTGACGAGGGAGCGAGCGGGGCCGCCGTGTTTTTCACCCGGACGATGGAAGAACTGCCGCCGCCGCCGCCGCCGCTGGGGTTGTTGCCGTTATTTGTCCCTTTTCCCCCTTGTCCGCCGACGGCGATGCGCAGCACTTCCCCTTTCGTCAACCGGACCGATGCCTGGATCTGGGCACCCTTGCCGCCCGCGTGGCTGCCGTTGCTGGCATCACCGCCCTGCCCGCCGCTGACATTGAGCAGATACCAGCCGGTGTCCGGCACCGTCCAGGTCTGGAAAGTATCGCCTTGGAAAGTGAAGCCGACCGGCTGCTGGGCAAACGCGCTTGCCGTCGCGAGGAGGCCCATCAGGAAGGCGATCAGCGGACGGTTCATCCGGCGGGCAACGCCGAAGCCGGGGGCGACTCGTTCGGCCGGGGTGATGGCAAATGATAGGTGCATGGCTGGGAAAAACATGGGAGCTTACTGGAGGGTGTCGGCGGTGGTGATGCGGCGCAGCGAGATGCCACCCTTTGAGACGATATCCTGCCGGGCGAGACCGCGGGTGGTTTCCTGGTAGGTGCCGGTGAGGATGGTGAGATCGGGCGCGGCATCGAAGGTGATGGAAAAACTGCGAGAGACCGTGTAGCCCGCCCCGTGCTGGGCATGGAAGGCATGCCGGAAGGGGTTGCTGCGGTGAAAGGCATCCAGAGTGAGGGGAGAGGAGCCGCCGGTTCCTAAAGTGCGGCCAACGCCAAGCTGCCCGTCAAGCGGCCAGGTCAGACAATAGGTCTCCGGCAGGTCCGGCGGGCGCGAACTGCGCGTGCCGAGAGAAAAATAGGCGCTCACATCAGCATCGGTCACGGAGGCGGAATTGGCGATGTTCCGGGAACCCGCCACCGTGTTGCGCAGGGAAGTCGAGAGGCTGGCCGCCCTGAGATCCCGGGGCAGGTCGAAGGAGATGGTTTCAAATCGAATCCCCACCCGTTTCCCGTCCGCCCGCTGCTGGATGCCTACGTAATAGGGGATGCGGGTCTCGTCCACGACCAGCACAGGGACGGGGGCGATGTCCGGCGAGGCGGTTTTCGTCTGCATCAGGATGGAGCGGGGCACCAGACTCGCCTGCCCAGTCGAGTTGACATGGATGTATATCTGCATCGGAAGTTGGCTCGCCGTGGCCTGCATAGGCGCGCCCGCAGATGCGAGGCTGGTGACCGAGTCCAAAACGATCTGCCCAAACCAGAGGCCGGCGAATGGATTGCCTTGGGGAGCGCTGGAATCCGCTGGCAAGTTCGCCTGGGTAGCCGTCACCGGCAGGTAGCGATACACGGAGCCCCCGCTCAGGGAGGTTCTGATCCGGTATAGATGCTCGCGGAGGTTCGAGCCGGTGGACCAGTTTCGTGTGGCACCCACCATCACTGAAATGCTCACGCCGGGAGTGAGGGAGGCCGCTTGCCAGCCAGCGAATAAATCGACAGCTTGCCTCTGCCACTTAAAATTCAGCGGAACCGGTTCGAGCGCGAAAAACTGCAAGTCGTTGGCGCTGGCAGCCGAAGCCGCCGGAGCAAGCCGAGTAAGAGTGATTTGATTCTGAGCGGTGCCCGTTGTTTGAAGATTGGAAAAGGTCAATTCCATGCCGGACATCAGCACTGGGGCCGCGTCTGGATTCGCAGGATTGACCACCTCGAAAGAGCCGGGGCCTGCCCCGAAACCCAAGGAACCAGAAACCGCGCCGGAAAAATCCGTTTCCACCGGCCCCGTCCAACCTTGCCCAACCAGGGTGTAGGGAACATTGATCCAATAGGCTTTTCCGCTTTCGACGGAATCCGTTCCCTTGACCGGTTCCCAAGCGCCGGTCGCTGGATTCAGCCTCTGCACGTTTGCCGCTGCGCCAAGCGGGCCATCGATCGCGATACCGGAACCTGCCACCAAGGAGGCAAAAGTGGGCGTTCCTTCGATTCCGAAGCCGACGAGGTTGAATTCGCCTTTCTTCCAGACAGGCCGGTAGAAAACCACTTCACCCTGAATATTCAAAACTCCGGCCGGTTCGCCGTCCTGAGCGGTGCCGGACTTGGGTGACACATGGACGAGATAAGCGTGGTTCGCCCGTATGGCGATCTTGGCCGTCTCCCCCGATTCTGGATTCGCCGCCCAAACATCCCATCCCCCTTGGTTGAAAAGGCTCTCTGGATCCGATGTAAACTCAGCGGTGCCGATCTCCCCGACAGGACTGGCCACCCGGTCCACCCAAAAGTCATTCGATTGAAACACCTGATCGCAAGTCAAAGCCTGCCCTTCGGCATCCACGGGTCCGACTTCCAGCCACACGGCATTCCATCCGTAGCTAAGTGGCAGGGATTGGCCGATTCCAGCCGCGGATACCACCCCCTCCGTTTGGACCAATGCCAAACAAAGCAGGAGAAGCTGAAACGGATGCAAAATGCGGCGGATGGTTTTCATTGGAATGACTGCTAGGAAATTGCTTTTGAGGATGCTGGGTCGAGTTGGAGCTGCCCTGCGGAGCGGGTGCATAGTCCAGAGCCAAAGAGGGCGATGAATGCCACAGCGAAGGGGATATTCAGCCGAGAGTGATGCAGCATGATAGGAAGTAGGAGGGAGAAAGCCGCAGAACAGCGACATAGCTCAAATATCTAAACTCCCTGTTAACAGCAGGACGCATAGCAACATATGCGACGTAATTGGAGTAACCCATCCTCGCTATCCAATGGTTGACCTGCTAAATTCTCCTGCTTTTTGAGGCTCAAAAGGAGGCTGTGCGCTCATTGCCATGGCTTGGCTGGTAGAGGAGGTGGGTCAAAGCTGAGACCTCACATCTCTGCCATCTTTTACCCCGAATCTTTGACCATCCATCAAGCCCCGAAAAAGCACGAACATCACCGCCACAAGACACCCGAAAACTTCTTCGCCACCGCTTGGCGATGCCTGGGCCATGCGCGTTCCTGAAACTGGGGCCAGTTCGTCGTGCTCGCCAGGCGTTTGCCGCCGGGTGGGGAAGCCTGAGGGGCACGGGGAGGCGGCCTTCGCAGAGGATGGGGCGGGGGAGGGGGCAGCAGTCTTGGAGCATTCTACTGCCACCAATCCGCAGCCCACCCTCCACGTCTCGCTGCGTTTGGCGCGGAGCTTCTGTGTTCTATGGAGTGGCGACGAGTCGTCGCCCTGGCCTGCTCAAAGCCGACGACTCGTCGGCCCTCCATGAAACGAGTCGTTGCCAGCTAAGTTCCAGCATCCAGGGCGAGTCGCAGGACGAGTTCGAGGATGAATCGGAGTGTGGCGCGGAGCGCCTCCGGCGCTACGAACCCACCGTGACCTTCACCACATCGCACCAGGGGCTGTTGGGTTTCCCAGCATCCCAGACAAAGAATGCCGGAGGACCACGTCACGCCGCTGCGCCAAAGGGCCATGAGCGCGTCCTCCGCCAAGGGTTGGAACGACCTGCGATCTGGCCCTGCGGCCGTGGGAGGCGGTCAAACCTCTGAAAATCAGGTTCTTGCGTTGTGTGGGCTCCGTCAGCCATCGGGTGGATCGAATCAGCCCTTGGGTGGATTGAGCCAGCCGTAAGATTGATTGAGCCAACCGTCGGGTGGGTCGAATCAGCCCTTGGGTGGATTGAGCCAGCCGTAAGATTGATTGAGCCAACCCTCGGGTGGATCGAATCAGCCCTTGGGTGGATTGAGCCAGCCGTAAGATTGATTGAGCCAACCGTCGGGTTGATCGAATCAACCCTTGGGTTGATTGAGCCAGCCGTAAGATTGATTGAGCCAACCATCGGGTTGACCGAATCAACCCTTGGGTGGATTGAGCCAACCGTCGGGTCGATTGAATCAACCCTTGGATGGATCGACTTGATCCTTGGGCAGAAGCGGGTGGCCGGGTGCATGGGCGGAGTGTTCCATGGACCAGAGGAAAGAGAATCCCGCTTAACCGGGATCGGATTGGCGCGGAGCCTGCTCCCACGGATAGCGCAACCGCCAGTCCTTCTCACCCGTGTGCTGGCGTTGCTCCCGGTGGCGGAATTTGCGCATCCAGCGGCGGGTCAGGCGCTC
>JBIKYB010000411.1:0-4236 GCA_044355475.1 Prosthecobacter sp.
GGCATGCCGATCGACTTGCTGGAAGCAGTGCATCGCGGGATGGACATGTTTGACTGCATCATCCCCACGCAGGTGGCGAAACGCGGCACCGCCTTCACCTCGCGCGGCATCGTCGAGTTGCGTCGCAGCGTGTATAAATTCGCTGATGCACCGCTGGATGCCGCCTGCACCTGCCCGGTGTGCGCCACACACTCTCGCGCTTACCTGCATCATCTCACGAAGACGCAGGAGACGCTCGGCTGGACGCTCGTCGGCCAGCACAATATCCAATTCTACCACCAGCTCATGCGCGAGATCCGCACGAGCATTCTCGAAGATCGCTTCCTGCCGCTCTACCACGAAAAGCGGGCCATCCTCGCCGAGGAGGATCTCGATCATCCGGTGAAGCCCCCGAAGCGCGGTCAAAGCGCCACGGTGAGTGAAATCGGTCAGTTTGAGCTTCACGGCTCGTCGATCCGTCATCTCGAAACCGGTGCCGTGGTGCCGATGGAGGTCCTCGACGAGCTTCCTGAGCTTGTGAAGCTGCTGAAGGCCAAACTCGAGACGCCGGTCATGGTCTTGGATGAAGGTCTTGGAGCTGGCGCGGCGGCTTTGTCGGCCATTTTGGTCTATGAAGCTCTCGCTCAAAAGCAGCCGGTGAGGCCAATGCACATCGTGAGTGTGGCGGAAGATCTGGATGCCCTGCGACTTGCTTTGACGCACAAGAAAATATTCCCCTGGCTGCGTCACGGGGCTGCGGACACGCTGCTGCATCGTGGCGAGTGGAAATCCCGCTTCTGCAAAGGTTTGAGCTGGAGCCTCGCGAAGGATGAAGAGCCGCCAAAGCCGGACCTGATTTTGCGAGCAGCGGCATCAGGCACGAAGGCGCAGGACTTCACGTATGGATGTCCTTGTATTGATTTTTAACCAGCCCGCAGTGAGGCTCAGGCGAGTTCGGCATTCTTCCCAGTGCCAAAAAGCGATTCAGGGTTCTTTCAAAGCCGCCAACAAACGTTCCAGTGCCTCAGAAATGGTGCCATGAGCAGTTTTGACAGAGAGAACGGTTTCGGGTGGTGGCTCGAAGGGTGCCTGCGTCCCAGTGAGGCCATCCATCTGTCCAGCGGCGGCACGGGCATACAAGCCTTTGACATCACGGGCCGTGCAAACCTCCAGTGGGCAGTTGACATGGATGAGTCGCAGGGTGTCCCCCAAGATCTCAAGCGCCAGCGCACGGTGATCTTCCCTTGGGGTGACAAAAGCGCAGATTACGGTGTTTCCTCGCGCGGCTAGCCAGCGGGCGAGATGCGCGACGCGCCGGATGTTCTTGCTTCGTTCGGCATCACTGAAACCGAGGTCAGCGCAGAGACCGGAACGCAGTTCATCGCCGTCGAGGAGGATAACGGGACGATTTTGGCTACGGAAGTGATCGCGAAGTGCATTGGCGAGCGTGGTTTTTCCACTGCTAGGCAGGCCGAAGAGCCAGAGCACCGGTTTCATGCGCTGCGCTGGCGGTGGAGCTGTGGTTTGACGACCGTGGGCATCAACTGGCGTTGCGGCACGCGTTCGTCACCGAGAAAGTCGGCAATACGATTGGCTCCGGTCTGCGGATCGCGGACGAGTTCGGGGTAATCGACCTCCAGCAAACTGACGCGCGGGTGCTTGCGCAGCAGCGTGAGGATTTCGAGCGCGTGTTTTTGCTGCGCAGTTTCGAGATGCTCGCGCTCGGTCTTCGGGTTCGTGCCCTTGTGCTCCAGCATCTGCCACTGGCTGGCGACAACCTCCTGCACGGGCCGGGTCATGAAGATGATCTTGAACTTGTGCTTCGGCGGCAGGTTCGGCAGCAGGGCGCTGATGACCTTGGTGGCCTTGCCGTGGGCCTGCTCGATGATGAGTGGGCGCTTGGGCAGGTTCTTGATGTCTTCCCACTCCCAGTAGCCTTCGGGATTGTCGATGTCGGCCTCGCGTTTGCCATCGTGCATGAGTTCCATGCCGCCGGCGCGAAGCATCTGCATCATGAGGCTGGTGCCGCTGCGTGGCAGGCCAGAGACGAGCACAAATTCTTGATCTGCGGGCATGTCGCTCTTCATCGCGGCGGCTTGCTCGCGCTTTTCTTCGAGACGGCGCTGACCTTCGGCGGCGAGAGCAGGGACGCGGGCGGCGCTTTCCTGGCGGACGCGCTCGGTGCGTTCACGCTCGGCCTTACGATGCTCGCTGCGGAGCAGCTTGAGCTTCAAGAGCGCACCATCAGCGGCTTCGGTGTTGCCCTGGCCGCGTAACGCGGCAGCGAGGTAATGCCATGCGGGATAAAAATGCGGCGCGAGCTGCGTGGCGAGACTGAGGGCCTGGGCGGCGGCGTCCCACTGCTTGAGCGTGACAAGCGCGACACCGAGGAGGAAATGGCCGCGTGGATTGCCGTATTGGAAACCCGTGGCGGCGAGCGCGTAATCGACGGCGTCTTCCGGCTGATCGAGATGCAGCGCGGAACGAGCGAGGCCGATGTGCGCGAGCGCGTTGTGCGGATCGACCTCCAGCATGTTGTGGCAGGTCTGCTGGCAGTCTTCCCAGCGGTGCAGTTTCAGCAGTGCCTCGATGCGCAGGCTGAGGAATTGCAAATCACGCGGACGCTGCTCGGCGACGATGGCGAGGTGCTCCAGCGCCTTGGCGGGCTGCTTGCGCTCGATGGCGATGTTCGCCTGGATCATGTGCGCACCCGTTTTGTCTCCGAATCCTTCAAGGATGGTCGCAACGATCTTCTCCGCCTCATTGAGCAAGCCGAGGCGCAGGTAGCAGCGGGCGAGCACCTGCGCGTAGTCGAGGCGCTCCGGGTAACGATGATAAATGTCCTCCAGCATCGGCAGCGCCTGCTCGTGGCGACCGGTGTCCATGCAGGCACGGGCCATGTTCCAAGTGTTCTCGCGGTTGGTTTCCTCGGCGGCCTCACCGGGATCGTCGGAGATCTCGTTGATGTAGCCGAGATCGACGAACTGCTGCAGCAGCGCCTTGTTGTCGTCGTCGGAAAGATGGGACGAATGGGGCCTATGCGACTCATGGGACTTGTGGGTCTCTTCCCAGGTCGGAATCGTCTTCACCTCCGGTGCTTCTTCAAAAGCCTCACGCAGCACGCGGCCTTCCATGTCCTGGCCGACGGGGAGATCGAAATAGGTCAGGATCGTCGGCGTCACGTCGAGCAGTCGTGCGCCGTAGATAAGCGCGTCCTGTTTGAAGCCGGGACCGGCGGCGGCAAAAACGCCCTGGGGGCGATGCCACACGGTGATGCCCGCTGGAACACGCGGCGTGAAGGTGGGGCGCAGGTGATCGCTGTGGAAGCCGTGGTCGCTCACCAGCATGATCGCTGTATCAGAACCGGCGATCTGCATCAGGCGGGCCAGCAGCAGATCGTGAAAGCGGTAGGCGCTGTTCACCACATCCTTGTAGAACGCGAAGTCCGCATCCGGTGCGCCCGGCATCTGCGGCGGGTGGAAGGGCATGAACTCGTGGCAGATCTCGTCAATCGCGCGGTAATAAATCGCCGTGAAGTCCCAGTCGGGCCGGTTCTCCATCAGCCAACACGCAGCGGAGTGTACGCTGCTCGCTTCTGCCAGCCGCTCCGCCAGGTGCCACAGGCGCTTGTCCTTGGCTTGATCAATGGTCGGCGCATCCGGCACAAACAAACGCAGCACTTCATCGGGGTCAATGTCCCAGGGGCTAACGCGGCGTTCGTTGAGATGCTCCGCCAGTTCCTCCGGCCAATAGGTTCCCGGTGCGGGCTTTGGCCAGTCCTCCGGCGCGTCTGCTTCGCGATGTTTAAAACTATTATACAGGTTCGAGACAATGCAGCCCTGCGGATGCTGCTCCCCCTGCGTCGCAAACCAACTTACCACATGGGATTTGAGTCCGCGCTCGCCTAGCATCTCCCACACCGTCTTGCAGCGCCTGGTGGCGGCGGAAACCGGCACCACCTGTCCGGCGGCATTCACCTCGGTGAAGCCTGGCACGCCGTGATGGTAGGCATGTTTGCCCGTGGCGATGCTCGTCCACAGCATGGGGGAAAGCTGCGGGTCCAGCGTGGTCAGATTGCCAGAGGTGCCTTGTTCGAGCAGACGTTGCAGCGCAGGCATCTGCCCGGCATCGACGAGCGGCTGGATGATTTTCCAGTCGGCGCTATCCCAGCCGACAAGGAGGAGTTTTTTTTGGAGGGGCTGCGTTTCAGGCATGATCTTGGGAAAAGGGGAAAGATGTTAAACCACAGAGGCACGA
>JBIKYB010000117.1:0-14337 GCA_044355475.1 Prosthecobacter sp.
TGTTCACCTTCCCGAGCAGCATCTCCAGCCACCACCGCCGCAGTTTTCTGAAGGCGGGGGCGCTGGGTGTTGGATCGCTGACGCTGGCGGACCTGCTGCGGGCAGAATCAGCGGCTGGCCTGCGATCTTCGACAAAGGCAGTGATCAACATTCATCTCGATGGCGGACCACCGCAGATGGATCTGATCGATCCAAAGCCAGAGGCACCAAGCGAGATTCGTGGTGAGTTCAAATCGCTGCCGACGAAGATCCCTGGGCTCCATTTGACCGAGTTGCTGCCGCGACTGGCGGCGAATGCGGAAAAGTATGTCTTTCTGCGCTCGCTGGTCGGCGCGGCGGGCGCGCACAATGCATTTCAGTGCCAGTCGGGTTATGAAGAGAAGGATCTCAACTTCATCGGCGGACGTCCGGCGATGGGTTGTGTGGTGAGCAGGCTGCTGAGCACCTCGAAGGACTCCGCGCCTGCCTTTGTCGATCTCATGCAAGGTCGTCCGCTCGTGCGCAACAGCGCGAGGCCTGGATTCCTCGGCACCGCAGCTTCAGCGTTTCGCCCGGACATCTCGCATCTATTTGAGCGACAGTTAGAAGAGGGCATGAAGGCCGAACTGGCGCGTCGAGGCTCGGGTCACAACCAAAGTCTCGCTCTGACGAAAGGCCTGACCGTCGGGCGGCTCGAAGACCGCGTGTCGCTGCTGCGCGATCTCGACACGATCCGCCGCGACATCGACAACAGCGGCTCCATGCACGCGCTGGATGAGTTCACGCAGCTTTCGCTCGGCATTCTCACCTCGGGTCGCTTCGCGGCGGCGATGGATTTGAGCAAAGAAGACCCCAAAGTGCTCGAACGCTACACGCCGCGCATCATTCGCCCTGCGGATGCCTTTGGCTCGATGGAAAGCCCGGAGTGCGCGCAGAAGTTCCTGCTCGCACGACGCTTGATCGAGGCCGGTGTGCGCTGCGTGAGCATCTCCATCAGCGACTTCGACACGCACTCGCAAAATTTCTCCGCCATGCGCTATCTCGGCCCGCTCATTGATCACGCGCTGCACACGCTGGTGACCGATCTCGACGAACGCGGCATGTTGCAGGACGTGATGATCGTCGTGTGGGGCGAGTTTGGCCGCACGCCGAAGATCAATGACAAAGCCGGCCGTGATCACTGGCCGAAGGTGGCCATGGGCATCATGGCGGGCGGACATCTCAAAACCGGCCAGGTCATCGGTGCCACTGACAAACACGCCGCCGAGGCCACGGAGCGACCGGTGCATTATCAAGACGTCATCGCCACGCTCTATCAGCATCTCGGCATCGACGCACGCGGCACCACGCTGACCGACACCACCGGCAGGCCGCAGTATCTCGTCGATCTCGGCCAGCCGATCGCGGAGCTCATTTAAAGTGGTCCGCACAGTCCTCTGTGCGGCGAGCGTTCCTTGATTCCGGACAGAGGACTCTGCGGGCACATTTCGCCAACCACCATGAAACTCATCGCGCTCTTTCTTTGTCTAGCCGCCACCCTCCACGCCGCCGAACTCCGCATCGGCTCATCGACGGTCAGCATCACGCCTGACAAGCCGGTGGCGCTCGCGGGCCAGTTTGGGACACGCATTTCGCAAAGTGTGGAAGCTCCGATCATCGCCGCTGCGGTGGCGATTGAATCGGTGGAAGGCGGCAAGGTGGTCGATCAGTGCATTCTGATCTCCTGCGACCTCGTGGGCATTCATCACTCCGTGCTCGCGCAGTTTCGCCAGCATTTGAAGCCGCTTCTGCCGGACTTCGATGTGCGGAAGGTCATCGTGTCCGCCACGCACACGCACACCGCGCCGGTGACCTCGCAGATTCCAGAGGAGACGCTGATCACCTATCCGATCCCGAAGGAAGGCGTGATGCAGCCGACGGAATACACCGCGTTTCTCGTTGAGCGCCTGTCGCAGGCCGCCGTGCAGGCTTGGAAGGGCCGCAAGCCCGGCGGCGTGAGCTGGACGCTCGGTTTCGCGCAGATCGGCGAGAATCGCCGCTCCGTCTTCGCCGATGGCCACGCGCAGATGTACGCGAAGACAAACGACGCGCGCTTTCGCCACATGGAGGCCGGCTCCGACTCGGGAATCGAGACGCTGTTCTTCTGGAATGCGGAGAAGCAGCTCCAGGCCGTCGCGATCAACGTCGCGTGCCCTTCACAGGAAGTGGAGAGCCGCAGTGCGCTCAACGCCGACTTCTGGCACGACGCACGCGAGCAGTTGAAGGCCAAATTGAACCTGCCTGACCTCACCGTGCTCGGTTGGTGCAGCGCAGCGGGGGATCAATCGCCGCATCCGCAATATCGCAAGGATGCCGAGGCCCGCATGATCAAGCTGCGCGGTCTCACGCGACAGCAGGAACTCGGACGCCGCATCAGCAATGCTATTTTCGACACGGTCGATGCTGCGAAGGCTGACATTCGCACCGACGCGCCCTTCGGCCACATCGTCGAAGACCTGCCGCTACCGCCGCGCAAGATCCTCGAACGCGAATATGCGGACGCGAAGAAGAACATCGCGCAATACAGCGTCGTCGAGAAGCCGGACAACCGCGTCATCACGATGCTGAAGCTCGAACAGGGCATCGTGAAGCGATTTGAAGATGCCGACAAACTGCCGCCTTACGACATGGAACTGCACGTCCTGCGTCTCAGCGACATCGCCATCACCACGAACACCTTTGAGCTCTATCTCGACTGGGGCATCCAGATGAAGGCCCGCAGCCCCGCGCAGCAGACCTTTGTGCTCCAGCTCACCAACGGATGCGGCATGTATCTGCCCACCGCCCTCGCTATCGAAGGCGGCAGCTACAGCGGCCTGCCGCACGTGAACAAGGTCGGTCCCGAAGGCGGGCAGATTCTCGTCGATCAAACCGTCCGTGCGATGCAGGCGCTGTTTCCAGCAACAAAGCCCTGACATCGGGCGAGAAAGGGTGAGTTCGGCAGGTGGAACGATTAGCTCATCGCGATGCTGGTCACGGCCAAGCCGTTGTGACCGGCGACGATGATGCGGTCAGCGGCTTCGTTGACCACGAAATCGTGGACGTGGAACGGAGCCTTGCCCTCATAGGCGATCTTGCGCGTCGCGGGATCGATGAGGATCGCGAAGCCAGCGTTGTCGCCGCCGCAGCCGAGCAGCCACTGGCCTTGTGGATGGAAGGCCAAGCGCTGAACGATGCCCTTGGTCGCGGAGGATTCGATCTCGGCGAGCGTCTCGCCTTTTTCCCAATCGAACAGCCGCACTCGTGCGCCCGCGGCGAGGTGATCGATATTACCGATCTGGCCGATGCCACCTGCGGCCAACTGACGACCGTCGGGTGAGAAAGCCAATGCCCGCACACCGCCGATGGAGTGGCGGCGCTGCTTTGGGTCCCAGGTATACATGCACGAGGCATCCAGCGTGGTGATGGCTTTCCGAGCAGCCACGTCCCAGATCACGATGCGGCCCACCTTGTCTGCGGTGGCAAGTCGTGAGCCATCGGCGTTGAAGGCGCAGGTGAAGAGCATGGAGGGATACTGATGCGGCGTCTCGGCGTCATGGCCTTGCAGCTCGCCCAGCGGCTTTCCGGTCAAGCCATCCCACAGCCTGCAGACCATGTCATCGGCCACACTGGCGACGAGCTTCCCATCGGGTGATGCCACGACCTTGCGAATCCATTTGGCATGGGCATTGGCCACGGCGTGAACAGGCCTACGTGTTGCCATATCCCACCAGATGAGTTGTTTGTCATACGAGCCGGAGACCAAGCGGCTGTGATCCGCAGCGAGCGCAAGACCGGTGACATAGCCGCCGGGACGATGCCGCACCTCGCCGCCATCAAGGGCGAGAGCCTCTGGCTTCTCGACAGCGAGGTCGGTGAAATAGATGCCGCCATCCGAACTGCCTGAGTAAACCTGGCTCGTGCCCGGCACGCGGGCGAGGCTGAAGTGGATGTCCTGGCGGGAGAGCTTCTTCTCTTCCTTGATGGTGAATGATGCGGCCATGATGAAGACAACGAGTTACGCGAGCAGATCGCGGATGGGACGGATGCCGGGATTGACCAGCGGCACGGGACGCGCGCCGACTTGGTATTCATGATTCGGATCGATGCCGACCGCCGCAAGGATGGTGGCGAACAACTCACCTGCACCGACTTCGCCCTCGACGACCTTGCGCCCGTCTTCGTCCGTTTTGCCCCACACGGCTCCGCCCTGGATGCCGCAGCCATACAGCGCCGCGCTCCAGGCATCGGCGAAATGATCGCGCCCGAGGCTGGCATTGATCGTTGGCGTGCGGCCGAACTCACCGTAGGCGACCACGAGAGTTGATTCCAGCAGGCCGCGTTGATCGAGATCATCGAGCAGCGTGGCCATCACGTGATCCAGTTCCGGCACCATCTCGGCGTGCGTTTCGAAGTTTTGCCCGTGGCTGTCCCACCAGGCCCGCGAGACGCGCACGAACGACACTCCTGCCTCCACCATGCGCCGCGCCATCAGTGCCTGCTGGCCGAAGAGCGAGGGGCCATACCAGTTGCGCACCCAGCGCGGTTCTTTCTCGATGTCGAAGAGCGGCTCACTGCTCATCAAGCCATGCACCCGAGCATAGGCGGAGGCGTGGCTACGCATGGTCTCGGTCTCGCGACCCGCGGAGAAGCGCGCACTGAGCAGGTCGCGCAAGCGCGCGCGATCCCGATGATCGAGGTCGTTGATGGCCTCCAGTCGCGTGAGGTTTGGCGGCATGGTGCTGTCGTCGAGGTTCATCGGCGCATAGCGGGCACCGAGGAAGGCGGGCGAGAGCTTGCCGCTGCCACGCCCTTCGGTTTGTGAGTAAAACGACACGTAGCCAGGCACGCGGCTGTCGGCGCGGCCCAGCTCTTTGGCGATGATGGAGCCAAGGTCTGGGTATTGCAGAGCGGCTTCATTCTTGCGGCCACGCAGCATCATCTCCGCGCCCGTGCCATGCCCGCCATCGCGGGTGTTGAGCGAGCGGATGATGGCGGTGCGATGCATGCGCTTGGCCATCTTTGGCATCAGCTCGGAGATGTGCACTCCAGGCACCGAGGTGGGGATAGAGTCATACGGCCCGCCGGTGACACGGCCTGGCTTGGGATCCCAAGTCTCCAGTTGGCTCGATCCACCGGCCAGCCAGAGCAGGATGACGCTGCGTCCAGTCTTGCGCAGCGCGTCATTGATGGAGGTCTCGTCCAGCGCGTGAATCGCTCCGCTGCTGCCGAGCAGGGAGCCGGAGCCGACCGCTAGCGCCTGGCTCAAGAAGGCCCTGCGGCTGATGTGGTGTGCGTTGGTGCCGCAGTAGTTGGATGGATTGCTCATGTCCGTTGGTATTTGAGAAAAGGATCAGTAGTTGAAACGGAACTCCGCGCTCGACAGCATCGCCCACACGATCTGCCGCAGCCCCGCCTGCGGTCGATCGCTGCGCGCGTCGAGATAGCTGGCCAGCAACGAAACTT
Source organism: Prosthecobacter sp. (assembly GCA_044355475.1). Classification (GTDB taxonomy): domain Bacteria; phylum Verrucomicrobiota; class Verrucomicrobiia; order Verrucomicrobiales; family Verrucomicrobiaceae; genus Prosthecobacter. The sequence continues at coordinate 5,464 of JBIKYB010000117.1, forward strand.
CCTCCTCGCTCAGCTCGCGCTGCCAGACCGCTTTGCCCGCGAGACGAATGCGCTCGGCAACCTCGGGCAGCGCCTCCATGGCTTTCACCAAGCCGCTGCCGTCGAGCAACTGGCCTTGCACGTCGTTGCTGTTGCTGAGGAACAATGCCTCATCCACAGACACTTGGAAGTCCTCGCCCGGGCGCTCAAACCAGCGCTCAAAGCCCGATGCACCGCGCTCGATGTTGAGGATGCGCTGCTCGATCTCCTCGGGCTTCGCTTTGCTTGGCGCAAGATACGCAGGCTCCATCGCCGCGAACCGCAACGACATCGCCTGCTGCCTCGGAGTCAGCGGCCGCGGATGGGCGACCGCGAAAAGGTTGCGCGCCGGGCGCGTGTCGCTCTGCCAACGGCTGTCGCGTTGCCATGCCTTGCTGGTGACGATGCCGCGGATCAGGCGCCGGAGGTCGTAGCCATTGGCCGCCAAGTCGCGCGCCAACCACTGCATCAGCTCCGGATGGCTCGGGGTGTTCTCGCCGTGCATTTGGTCGAGCGGCATCACCAGGCCACAGCCAAACAAGCGATCCCACATACGATTGACGATGGCCCGGGCAAACCAATGCTGTTGCTCTGCCGACAGTCCGGTCTCGATCAACCGCGCCCTGCGGCTGTATTGCGCGGGTGGCGGAGCTTTCTTGTCCTTCTTCAACTGCTCCAGCAGCGCACGCTCGGCCTTCTTCTGCTCTTCGGTCGGCTCCATCGAAGCAGGGTCAGTCAAAGGCGCGCCGCCAAGGAAGCTCAAGGTCGCGGGCTTCTCTTTGCCCTTGCTGGTCTTGAAGCTAATCTGCCCGTATTCCCGCTCACCGACGAAACCTCCGTTGTCGAAGGTGCGGGCAAAGAAGGACTTCATCCCGTAGTAGGTGTCCTGCGTCCAGTCCTTCACATACGGGTGATCGTGGCACTGGGCGCAACTGATGTTCACGCCGAAAAAGCGCACACTCACGTCATTGGCCATGCGGTCGGTGTCCATCACCCGCTGCCGCAAAAACTGATCCACACCGGGCCGTGACTCTGTGTCCACCTGTCCTGCGATGGCATCGCGGAACACCACGTCCCAGCCTTTCTTCTTCGTCACGGCGAGATCGAGATACTTTTGAAACTCCGTGCCCTGTCCGTCCATCAACAGCCAGTTCAACTCATTCGACAGATGGCGATCAAAAGCCTGACTTGCCATGAGCCGGTCCACGTGGCGAGTCCATGCCTCCGGCGAGTCACCCTCGGCCACGAACGCATCCAACTCACCCACTGTCGGCACGCGCCCGTGCAGGTCGAGCATCAGCCGCCGCAGCCGCGTCTCGAGCGGCGCCGTCAGAGCGGGCATCAAGTCACGCTGCTTCAGTTTTTGATCAATGCAGCGATCGATCACCTCCGCCATCGGCAGGTTCGCCGCAGGCAGTTTGGCCGAGTCAATCTTTTCCCACCACGGTTTCGACGCACCCATCGCCCCACAAACCATCGTCAGCGACAGCACCCACGCCCTGGGGGCAGATGACTTGCCATTGGTGAGGTGAAGTGAATCGGAGAGGTATTCCATGGTTTGAGTCGCCTACTACCTACTTGAGCGCGACGCTTTATCTTGCGCGGATGCGAGCAGGCAGACGAGACACAAGCTGATGGATGCGGTGCGAAGGAGCCTCGGCGGTGAGGGGGTAGCGCCCCGGCTACAACCTCATCGGTGTCGGCGGGGATTCTCGTCGATCAATCTGTTCATGCCATGCAGTCGCTGTTTCCAGCAGCCAAGCCCTGACTCTTTTGAGTCGCGCGGCAAGTCAGGCAATGTGGCGGCGTAGGTTAGGGCGCAACTCAACGCCACTCGCATGAATCCCAAGTCTGCCCCCATCACCAGCGCCTTCAGTCCCGCTCGCGGAGATCTGCTGCGGGTCGGCTCCACACGTCGTGGTTTTCTTCAAACGGGGCTTGCTGGTCTAGCGGGTGTTTCGATGCCTTCGCTGCTGCAAACGCAGGCGCTGGCAGCCGCAACCGGACAGGCGAAGAGCAAGACCAACGTGATCCTCTTCTGGCTCTCCGGCGGGCCGAGTCACATCGACATGTGGGATCCAAAACCGGACGCACCGAGCGAGATTCGTGGCCCATTCGGCCACATCTCGACGAAAGTGCCCGGCATTCATGTCTGCGAGCATCTGCCGCTCACAGCGAAGATCATGGACAAGCTCACGCTGATCCGCTCGGTCGATTGCAGCGCCAGCAATCACACGCCGATCACGATGCAGGCCTGCAATCCGCTCGCCAAACGCACGAATGATGGTCGTGATGGCGGTGGCTGGCCGTCGATGGGTTCGATTGCGGCGAAGTTTCGCGGAGCGAACGCGCCGGGCATTCCCGGCTACGTTGCGCTCGCGGATTCGCTCGTTTCCGACATCTGGGGTGCAGGCCACATGGGTGGAGACTTTGAGCCTGTCAGTGGCAAAGATCTCGCCGGGCGACTCAAACTCTCCGAAGGCCTGACCATCGAGCGCCTCGGCAATCGCCGTGATTTGCTCACGCAGATCGACGACTGGAAACGCAGTGTCGATGGCAACGCGCAGATCGCCGCCGCGGATCGTTACACACAGCAGGCCTACGAGGTGCTCATGACCGGCAACGCGCAACGCGCCTTCAATCTCGATGCCGAAACGCCTGCGATGCGGGATCGCTATGGCCGCGACAGCATTGGCGAAAAGGCGCTGCTGGCACGTCGTCTTGTCGAAGCCGGTTCCACCTTTGTGACCGTGAGCGGTGCCTGGGGCTACTTTGATCATCATGGCGATGAAGTGAAATGGGGCGGCATCAAAAAGGGCCTCACGCCGCTGCTGCCCAGCGTGGACCGCACACTGCACGCCATCGTCACCGATCTCGAAGATCGCGGCCTGCTCGACAGCACGCTCATCCTCATGATGGGAGAGTTTGGCCGCAGTCCGACCATCAACAAGAATGCCGGTCGCGATCACTGGCCGCGCGTGATGTCCATGGTCGTCGCTGGTGGCGGAATGCGGCACGGCCAGGTCATCGGCAGCACTGACCGTCAGGGCGGAGACATCGACAGCCGTCGCGTCGCGCCGGGAGATCTCGCCGCCACGGTGTTTCATCATCTCGGCATCGACACCCACGCGCACTGGACCGATCCCCAAGGCCGCCCGCGTCCCATCGTGGTCGAAGGCGGGCAGGTGATCAGCGAGCTGGTGGGGTGAAGATCACCGCGCCACAATGCTCCTTCCACGCGGGCTCGTTCTTCACCCGAGTGGCGTAGTAAAGCGTGAGCACGCGTCCGTCTTTGAGCGCGATGCTGCTCGGGTAGCCGCAATCACGACCGAGCGCGTCATTCACGAGAGCGAACCGTTTTTCCCAATCGAACTGACCGTGCGTGTCGCCCACCATGCCGAGCACGCCGGTGGGACCGACGCGATTGCCGACGGTCATGAGCACTCGGCCATCGGGAAGCACGCAAATATCGGCTGGATGCACGTTCACAGGCGTAAGTTGCTTTGTGGGCGACCAAGTCGAGCCATGGTCCGCACTCTCGGAGAGCCACACCTCGCCAGCGCGTGAGCGCATCGCGGCGATAATCCGGCCATCGGGCATCCGCTCCAGTGCGGTTTCATTGAGCTGCTGTTTCCCATCGCCGATCTCCGACAGGCGCTTCCACGTCTGCCCGTCGTCGGTGGAGCGATAGACATAGCTGTGATTGCGATCACCGGGCAGTTTCTCGCCAACCGGGCGCGCCTCATAGCCGTAGATCGCCATCAGCATCACCCCGTCCGGCAGCGTGACCATGCGGCCAAACGGACTGCCCAGTTCGATGTCGCTCACGTCGATCCGCGTCGGCTCCGACCAGGTCTGGCCGCCATCTTTTGAACGTGTCACCCAGGTGCTGCGTTCCTTGTCGGTGAGTTTCGGACTGTATTTGCCCGCGTCGTCATACGTCGCTGTGCGCCAGAAGCCGACGACGAGGGTGCCGTCCCTGGCCACGCCGAGTGCCGGATTGCGGTCGTCGATGGGCGAATCATTCACCACCACCGGCTTCGACCACGTTTTGCCCTCATCACTGGAGAAGATCATGTCCAGCCGCCCCGCCAGACCGAGGTGTCCCGCGCCTCCGCGCATCACCACGGCGATGCGGCCATCGTGCAAACGAATCGCCACCGGAAAATAGCCCTGGCCGGTGATCGCGGCGTGTCGTTCGACAGGAATGACCGGCGCATCACCCGATGGAGCGGGAGCATTCGTTTGGGCGAAGGCGAGGAGCGGAAATGCCGTCAGCACGGCGAGCAAGAGACGATTCATGGTTGGAGAAAACATACGGACTCCGAACAGCAATCGTGCTGGCGGCGCGTATCCAGATGCAGCCACCGCAACGCCCGCCACTTTCTGTTTATGAATGCACGTCTTCGATTCCTCGCAGTCTTCGCCACTCTCGCCACCTCGCTTCAAATTTCTGCGCACGACCTCGTCATCGCAAACGGTCGCATTATGGACCCCGCGAGCGGACTCGATGCCGTGAGGCACATCGGCATCACCGGCGGGAAAATCAGCGCGATCTCCGAGACGCCGCTTTCTGCCGAAAAGGTCTTGGATGTGGCCGGGCATGTCGTGGCACCCGGTTTCATCGACATCCATGCGCATGGCCAGACCACCGGCGACATGCAGATCCAGGCGCGTGATGGCGTGACGACGGCGCTCGACATGGAAGTCGGCGTTTATCCTGTGAGTGATTGGTATCGCTCCATGGAAGGCAAAGCGCCGCTGAATTTCGGGGCCGCCGTCGGCCACATCACGGTCCGCTTTGCCGCGTTTCATCCGCAGCTTCGCATCGGCCATTGGGCGGTGAATCGCGCCCGTGTTTCCGGCCTCGGCGCATCGCCCGCAGGTGCCAACAAGATCGCGAGCGACGCTGAATTGAAGCTGATGGACGAGGCGATCCGTCGCGGACTCGATGAAGGCGCGCTAGGCATCGGTTTCGGCATCAATTACACACCAGCGGCTGATCCGAGCGAGATCGAGGCGATGTTTCGCATCGCGGCGGAACGCAAGGTGCCCGCTTTTGTCCACACGCGAGCCTTTGGCATCGCCGCGATCCGCGAGGCCATCGACACGGCGAAGAAAACCGGCGCAGCGCTGCACATCGTGCATGTCGGTAGCAGCGGCATCACGGATGTGCCGGAGGTCTTGAAGTTGATCGACACCAGCAAGGCCGCAGGCATGGATCTAACGACCGAAGTGTATCCCTACACCGCCGCATCCACCGCGCTGGAGTCCGCGATGTTCAATCCCGGCTGGCAGGACAATCTCAAAATCAGTTACGGCGATCTCGCCTGGGCTGCGACGGGTGAACGGCTCACGCAGGAGACGTTTGAATCGTATCGCAAGCAAGGCGGCTGGGTGATCATCTACATGATGAAGGACGAGAACGTCGAGAAGGCCATCGCGCATCCCGGCGTGATGATCGCCAGCGATGGCATCCCGTTTGTCGATGGCAAAGGCCATCCGCGCGGCGCAGGCACCTTTGCGCGTGTGCTCGGCCATTACTCTCGTGAGAAGAAACTGCTGCCGCTGATGGATGCACTGGCGAAGATGACCATCCTGCCCTCCAAACGTCTCGAAGGCCATGTGCCGATGATGAAACACAAAGGCCGCATCGCCATCGGGGCCGATGCGGACATCACCATCTTCGATCCCGCCAAAGTGATCGACCGCGCGACGTTTGAAGCGCCCACCATGCCTTCGGCAGGCATTCCGCATGTCTTGGTGAACGGCACTTTTGTCGTCCGCGATGGCGAACTCGTGAAAGATGCTCGTCCGGGCCGCGCTGTGAGAGTCACGCCATGAAACACCTCCTTTTCCTATTCCTCCTCGCCATCGCCGCTCTCGCCGAGGACGTGCCGCAGTGGCGCGATCTCTTCAATGGCAAGGATCTGACCGGCTGGGTGGATGTGAATACCAGCAAGGACACCTGGAGCGTCAAAGACGGCCTGCTCATTTGCAAAGGACTGCCCATCGGCGTCATGCGCAGTGAGAAGCAATATGAGAACTTCATCTTGCACATCGAGTGGAAGCACACGCAGGCCGGTGGCAACTCCGGCGTCTTCGTCTGGAGCGAAGGCAGCACACCGCCGGACCGTCCGCTGCCCAAAGGCATGGAAGTGCAGATGCTCGAACTCGAATGGCCCAAGCTGCATCCGACCAAAGATGGCCAGCCGAATCATCCCGGCTATGTTTCCGGTGAACTCTTTGGCGCGAACGGCCTCGAAGGCATCCCCGACAATCCGCGTGGCCGCCGCAGCATGTCGTGGGAGTTCCGCTGCAAAGGCAAAGGCGAATGGAACACCTATGATGTCGTCTGCGTCGATGGAACGGTGAAGCTCTCCATCAACGGCAAGTTCGTGAACGGCATCAGCCAGAGCACCGTTCGCAAAGGCTACCTCTGCCTCGAATCCGAGGGCGCGGAGATTCACTTCAGGAACATCAAGATCATGGAACTGCCTGGTGGCCGCGTGACGCTGGAGCAGACGGCGCCGGTGGTAAAGTAGCCGCCTCGCTCCCGCAAGACGAGCTGAACGCTTTCGCAGAGTCATGGTGCTAGCGAACTTCGGAAGCGTGTTGTGTCGGTGTGAGCGCAATGCTCATTTGCTGGCGCTTCGCTTCACCCTTCGGGCAGCCTTCGGCTGGCTATCTCCCTTCGGTCGGTTCGGCGGAGCGAGATGGCTACTTTGCTATCGCCTTCACGAGTTCCTCGACCTTCGCTGTGATCCGCTCCTCCACCGTCTCGGTGTAAGGCGCACGGTGTCCGTATTCAAACATGCCCGTCACACCTTCGTAGCCGCCTTCCTTGAGCACGCGCAGGCTGGGAATGTAGCTAGTGAGGTCGTTGTTGTAGCCGCAGATCCAGGTGTTGTTCCAACCGTAGGCCGCTTTGAACTTGAGCGAATAATCCACCACCGTCTCGCCCGTCAGCGCGATGAACGTGAAGTCCGTCCCGATGCGCCAGACCTGAATCGGATACTTCACGCGATCCGGAGTCGAACCGAGCGTATCGTTTTGCCGAATGAAATGCTCGAACTCGCGTTTCGGCATGCCGGTGAGGTTTGGAACGCGTTGCTTCAACTCATCGAGCGGAATCCCCGGTTGCAATTCCAGCTCCGTCTCGCCCATTGCCGCCCGAATCGGTCCGCTAAGCGGCTTCATCGTGCCAGCGATGACTTGGCGCACCGCCTCAGCCAAAATCTTGCCATACATGCCTGCCAGTTCCGTCGCCTCGACATCCTTCCCGCGAATGCGCGGCAGTGGATTCGCATCGCCACCGCAGTTTTGCACAAACATCGCCACACATCCCGGAAACGACTTTTCCAGCTCAAGCTGCGCAAAGCCCGCGTAGTCGCCATTGATGCTCAGGCCGCCTAAAGCCGTCGTGTGGCAGGAATAACCAAAGACGATTGCCTTGAGATCATTTCCAGCCTTCACCGTGATCACCGGCACATCCTGATCCACCTGCCCGCCGAGCGCACGACTCTCCGGTCCGCGCGAACGCCGCCGGTTCACCGCCACACCCGCCAAGCCTTGCTCAAACGCCACCTCTGCTGGTTTCAACTCCGCGATGGCCTTGCCAATCACCTCATCATACTTGGCATACACCATTGCCGTGTAGCGATCCTTCGCTACGGTCTCCTCCGGCGTGAATTCATAATACAACCACAGCACATCCTCCGTCACCGGGCACGAGTGATTGTGCGAGGTGTTCAGGATCAGCCGCTCTCTCGGGATGCGATGTTTCTCCAGCGCGTTCTTTGCGATCACCGCGATCATCTTGTCGCTCAAACCCACCAGATCCGCCGTCACCAGCACCGAGGTCGCTCCCGAGTCATCCTTGAGCGCCAGCGCCTTCAACCAGATCGCATGCTCCACCCGCTGCGACATGCGCGTCTTGCCACCATAGCCCGCCAGCGGCACGGATTCCGTCGGTGTGATGTCCGCCCTCGCCGCGCCGGCATGCCATCCTGCGAAAGCTGAAGAAGCAACAAGAAGGAAAAGCAGAAGCGGAATGGCTTTCATGGCAAACACGTTGAAGTGAAGAAGTGATGCTCGACTATCGCGCCGAACTCCTCTTGTCTTGCAGTTGTTCGGGCTAAAGCCGTGCGTGCAGCTCATCATCAACCAGCCGCCATGAAACCTGATCGCATCGTCCCTGTCATCCTCCTCGGAGTACTTATGATCCTGCCGCGTCTTGATGGCGCTCAGCCGAATGTGCTTCTCATCACCGCCGATGACCTGCGCCCGGAGCTCGGCTGCTACGGCTCGGTGGCGAAGACACCGCATCTCGACGCCATCGCGGCACGCGGCACCACATTCACGCGTGCTTACTGCCAGCAGGCGGTGTGCAATCCCAGCCGCTCCAGCATGCTCACAGGCCTGCGACCGGGTACGCTCGGCCTCTACGTCAATGGCACGCACTTCCGCGAGTTGAAGCCGGAGGTCATTACGCTTCCGCTGTGATTCAAGGATCATGGCTACACCACCCGCTGCACCGGCAAGCTCTTCCATAACTGGCACACGAAGGAGAAAGGCGATCCGCGCTCTTGGTCCGCCCCCGAATTCCTCCATTACGCCAATCACGGTGACGACACGCCGCAGATCAGCGGACCGCTCCCCGAAAATCACGCCAAACACACCGAAGGCCTGCGCAAATACGGCTCCGTCGGCATGTGCGAGTGCTACGACGTGCCTGACGAGGCCTACTACGATGGCCGCGTGGCCGCCGAGGCTGTGCGCATCCTTCCCGAGCTGAAAAAGAACGGCCCCTTTTTCCTCGCGCTCGGTTTCTGGAAGCCCCATGCGCCCTTCAAT
>JBIKYB010000118.1:0-14334 GCA_044355475.1 Prosthecobacter sp.
CCTCCGCGCCTCGGTCGGCATCGGTCGCAGCATGGCCGCAGCACGCTGGCGCTCCGCCTCTGTGATCCGGTCTAGCAGTCTATCCGCAGCTTTCTTCAGCGCGGCGACCTGTCCTTCATTCAAAGCAAGCTTCGTTTTCATCTGCTCGATCTGCGCCTGCAAGTCCTCGTTCATCGGTCCGCGAGATTCGCGCACCCAGCGCTCCAGATAGCGGTGGATCACTTCGTCAGTCTTCTTTCGTGCCTGCGCGTCCGCGTCACTCCACGCCTTGAAGCGTTCCTCCCCGAGTGTCTTGCGCAGGGCCGCCAGCCATTCCGCATTTTGTTCCGGCGGAGCCCAGTTGTCCACCGGTTCGTTCAGGCCTGAAGCGTCTGGCTTCCAGACATTGATGAGTCGTTTCGCCGCCAGGTCCGAGGTGCGGGAAAGATAGGTGCGCATCGCCACCACGGCCTGCGGCTTCCAGGCGGTCAGGGCGGACTCCACCGCCTTCTTCGTCGGATCCTGCATCGCGGCGGTCTCCTCAGCCGTGAGTTTCGCTGTCGCCTCCACCGCCTTCAGCACTTCCGCCATGTGCGTGGTGAGCTGCTTCTGCTTTTCCACCGCGCAGCGCTCCACAAACTCCGCCAGCGTCTTTTCCACCGCTTCAGAAAGAGGCTTCTTCAGCTCCGAGAGCGGCAAATACGTCTGCGCCTGGGCGGCGACGAAACCCAGCAGCCAAAGTGTCAGTACCAGCCGCATCATTTCAGCGTGCCTCCTGACTCCAGCTTATTGAAATAAGTGTCCAAGCCCGTCTTGAACTCCTCAGGCAACTCGCGCCCGGCCTTGCCGGTTGATTGACCCACAGGCCGCGACTCCGCACTCGATTCCGCGTCCGATCCATCGCCCAAATCCGCCAGCGCCGCTTCGGAAGCAGAGTCCGCTGTGCCACCGCTGCCAGGGTCGGAGCCGCCACCGCCGCCACCCTTGCCTTGCCGTTTCGCCTGGAGCAGCAGTTCAATCGCTTCCGTCTCCGCCGCGACGGCCACAGCACCTGTGTCCGCCTTGTCCAAAATGCCTGCCGCTTCCATCATCACCCCCTGCACCGCGTTCAAGAGCTTCAGCTCACGAGCAAACTTCTCATTCCCTTGCGGCAGCTTCAAAATGTCATCAAACGCGCCGCGCACCGCCGCCTGGATGCCGTACTGCTTCGAGGCCAAGTTCATCGATTTCTTCGAGTGCTCGCCCTCTGCCAGCGCCGGTTTCGCGTTCTCCAGTTCACGCGTCTCATCGCGCAGCTTCATCTCGTCATGCGTGGCCTTCATCACTTGGAGCACGATCTCCGGTGGCAGGCTGTCGCTGCTGCAAGAGCTGCACGCTTTGCACTCGCTCGCCGCCACCATCTCCTCCGCCCAGCGGTCCAGTGTGTCGGCCCAAAATTCTGCGCCCGCCATGCTGCTACCGCTCAAGTTGTAAGCCGCCTGGTCGCCCAGATAGGCCAGCATCTTCACCACCTGCGTCTCCTTCATCTGGCCGATCACGTTCTTGAAATGCATGTCCGGCTTGCGCGCAAAATACGCCTCCAGATCGCCCTGAATCACGCGCACCACCTCGCTCTGCTTTTTCTCGTGCTCCGCGATGCCCGCCGCGTCCTTCACCGGCTGTTTTTCCAAACCGAAAGCGCTCAGCGTCTTCGTGTTCAAGTCCTTCGCCGCCACAAGTTGATCGCGTGACGCCTTCTTGAGCCGCTTCACAAAGGTGCTCGCCTCCAAACTCGCCAAAACCGCCGCCAGCTCGTCCGAAACCTTCGCAAATTCGGCCAGCAGCAGCTTCTGCTCATCAATCGCCTCGTTCATCTTCTGCTGCGCCGGCGTTTCCGCCTGTTTCGTCTCTGCCTCGCCGTCCTTCTTCTTCGACGGTGCCGCCGCCATCTGAGTCGTCGGCATCTTCATCGTGCTCGGCTTCGGCGGCGATGGCTTTGCCTTCGGATCAGCCGCTTCCGGCTCCGCTTTGCTCATTGAGCCTTCTTTGTCCGCGATGCTCGGCATGTTCGCCTTCCTCTGCTCTTCCGTCGAAGCCTTCCCGCCCTGCGATCCCTTCGGCAAATCCGCCCCGTTCGCGATCTGCGGCGCGGATGGCTTGCTCTGCGCTCCCTTGCCTTGGTTTTCCTCTTCGCCCTTCGCCCTCTGCCCTGCGCTTGGCGGCTGTCCGTCGCTCTTCGCGCTCGCTTTGGCCCCAGAACTCTCCTTCAGCAACTCCGCCACGCTCGGCATCCGCTTCTTCGCGATCTCTTGCAGCGATTGGAGCATCGTCGCCCACGATTCGAGCCGCGCCGCGTCGAACTCATCATTCCGCGTCGCCTGCTCCACCAAACTGCGTCCGCTTTGGTTCAGCGCGCCCAGCCGTGTCGCGTTTGCATTTTCCGCGCTCGCCTGCTGCGCGATCTTGCGGCGGTTCTCCGGCCGGTCCAGCTCCGCCGCGCTCATTTCGCGCAGTTCTTTGTTCGTCGCATGCAGCTGTTGCTCGCGCTCATACGTCTCCCGCGCCGATTCCAACCACTTGCCGAATTGCTCCGTCAACCACAGCGCGTGGTCCGTCTTGTTCAGCACATGCAGCAGAAAGGCCGACGAATACGCGCGCTTTCGGTTCGGTAGGTAATCCTCCGCCCAGGCGCGGATTTCGAGCGTCTGCGGCTCCACGCCGTCACGCGAAGCGCTGAACGTTGCCTTCGCCGCCAGCGTCTTCTTCTCCGGCTCGCCTGCGGCGGCGATCTTGTCGCCCTTCGTCTTGTCATCGTTCACGCCGCGCCATTCCAGGCCCGTGCGGCGGATGCCGAAGTCGTCCTCCACATTCACATCAAATGCGACGACCTCCGAATCCAAAACAACCTGCTCCGGCGACTCACGCCGTGCCGCCAGCCTCGGCGCTTCGTCGTCAATCGCGTTGATCCGCAGCACCAGCGGCTCACGCGGCGTCAAACCATCGCGATCCTGCCACATCACACGTTTTTCCATGTCCGCGTCGATCTTCCTCAGCGGAGTCACGATCTTCGCGCCGGAAACCTTCTCCTTCGCGCCGTCCACCTCCGCTGAGGCCAGTTCACGCGAGGCTGTGGCCTCCAGCGCCGCCTCCGCGCCCTTCAACACGCTCACCGCGCCGCCATGCACCTCCGTCACCGGCTCCGTCTTGTATTGCAGATACTTCGGCAGTCGCGTGCGAATGGACAATGTCGTCAGTTCCGGCCGCGTGCGCGGCAAGACGCTCACCGTCTTGCGCACATCGCCCAGCGACAGCTTCAACTCCGCGTCCGTCTTCTGCGGCGGAAACGCCAGCGGATAAGCGCTCTCCTTCAAACCGCTCAGCACTGCCGGTTGATCACCAATCCGCGCCTTCGCCTGTCGCGGCGACCAGCTGGTGTCCTTTTGCAGATGCACCTTCAAATCAAACGGCTCCGCATACGGGACCACCAGCCTCTCCGGCAGCTTCTCGATCTTCGCGAACGTGAAACGCTCTACTTCACGCCATGGCGTCGCCCAGCGTGCCAGCGCGTTCCAGGCCGCGTCTGGCAGCAAAGTCAGCGCCGCCACGGCCAGTAGCGCCGTCACACCTGCGGCCCAGCCCCACTGCACATGCTTCGCCTCCGGCACCGCGTGGGTGAAATCCTTGTCCTTCACCGCCTCCGCTGCCTGCGTCATCGCCGCCTGCACCAGCCGCTCGCTGCGCGACGCGTCTTCATGCCGCGACAACTCCACGATGCCGAGCAACTGTTCGCCCAGCCGTGGAAACGTCCGCTTCAACAACCGCGCCGCATCCTCCAACTGCCGCTGCCGCCACACCCAGCGATGCCACTTCAGCGGCAGTCCCAGCCCCAAAGTCAACGCCCCGGCCACAAGCAACGACGCCCGCAGCCACACCGGCGTCTCGTTCACGCGATCCAGCGCGAACACGAGCAGATACGAAAGCGCCAGCCCAAACCCCGCCGCCAGCAATCCCTCGATCAGCTTCACCGTCCAAACCCGCTGACGAAAATCAGCCAGCTTCGTTTCCAGAATGGGCGGCAGTTCCGTTTTCATAATTCGTGGATGTTATCGTGATTGAACGGTCATGACGAGCTTTTGATTGGGGGTTTTGGGTCGTCTTTCAAGGGTGGTCAATAACGATCAAACTCCTCCAGAGGAATGTCGGAGGTCTTGGTGTTGCCATTCGCCACCTTGTGCAGAGTCAGAGTGAGAACCGCCGTCGAGGTGATGATGGTGGTTCCTTCGGTTCTTCGGGTGGTGGCGTAGTCTAGTGCTTCGTCGTAGCGCACCGCATGGCGTCCTCGGGAGAAATCACGACGACCTGCGTTCCAGCCAAAACCAGTGCAGTAAATCAATCTGTAAACACCGTCTGGAACATGGTCGAAAGTAAACCTGTCACCTCCGCGCACATAAAAAGCAGCCACCAGCTTTTCCTGGTTGATCATTTTTACAAAAGCATCTTCAGAAAGACCGTTGACCAAGGTGAGCTTTCCTTTGCCGCCAAACGTTTGTAAATGGTCGATGAGTAGTGAACCAGAGCTGAGACGGTCATCTGTCGGGAGATGATAAAGCGGTTTATCAATTTTTACGACAGGCGGGATGACACGCGGGATAGCAATTGGATTTACCGCTTGCACAAGATTTTTTGCATTCCCCAAATTGGGAATAGCTGTTTCATTTCCTTTGGGGGCGTTTTGCTGTGTCGTTTTGAGTTTCAATCTCGCAGCTTCAGCAATTTGTTGCGTGGTCATCTCTTTTTCGAGGATTGCCAAATTTTGGGTGGCTTTCACAACTCCATTGGCACTTGCGAGGCTTAACCATGCGTGTGCGAGTATGGTGTCCTTTCGAATACCATCGCCATTTGCATAACAGGTTCCCAACCAAGATTGTGCTTCAGCCTCACCAGCTTCCGCCGCTCGCTGAAACCACTGAACGCCTTCAAATGTGTTTTTGGAGACTCCTTGACCGTTGAACAGGCACTGCCCTAGTTCAAGTTGAGCCATTGCTAGCCCCTGTTCTGCGGCAAAGCGAAACCACTTCACTGCTTCGTTCTCATTTTTTTGAACGCCTTCGCCTTGTTTAAGCAGTAGGCCAAGGCTTGTTTGTGCGTGGGCATCACCTTGATCAGCTGCTTTGAGGTACCATTTTGCGGCTTCCTTCAGGTCTTGAGCAACACCTTGGCCGTTATGATACATGAGTCCTAGGTTGAATTGGCCCAATATATGTCCCTGATCGGCAGATTTACGATACCACTTTGCCGCCTCAGCATGGTCTTGCGGTACCCCCTCACCGTTATCATAAGCATTCGCCAGGTTATTTTGAGCGTCAGCATTCCCTTTTTCCGCCGCGAGACGAAATAACCTAACGGCCTCTAATCCATCCCTAGGCACGACTGTACCGCTGAGGTAAAATAGCCCGAGTTCATAATTTGCGGGCGCGTATCCATTCTTGGCAGCCATTCGATACCATTTTAAAGCTTCTATGTCGTCTTTGTTGACGCCAGTGCCATCTACATAACAAAGGCCAAGAGACGTCTGCGCTACCACGTCACCTTTATCGGCTGCACGGCGAAACCATTTTGCTGTTTCAGATGTATTCTGAACTACTCCAATTCCAGTTAGATACATGAATCCAAGTTGGGTTTGAGCCTCAACCAAGCCTTCTTCAGCAGCTAGATGGAACCATTTTGATGCTTTGATTGGATCTTCCTCAACCGAAGATCCGGTAAACTGCGCAACGCCAAGCAAAAACTGAGCATTTTTATCGCCTTCTCTTGCCCTCAATTCCAGTTCTTCGGTGCCCATTTTAGGTGCAGGGATATAGCTTGAGGGCGGTGCCCAGTTTGCTGGCGGCTCAGCATTTAAAATAATGTCTGCCAGACTTTGGCTGCTCGCTTCTGTTATTGGCGATTGTACATGATTAAATAGCGCTGCCAGTAACCACCCCCCAGCAGCGACAACAACGAGAGCAGCAATCGTTAGTAGGCTGGGTGTCTTTTTTGCTGTGACATGCGGTCTTGGCACCCCCGACTTTGACTCCGCTGGCTTGGGCGGCTGTTTTGAGCTCGACGCTTTATTAGCCGGTGCAGAGGGTGGCGTTGCTGGCGGTGGCGGCATCTTTTGTGGCTCAGGGGCGCTCCCTGCCACTCGAAAAGGATAACAGGATTCAGGAATATCCTTTATGACCGCGTAAGCCTCATTGATTTGATATGTCCGGCCCTCGGCTTTGGCTTTCAGTTCGGTGTTCCCTGCAAATCTATCTGGATGCCATACCATCAGCGCATCTCGATACGCCTTTTTTAATGTCGCCTTTGAAATTGGCGCATTAAGTTCGAGGATTTGGATGGCTTCTTTTATAGTCATGGCACAGATCATTCATCGCATGAAATGATAAGGGTTTCGGGCGGTTTGACCGGTTTTTCAGTTCTTTCCGCCAGCGACGAACAAGTCCCTCTAGAAGACAGTGTCTTCATGGCGAGATCAGGCGGCCTGCTTGATGTCCTGCGAGTTAGTTATGAGCGCAGAAACAGCTTTACGCGTATCTGGATGTTGCAAAATGATCCTGAGCGCGTTTTCAAAAGCCACCTGGCTTTTGCATGGCAAGTTTTTCTTGGGCTGCACTATGGCGATATGTGCAGGATAAGGATCAATGCCATGCTCCACACTGAAAAGCAGATGCCGGTAATCGTTTAGCAAAGGAGCCACCAAATAGAAGCTGTGGCGCATTCTGCCTTCAGACAACGGGGTGGTAGTGATGCTGGCATGCAGCACACCACGAGTGGCCTGCCGCAGGATGTTCGCCTGCTCACGCATCATTCGCAGCGGTGTTACGGTATCATCCAGCACAGGAAGGTCGCCCCACAGGTTTTTTGTCGGCATGGCAGCTAGAGGTTAAGGTTCAGATGAATCGGCAGATGATCGGAATGCTGGAGCTTATTCGGACGGCCTCGCTCGTCCAGCAAAGACTCGCCGCCAATGACGTCGATTAGGGACAGTCCGGCATCGTCAAAAACGGGCAGCAAATCAGGCCGGATCAAGACCTGATCGAAGGTGTTCCAGAAGTGACACAGCGGCTTGCTTTTCTGGTAGAAGTGGCTGCCGCAGGCAGGTGCACGGTCATCGTTCATGAAGCGCCACATGGGGTTATAGAAAAAAGGACGGCGGCGCTTTTGAACAGTGCGGTGCCCTCGCATAGCGATCCGGCGGTCCAGAATGGCATGAAAGCCCTCACTGCTCACCATGCCCGATTCGAAGGGGTTCATGTTGAAGTCACCGATCACCAACGTTCGCGTGTGGCCTGCGCTTTGCTCCACCTCCGCGATCAATCGAGCCGTGCAGCCTGCCAGCGCGGCGCGGTCATCCTGCTCCATGTGCATGGCCGATGGCAGATGCACACACACAAGGATGAAGGACTGTCCGCCCGCAGGATGAACGTGATAAACCGAGCAGGTGTGATCGGTGGCTGCCGGAGTGACCTCGCCCATCGGCAGCCTCGAATACATTCGCACCCTGCCGCCGTCCGGCACAAAAGCCGGGGCCAGGCCGAACAACATCTCAGACCGCTTTTGGTTCAGTGCGATGAGATAAGACACCGCATGATCTTCCGCCTCGGCAAGAATCACAAAATCCGAGCCACGCTCCATTGCCAGCTTCGCAACCTCGGAACTGAGATTTTTCTGTGCAGTGTTCCAAAACAGAAAATTCATGCCGGGAAAAGCTTGCCGAGCACGCCCATGTCATCGGCGAGATCAGC
Organism: Prosthecobacter sp.; assembly: GCA_044355475.1. Taxonomy (GTDB): domain Bacteria; phylum Verrucomicrobiota; class Verrucomicrobiia; order Verrucomicrobiales; family Verrucomicrobiaceae; genus Prosthecobacter. The sequence goes on from JBIKYB010000118.1 coordinate 7,749, forward strand.
GATGGAGTATTGGCGCGGAATTTCCCGCTCGTGTAGCGCGGTCTGGAAGATCACGAGGTCCGTGCCAGCCAAATCCGCGCCCGCGACCGCACTGATTCTGCCGCGCGCATACAACGCGCATGCCAGCTCCAGGCGCAGTTCATCCGCGCTGAATCGTCGAATGGCGCTGATTTCCGGAAGTTCCAAAGTCATGCGCCGAGTCTATGTATACCCTCTAGCACTGACAAGATGGGATTTGATCATCAAAACGCCCCCGCCACCTTCCGTCCCACCCAAAACACGCCCATCAGCACCACCAGCAACCCCGCCCATGCGGGATGCGCCCAGAGCGGCAGGCGGCGTTCTTGAAAAGCGGCCTCGGGAATCGCGGCGATGGCATCGACGATGCTTTGTGGCTTCGAGGCGTCCAAAACTTCTCCTTTGGTGAATTGGGCGATTTCCTTCAGCACGTCGATGCGGGCTGGCTGGCCGCGTTTTTCGCGGCTGGTGCCTTGGATGGAGATTTTTGTCTCCAAACTCGATCCCGCCTCCGCGCAGCTCAACATCACACGATGCTCGCCGGGCTCGCTTGGCGTGAAGGTGCCATTAAAAAGGCCCCAGGCTTCTTCACCAGCCGGAATGAGGCGCACGCTCGATACTTTGCCGCTTGGCGCTGCGATTTGCGCGATGACAGCTCCATCACGCAGCGGCTCGCCAGTGAGGCTCATGACGTTGGCATTTAGCGTGAGCACATCGCCGGTGCGGGGACGGTCGGGCGAGTAGAAGAGGCGCATCTTATCGCCGCTGCTCATGTTGCGCTGATAGGCCATCCAGCGCACGACCTGGCCCCAGAAACGGTAGTGATACTTGTCCTCGACGCCTTTGCGCCAGCGCCACGCCCCGTCGGTGCCCATGAAGAGGATTTTGCCCGCGCCGTAGGTCTTCGTGACGATGAGCGGCAGGCGGCCGTATTGATTCGACTCGCTGCCATGCGTGGCGAGCACTTCGCTGCCTGCTTTGGCGCGCAAGGCAGGCGCATACCACTGGAAGCCCGGCAGCGTGCTCCACACGCGGGCGCTGGCCTCGTCGGTGTCTTCGAGTTTCGTCAAAAGGCTGCGCGTTCCGGCCTCGGTCAGCGCGAATTTGCCCGGCGCGCTCGATCCCCAGCCGCGTGGCTGCGCCGCATCCCAGATCACCGGCAGCAGATCCGCCAGCGGCGTTTCTTGCAACGTCGATTGAAAGCCGTGGAAGCCCGGCATGAAGACGAGGCCGCCCGCTTGATCCCGCACGAGTTTTTGCAGCGCGGCGCACTGCTCCGCGGTGAGCTGGCCTTTCTGCGTGCCGACATCGCCGAGGAAGATCACGTCGAATTTCGTCAACTCCTCGTCCTTCGGGAATTTGTCGAGATAACCCCGTCCCGCGCCCATTTTGCCGAGCCCGGGATGCAGCAGGAGGCAGTTCACTTCGACGCCGGGATCGCGTTCGAGCGCATTGCGCAGGTAGCGATACTCCCAGCGTGGAAAGGACTCGATCACGAGCACCTTGAGCTGCTCCTTGCGCACGCTGAGCGGCGCTTCCTGCGTGTTGTTTTCGGGATAGCGCTCGTTCGGTGTCTTCGGAATCGTCAGCGTGAGCTTCACCTCGCCCGGCTTCTCCGGCTTCCACGCGATGGCGTCCTGATAACGGCTCATCGCAGGCAGTGTGACCTCCTTCGTGATGATCTCGCCGCTCGTCGATTTCATTTCGAGCACCACCACCTCATCACGCGGCAGCGAGCTGTCGATGACGAAAGGAATGCGCAGCGGTTTCCCCGCCACGGCAAAGGTTGGCACATCAAAGCTGCTCAACTCGACATCCGGCAGCCGCGTCTCCGCGCCGACGGGCACCGCAAACACCGGCACCTCGCGCATGCGCAGCCGTGTGGCGGCTTGGGAAGGCGGCGCGCCGCTGTTCCAGTCACCATCGCTGATCAACACGACGGATTTGAGGTTCGGCTGCTTCTCCAACACGCCGAGCAAGGCCGCGTGAATGTCCGTGCCATCGGCGGTGGCAGGCGAAAACGGCTCAATGACCACATCCATGCGTTCTTTGAGCTTCGCCCAGAGTTTTTCGTCGATCAGCGGCTTTACGATCTCCTCACGCGAAACAGCCTCCTGGCCGCGAATCACGTCTTTCGTGCTCATCGAGCCCGAAATATCCGCCAGCACGGCCAAAACGGGCCTCGTTTGAGGTTTGAAGGTCTCCAGCCACTCCGGCTGCAACAGCGTGATCGCGATGCCGACGGCGATGATCAGGCGCAGCAGCTCCAGCCATCCGATGATCGGCCGCCACCCACTGCGCCGCCATGCCATGAACGCTAGCCCCGCCACCGCCACCACAAACGCCACGCCGATGGCAAACGCCTCGGGCGTGGGGTTGAAGACGAGTTGGGAAGTGGTGGGCTGCATCAAGAGTTTACGGGTTGAACTTCACGCTTCGGCGGCATGCACAGCAGCGCCTCACCCAGAAGCGCAATTGCCATCAAGAATAGGAACGTGCGCCACACCTCGCTGGCGAGGCTGCTTTCATCCTCCACGCGGTCTTCGATGATCTGATGATCCAAACCGGCGAAAAGCTCTCCGAGGGCCGTTTTGCCTAGAAAGTCCGGTGCGTCCTCGCGGAGCGGGCGATTCAGCGCGACGAGCTTGTCACCGCTTTCGGCGATTCCGGCTCGCAGGGGCAGTTCGGTGCTCAAGACAGCCTCGCCGCGTCTTTTCCACTCGCCTGCACCCAGCGCGTTCGTTCCTGCTTCACGCTGTTGAGCTTTGCCGAGACCTCGAGAGCCATCATTCAGCGCACGATGCAGCATCGCGAACATCACCACGCCATCGCGGGCCAAGGTGGATGCACCGGAGCCGGGAATCGTGCCGAGGAACCAGACTTGGTTTTCGCCCGTCGTGTTCGCACGCATGAGCAGCGGCTGATTTTCACCGAGACGGGCCAACGGCGTACCTTCGCCGAGGATGTCGCAGCGACGCTGCACTTCCAGATCGCCGAGCGGCAGCGCGGTGCCGCTGCGGGTGTTCGCGAGCAGACCCGCGTCGTTGCGCCACCAGCTCACGGTCGCTGGTTTGCTGTCGCCGCTCCACGCGCCCCAGTGCAGGCCGGCGAAGGCATTCGTGTTCGGCGTTTCCGGCGGCAAAAACAGCACGCAGCGGGCATTCGCGAGCTGTTTGACGATGAGGTCGCCCTCCTTCGGCAGCGGCGCATGCCAAATAATGAGTGCGGTATCGTCCCACGCGATCTCGGCGGCTCGCGACGGCGGCAAAACACTGCACGCATACTTCCGCGTGAGATCGGCGGCGGCTTCGAGCGCGGCCTGCAGCGGCGTGAAGGTGGCCTCGTCGTCGCTGACGATCACGCTGCGCAGCACCGGTGGCTCGGCGAAGACGAAGTGGAAGACGTTGTCGCTCGGCGAGGCATCGGCGGGCAGTTCGACGCGTCCGTGGCCCTGCTTCATCGTTTTGGCGATGGGAATGGCGTGCGCTTGCAACACAAGCTGCGAGTCTTTCATCTCCGCTTTGAAGGTCGTGCTCACATCGCCCACGACGAAGCGCAGCGGCAGTTCGAGCGGCTCCTTGGCCGAATCCGGCTGCGTGACACGCACATCGAGCAGCAACTCGGCTTTTTCGGCCGTTTCGCGACGCGTCACTCGCTCGACGCTGATGCTTAAATTCTGCTCCACGGGCTGCGCATAGGTCAGTAGATGAAAGCGCACGCCTTTGAGGCTGGCGAAGCCGCTGCGCAGTGCCTGCCAGCGTCCGCCGCCGGCATCCCAATCGCTTTGGCGCAGATCGCTGAGCACCCACACATCCGTGCGACCCGTTTGGTTCTTCGAGATGTAATCCAGCGCACTTTGCAGCAGCGCAGGCACATCCGCGCTCGTGTCCGTGGGGCCGGTGATCGGCAAATCGGTCAGTGATTCCGGCTTTTCGAGCGCCTGCGGCTGGAGATGCGCATTCTCGATAAGCACCAGCTTGGACCGTGTGCCCACCGTATCCCGCAAGGCCTGCGAGAGCTTCGCGATGCCTGCGCTGCGCTTGCTGCTGCCCGTCGCTAAATTTTGCTGCTCCATGCTCGCCGAGCGGTCCAGCAGCACGATCACCGTGTCCGGCACACCGCCCGTCAGCCCGAGCAAACCGCCCGCCATCGGTCGCGTGATCACAAACAAGATCGCCGCCACCGCCAGCACCCGAAACGCCAAAATTAAGACCTGCCGCAGCCGCGACAACCCCTTGTTCATCCGCTGCGCCATGCGCAAAAACATCATCGCCGCCCACTTCACCTGCCGCCGCCGATACAGATGGATCAAATGAATGATCACCGGCAACGCCGCGAGCGGCAGAGCGAGAAGCAGCGCTGGGACGAGGAAAGTCATGGGGTGTCGATGTGCGTAAAGCGCGGGTCCGGCGTGCCTTTGCGGGCCTCTTCCTCCGCGTTTGCCATTAGTTCCTCCAGCTCTCTAGCGACCTTGGGTGCTCTCCAAACCTGATACGCGATGAATGGCAGGATAAGCAAATGCATGGTGGCCAAGGTCCAGCCGACGGACAACTCATCGTGCGTCATTTCCCGAGCTGCCATTGAAAAGCCTTGCGGCACAAAAACAGCCAGAAGCATCTCACCAGACTGGCCGCATACATTGCGCCTCCTGATACGAAGCCACGCATACCAAATGGTCATGATGAGCTGCAGGACAGCAGACCCCTGCCAATCGACTAATTGATGAGGTTTTAGTTCCAGTCTCCAGGCTGAGTAGAATCGATAAACGGTGAACGCGATTAAGAAGAGAAAGCCCAAAAAGTCTCCTGGCCGCATGAAGCTGTAGTACGGTTGGAGTCGTCGAGAAGAGGGGAGGAGCTGTTTTAGCATCACCAGCCTCCTTTCTCACGCGCCAGCGTCGTGGAGTGCGGTGGCAGAGGGGCAAGGCGCAAGCCCTTTGCCCCGACGACACCGCTGTCGAGAGCAGGTTGAACATTCGGACACCCGACAGCTATCGACAGCGGCGTCGCCGATGCCGGGAGGCCCCGGCATCTCTGCCGCCGCACTCCACGACGCTGACGCGAATAGCGGAGCGGCAGGGCAAAGAGAAACGCTGGGACGAGGAAGGTCATGGTTTTTATTTAGCTTGGCTTCGCCTCAGCTTGAACAAACCGACCACCACCAACCCGACACCCAGAGCTGTCAAAAACTGGGTGGACTTTGTTTGGTCCGCTTATGGCGGTGATCATAGTGCCTGATCCTATGCCAAACATGAGAGCGCCCAATGTTGATGTTGTGAAAAAGAACCGGCTACTCATCACCTTCCCCCTTTCTTCTGCACGCGGCTGAGGAGGAACTTCACGAGCACATCGTCGTATTTCTCGTGCAGCTTTACGCGGTGGTAGTCGATGGCGGTGGTGCGGATGAGGTCGTCGATTTCGGTCATGTATTGCTTCACGGCCTCGCGGTAGTTGCGGGCAATGAGGCTGGGGTCGGCGAGGATGGCTTCGCCGCCTTCCATGTCGATGAAACGAGCGGGGCGGTCGAAATCGAAGTCGAGTTCCTTTTGATCGAGCAAGTGGAAGACGGCGACGTCGTGCTTGCGGAAGCGCAAGTGCTGGATGGCCGTTTTGAGCTCGGCGGGAGGGACAAAAAGATCGCTGAAAATGACGACGAGGGCTCGCTGGCGGATTTTTTCGGCGGCGTCGTGCAGGGCGGTGAGCAGCGTGGTGTCGCCGACGGGCTGGATGGAGCCCATTTGATCCAAAACGAGGCCGAGATGGCTCGCGCCGCGTTTCGCGGGGATTTCGACGGGTTTCTCCGCGAGCGACCAAAGGCCGACGGCATCGCCCTGCTGCGCGGCGAGGTAGCCGAGGGTGCCGGCGAGTTTCTTGGCGTAGTCGAAGCGTGTGGCTCCGGCGGGGCCGAAGCTCATGCTGCCGCTGGTGTCGATGAGCAGGCAGAGGCGGAGGTTGGTGTCGGCTTCGAATTCTTTGATGTAGAAGCGATCACTGCGGCCCCAGGTGCGCCAGTCGAGCCGACGGGTGTCGTCGCCGGGGACGTACTTGCGGTATTGGGCGAATTCGAGGGAAGAACCGCGAACGGGACTTCGATGCTTGCCTGAGACGCTGCCGAGCATGGCTTGGCGGGCGTTGAGGGGTAGGGCCATGAGGCGGCTGAGGACCGCAGGCTCTAAAAAGGATCGTGAAGTCTCAGCCATGTTCGTAGCCTCCTAGTTTCGTCCTCGTCCTCCTACTCGAACTCGTCCTCGATTCTGCAGCTCTCGAAACGCCAGAGACATCATCGAACCGGTCCACCAGCTTCGTCAGCATGCTCACGATCCGCAGAAGCATCGCCTTTCCTTCCTCGACCCGCTTCGCCGAACACGCTCGCTTGGCGACCAAAGCGTCCAAACACGCCGCACATTCGGTGGCGGAGCCTCGGGCATCGTCAAAGAACCGTGCGCGGAGCTGACTGACACGTTTGCCATTGCCCTCGGCGGTGTTGAGAAGGGCGGAAAGACTGGCGCGGTCGAGTTGATCGAGGGTTTCGGCGAGACGAGCGCCTTTTATGTCGCGAAGCTCTTCGA
>JBIKYB010000412.1:0-4220 GCA_044355475.1 Prosthecobacter sp.
GGCGGAGTGCCCACGCCGAATGTGATCAAGCATTCCGACTTCTTGCTCATCCACGGCAACGGCGTCAAAGGACCGGACGCGACGCGCAAGTTCATCGCCAAAGTCAAAGCTGCATGTGGTGACCGTAAAATCCCCATCGTGAACAACGAGGATGACCACTTCGACTTCGACCAGCCGGACAACAACTTCACCGCCGCCGTGAAGGAGCACGTTTCCTGGGGCTTTTTCGACTTCCGCATGAAGGGCGAGGGCTATGACGACGGCTACCAGAGCGTCCCCGTGAACTGGGGCCTTTCCAGTGAGAGGAAAAAGAGCTTCTTCGGGCTGCTGAAGCGGATCACCGTGGATTGAGCGCCACCGCCTTGAATTCGGGTGAATCATGTAAATCCACCGCATGATTTGTCTCGGGTGCGACTTTGGACTTGTTCCTGCTTTCTAGGTGCCTCTATATTGAGGTTCATGAATAGAATTCGCCTATGTCTGGCGGCTTTGCTGACCACTTTCCCGATGATCCTCGGCGCACAGTCTTATGCGCAGGAGAAGGCTGCGAAAGGCAAGGATTCTGCCCAGGAACAGGCCCAGGTGCTCCTGGCCTTGCATAAGCAGCATCAGAACGCGGTGACCATGTCCGCCCAGGGCAGACTGCGTGAGGCCGAGGCCGAGCTGCGGCAGATTGTTTCCACCTGCCGCAAGGTGTTTGGCAAAGATCATCCAGACACCCTGATCAGCCGGAGCGATCTGGCCGCCACACTGGCCGCGGAGGGCAAGTATGCCGAGGCGGAAAAGGAAAATCGCGCCGTGCTGGCCATCCGCCAGGAAGTGCTGGGTGCGGAGCATCCCGATACCCTGATGAGCCGCAACAACCTCGCCGCGGCGCTTCAGGAACTGGAACGTCATGCCGAAGCCGTGCGCGAGTATCGCGCGGTGCTGGCCGTGCGCCAGCGGGTGCTCGGCGCGGAGCACCTGGACACCCTGGACTGCCGCAACAACCTCGCCACCGCGCTGAACGACCAAGGCAAGCATAGCGAGGCAGAAAAAGAGCACCGTGCCGTACTGGCCCTGCGCGAGCGTCAGCTAGGGGTCAAACACGCCAAAACCCTGGCCAGCCGCAATAACTTGGCCGCCGTGCTTCAAGAGCAGGGCCGCCATGCCGAGGCCGAGCGTGAGCACCGCACCGTCCTGGAGCTGCGCCAGAAGGTGCTGGGAGCTAGGCATCCCGATGTCTTTCTGAGCTGCTTCAATCTCGGCCTCTGCCTTGAAGCGCAGTCCAGGCTGGACGAAGCACTGCCCTGCATGCGCCGCGCCCAGACCGGCTTTCAAAAACTCCTCGGCGCGAATCACCCTCACGCGCAATTCGCCGCCGAATCCGTGCAGCGCATTGAGGCGGAGATGAAACCCTGACTGCGTGGTGAGACAAGCCCGGAGTGGGAAGGCCGATGTCAGATGTGAGACGTCAGAAGCGCCGCCCACCTCTCACCTCTCACCTCTCACCTCTCACCTCTCACCTCTCACCTCTCACCTCTCACCTCTCACCTCCCCGTAGGCAAAGACGACCTCCGGTCATCAGAGACTTTTCCCTCGCCGCTGAAAGCCCTCGCACTCTCGCGTTCAGTGGCTAGCATCCGCCCCCCGAATGTCCGCCGCCACCTTTCTCAAAGAATTCTGCCGCAACTGGAAGACCGTCGGCGCCATCGCGCCTTCCAGCCCGGCATTGGCGGAGCGCATGATGGAAGCCGCCGGTGTCTGGCAGGCAAAACGCGTTCTGGAGCTCGGCCCAGGCACCGGAGCTTTCACAGACGCCATCTCAGACTCGATGCCGCACGGGGCCGACTACCTCGGCATTGAGCTGAACCAAACCTTCGTCCAGCAGCTCACCCCGCGTTTTCCCCAGATGCGCTTCGAGTGCGCCGGGGCGCAGGAGTTTGATTTCACCCAGGTTCTGCCGCCCGGTGAAAAATTCGACACCATCATCAGCGGCCTGCCCTGGACGGCCTTCCCACGCACCTTGCAGGAGGCCATTTTGAACAACGTGCTGCCGCATCTCGCCCCCGGCGGCTGCTTCGCCACCTTTGCCTACTTCGGCTTTCACACGCTCCCCAGTGGCCGCCGTTTCCGCAGCCTGCTGCATGAGCTGACCCACGGCGTCGAGACCAGTCGCGTCGTCTGGCGCAACCTGCCGCCCGCGTTCGTTTACATCGCGCGCAAGCCTGCCGTCTAAACGCCTCTTGCCGCCGTGGGCATCCTGCCCGAGCGACTTGCTTATTCACGGCGGGTAGGAAAGCCCGAATTAAAGAAGGACGCGACCTGCCGTTGGATGCGCCTGCGGGTTATTTCGACTGGTCCGTTCCATCTTCACTCAACAATGACCTGCGGACGCGACCTTGCGAGAAACCGCGCCAGAGTCACATCTTGGTGATACCAGCCATACTTCCTGAGGTCTTGAGTGTCATTTATGTCAGCGACAGGTAACTCAGGTATCGAGCCGTCAGCATCCCGAAGAATTGCTAGAAGATAGCCAGCAAAATCAATCTTCGATTTGATGCGGATCAACCTACCCTCCGCAACATCGCGAGCCTTCTGCTGAACAATGGAAGCATGAGCGCCAAGCTGTTCATTCAAAGTGAACCTAACAAGGGTGGCGGTAAATACAGGCTCCATGCTCTGGTCATCGACGATTTCAACATCTCCTACCCCAATCAATGGGGTTGTAACCGCCGCCTTGTTCTTGGATTCAAACCAAAGCCTGTAATCACCCTTAACAGCAAATGCTCCTAAGTACAAAAGTGGATTCCATGTCCCGCTGGGCTTTTTCACCATAAAGTGTCCGCTGCATGTTACGATGCCCTGTTCAGCAGCAACATATACAATACGGCCATCAGGTTCAGGCCTTAAGCCCCAATCAGAAAACTCGAGCGTTTGATCATGGTTGTTGCCACTTTGGCAACCGAGCAGGGCAGCACAAGCAGCTGCGCACAACGTGACAGATGTTTTCATGGTAAGATGTCGAACAAACGACAGGAAGCTGTCGTTCCCACATGATTCGTTACTCGTCCGCTTTCTTTTTGTCTTTCCCCTTCCCTTTGCCTTTTTTCTTGGGCTTCTCCTCCGTCGTGGAAGGCGTGTTTTTCACCGGCATCGGCGCTTTCACGGACTCACGCCATGCGATCATCTTCGCGTGCAGTTCCTTCGCCTTGTCCGGCATCTCGGTAGCGAGGTTTTTCGACTCACCGATGTCTCCTTTGAGGTTGTACAGCTCCAGACGTCCGTCTTCGAAGAACTCCATCAGCTTCCACTCGCCGGTCTGGATCAGGCCGACCGGCGTGGTGCGCCAGGTGTCCGCCCCGGCGCCGAGATAACCCGGAAAGTGCTGATAAATCGCCTCCCGCTTCAAACGGGCGGCTGGATCGCGAAACAGCGGGGCCAGGCTCTCGCCATCGAGCGGCTGGCCTTCGGGTGCGGACGCTCTGCCGATCTCCGCGAGGGTCGGGAACACATCCACATGGATCGTGGGCACATCGCAGCTCGATCCCGCCTGCGTCACGCCCGGCCAGCGTACGATGAAGGGCACGCGGGTGCCGCCCTCATACAGGCTGCCCTTGCCGCTGCGCAGCGGCGCGTTGTCCGTGGTGTCGCCGCTTTTTTTGATACCCTCACGCGTGTAACCGCCCACGCCGCCGTTGTCGCTGGTGAAGATGAGCACCGTGTTGTCCGCCAGCTTCAGCTCATCCAGCGCGGCCATCACGCGGCCCACGCTTTCATCCACGCTCGCGATCATCGCCGCATACTTGGGATCGTGATGTCCGCCCACGGCCGCCTTGTCCTTGAATTTCGCGATCAGCTCCGGCTTCGCCTGATACGGCGAATGCACGCCGAAGTGTGGCAGGTAGAGGAAGAACGGCGCGTCCTTATGCCGCTGGATGAAATCCACCGCCTTGTCCGTCAGGAAGTCCGCCAGATACTGTCCCTGCGGATACTCGGTCTTGGGGTTGGTTTTGAATTCGAAGTGCTGGCCCATCGACACAACCGCCTCATCAAAGCCGCGCTTGGCGGGATGGTGATCGCCGCTCTCGCCCAGGTGCCATTTGCCAAACATGCCCGTGGCATAACCAGCGGTCTTCATCGCCTGCGCGACGGTCTTCTTCTCCAGTGGCAGCTCGGTCACATTGTCCACCGGCCGCAGCGGGCGCGTGCTCCAGTCAAAGCGGTCGATGCCGCCCACC
>JBIKYB010000413.1:0-4181 GCA_044355475.1 Prosthecobacter sp.
TGTGCGTCAGGCGCATCGTAATAGAGGCTGGCGGGGGTCAGCGAAACCAAGGTCTTGATCTGCCCGCCAGAAACCGCTGCTTGCAGCTCGGCAAATCCGCCAAACTCAGGCGCGGGAGCTTCCTGGAGCAGTTCAATCGTCGAACCAAACGCACCGAGGGCGTTGTTGATTGAGGCGACGAGCGCGTGAACTTCCGCACCGAGACGGGAACCGGCGAGAACGACGGATTTACCCTTGTTGTCGATCAAATCGCGAACCGCCGGGGCGATCCACTCTTTCAGAGCGGCAGGAGCGGTATCCGCAAGCGCTTTGGCCGAAGCATCACCCAGTTCAAGGGCGATGAGAGCCGCAGCAGCCGGAATCAGGCTGGCGGGGATCGCCTTGCGGTGATCTGCCATGCCGCCGGTGAGCGTGTAGCGGTTTTCGAGAACGTAGAGGCGGTTCATGTCCGCCGTTTTGGCTTCCTTGGCGCGATGCTTGGTGAAAGCGGAGATTGGCTCACCAGCGACCGGGTCCAAACTGAGGAAATCGCAGTCGAGTGCCAGGATGCGCATCGCGGAGCCGAGCTTCAAGAAAGGCTTCACACCTGCGCCCAGCACGGCTTTAGAAGCGGCAGCGCTGCCATCGGCCCCTGCGGCTTCGTACTTGAACAACTGAGCCTGCGGGAAAGCGGTCTTCACCTCGCCAAGCAGGCGCAGGTAAGTAGGGGAGGTCGTCGCACCGATCACGATGCCAAGGCCAGCACCAGTGGATTTTTTGGCCTCGGCGGAGACGGCAGCGAGCAATTCGTTCGCCTTGGCCCAGCTAAGTTCCTTGCCCATGCCAAGCGGCTTCTGCGAGCGCTCAGGATCGTAAAGATCGAGTACTGAAGCTTGAGCAAAGCTGTCGATACCACCCCCCAGAGGGTGAAGTGGGTTGCCGGTGACGTGCGTCGGACGGCCTTCGTGCGTGGTGACGACGAGGGGCGTCGCACCGCCGCTGCGAGGCATCGTGGTGGCATACATCAGCGCCTTTCCCGGCACCATCCACTCGACGTGCTGAGTGTAAGGCAGAATCGTGGTCAGCGGACGGCGGCAGCTTGCCAAGCCCATCAGACCGACGCTGGCACCCATGATTTTCAAAAAGTCACGGCGGCCGTTTTCACGCTCTTCGTCCGTCAAGGTATCACCAGCAGGGAACTCGCGGCCCAGATCCTTGAGGAAACTCTCACGACGCTCCAACTCGGAGACACTGCGCCAGTAGCGCTTCGCGTTCTGCGGCTCCTCGGGATGAATCCAATTGCGTTTCATGTGTCGGGAAAAAAGGGCGCGGGGTTAGCGGTGACAGGCAGTGCAGTTTTCTGGCGGCTGAATCTGCCAGTGCTTTTTGAGCTGGGTGCCCACTTCCGCCTGGGTCACTTCCTTGCCGTACGTGGCTTCAGCGAGCTTGAGAAGCTGGTCGAGATCATCGGCTTTCGCGGACTCGCCGCCGATCACCGTGGCGATCTCACCGGCAGGGATTTTCTTGTCGAGCAGGCCCTTGTAGAAATCTGCGCGCTTCAGCTCGGCAGGTTGGAAATTGAGATTCGTGACATGCTCCAACGGACGCAGGTTTTTCTCCGGGTTGCGGTGGCAGTCGAGACACCAGCCCATGGACTGCGGCTGGTCGTGGCGGACGACTTCCATCTCGTTGATTTTGCCGTGGCAGGAAACGCAGGAGATACCGCGGTTGAGGTGAGCGCTGTGATTGAAATAAACGTAGTCAGGTGCCTTGTGAATTTTCACCCAGGGGATGGACTTTCCAGTTTCGTGGGCTTTCACAACCAGCTCAAGTTTTGGGCTAGCGGACTTGATATTTCCCTTGCCCGGACCGTGGCAATTGAAGCAGGTCTGATTCGTCGGGACATTCGAGTGGCTGGATGCCTCACCGAAGCTGTGGCAGTAACGGCAATCGAGGCCGAGCTGGCCGGCATGAATTTTGTGGGAAAATGGCACCGGCTGAGTCGGCTCATAGCCCACGCGGGTGTATTTCGGAGTGAAGTAGTAGGCGACGCCGACACTCACGCCCAAGGCAATGAACACGACGGCAATGGCCACCTTGAGCGGCAGCCAGTTGGTCCAACGCGGAAAAAAGTTACCCATAATTAATGACGGCAGATGAGCTTGTGAAAAATTTCACAAGGATGCTCAGAATAGGGAGACGGAAGCAGGTTTGCAACCCTCATCTTGATGTTTTTAAACTTTTATGCGTCTGGATTGTCATGTTGCGATTCCGTCGCAAAAAATCGTGAATTTGAGCGACCTGCATCAACCCCACTCGACGAGCAACACGCCGTGCTCGAAATCCAGCGTCACGCGGTAGTCTTCCAGCAAATACGTCCCCAGGCGTGACGGGCCGGGCATCACATCCACTTCCGCAAAGGGATAACGGGAACCGAACATTCCCAGCGTCTGAAACTCCAGCACGCGGACTTTCGCCTGATCCGGGGTCTGCGCCCCGCCCACGCCAGTGATGAGATAATTCCCGCCCACCTGCCAGCCACCGTTTCTGTAGCCCAGCACCGAGGCAATATTTTGATCAAGTTGGACGCCAAAGACCGAACCGGAGTCCACCACGGCCTCCCACTGGTAACGTCCATGCTTCAAGGTCGTGGTGGGCACCCCGCTTTTCATGCTCAAGCTGGACTTGTGCATGTGTTTGCGAGTTTTCCCCGCGAAACTGCGGGTAAAACCGAACTCAACCTCCTCCTGCAGAAAATCCAGCGTGAGGTACTTGCAGTTCGCCGCTGCGATGTGCACGCCGAGCACGGAAATGCCCAGATGCTCCTTCAAAATGCCACTGCCCCAGGCCGTGCGCTGCATGCGCAGGATGCATGGCAGGTTTTCCAGCTTCCAGGAGCCGATCTGCACCGTGGGAATCAAGGCCGCCATGCCCGGCTCCTTGCCCAGCACGCCAGACATCGTCGGTCTCACCTGCGGCACGGTGCGCATGCCGAACTCCACGGCCTGCTCGGCGTCGAACACGCTGAAAGTCGCTCCAGTGTCGAACATGAACTTCTTGGGTTTACGACCGTTCAAGCTGACCTTGATGAACGGGATGCCGTTCTCGTAATACATCGGCACCTTCAGCACGCCCTCGGGCGGCGGTGCACTGCGGGTTTTCACATTCAGTGCTCCTTTAGTGATTTTCAGCTCAGCGGCTGGCACTGCCTGCGCCTGCAATTGCCGCTCCAACTCCACCGGCACCGCCTCGTTTTTGACCGCGAAGGAATCTGCGCAGCTTGAGGTGCCGAGCACCAAAACGATCATCTGCGCAAGTCGCAGTCCGGTGCTCCAGGTGAGTTGGTTCATGCGGTGCAAGCCATCCACGCGGCCCGCATTTGTGTCAACACGCGCAAATCACACACAAATCCTTGTGCGCACCGCCGTACTGTCTGAGATTTCCCGCTTCACCGACCTTAATGACCGCCTATTTAATCCGACGCCTACTGCTCATCCCGCCGACACTCGTCGGCATGACGCTGGTGGTGTTTTTCATCATTCGCTTCACGCCGGGCGGGCCGATGGAGCAGGCGCTGCTGGAGGCACGGATGAAAAGCGATGGGCAGCGAGGTGGCAGCAGTCGCCAGCAGTCGAGCGGCCTGACGCCGGCGCAGCTTTTGAAGCTCCAGGAGCAGTACGGGCACGATAAACCCTTCCTGATCGCCTACGCCTCGTGGCTGGGTGCCTGGCCGAAGGACACAAACCGCTCCCGGGCGGACTTTGCGGAAGGGAAGACGGAAACCGAGGTCAAACTGCCCGGCACCGCGAATGTGGTGACGGTAAAGCGCAATGCGAAGGACGAGGCGGAGATCGTTCCGCTCAAGGAGGTGGACACTTCGGTCTGGCGGGCACGCATCATCACGCCGGAGAAGCAGAAGCAGGAGTGGGAGAAGGCGAATCCGGGTCAAAAGCTCGACAAACCGCAGCCTTATGTGGCGCTGATCTACCAGCCGAAGTTCTCCGGCGTGCTGCAAGGCAACCTCGGTGACTCCACTCGCTACTCGGAGCCGGTTTGGACGATGATGAAGCGCCGTTTTCCGATCTCGCTGTTTTACGGCGTGATGTCGATCATCCTCACCTACATGGTCTGCGTGCCGCTGGGCGTGCTGAAGGCCATCAAGCATCGCACACCAACCGACACGGCCACCTCGGTGCTCATTT
>JBIKYB010000585.1:0-42367 GCA_044355475.1 Prosthecobacter sp.
AAAAGCGGTCCGGGCCTCACGGAACTGGGAGACCCGAGAGTTGGAGCGCACCCAAGTGCGCTGAACAATCCCCACGACCTGGGACACGACCAGCATGAGGATGACCAGGAAAGTCATGGAAACAAGCAGCTCAATCAGGGTAAAGCCCCGCCCTACGAGACCGGGGCGACACGTCATCGATTGGCGGCGTCTGGTGATAAGATAAATCATGGCACGTGATGATCAGCGGGTTTTGGCGACCAAGTGATTGAAAATCGTGTAGGACATGCGGTTGTCTTCCTCAAACTGGAAGTCTGGATTGCCGCTGGTGGCGAGCCTGATGATAAAGCGCCTCAGATAAGGCTGGGTGGCCTCACTTTGCGGGAGGGTGGCAGGCTCCGCCGGATCAATTTCCACGACGAACACGATCTCCTGAGAATTCTGCTCCAATTCCCCCCCCTGATCGTTGAAGTATTTCCTCTCCACCGCCGTCGGCAGCGTGGTGAAACGGGCGTTCTCCAAATCACGGATAATCTGTTCAAGGATGTTGCTGCTACTGGTGATGATCGCGGTTTTACGGGACATCTCCAGGCCCTGAGGCAGAAGCCCAAGGAGCGTGATGACGGCCAAGGCGGCGATGGCCACGGCGAGCGTGACCTCCACCAGCGAGAAACCCGAAGCGGGATGTGTGTTCAAGCAACGTTTCATGATGTGAAAGTATCCTGCGGTGAGCATTCAAACACCCGATCATGGGCTGAAGCGTTTGCTTTCGAGTGTGCGGAATTTGTAGAACGTCTCCAACGGAGGCAGGGAGAGCGGATTGGTGCTGGCGGCGTAGTCCGGGATCGTGGCGCTGGTGTCCGTGGGATCAATGTAGCGTTCGATGAGACTGGAGCCCCGGTACTCACCGAGCACCGCATCCTTGACGGGATCGAAGGTGTCCGGTGCCACGGAACGAGCCTTGCGGATGACCTGGGCACGCATGTGAACACGGAAGGTGTTCCCACGGGTGGTGACACGGTTGTAAAGATTGGAATAGGGGCGTTCCCGGGTGTTGTCGCCGGTCGGAGAGTGGTTCAGCCAGAACGTGTCCATCACGTTCTGAAGTGCCGTGCCGCTGGTGCTTTCACTGATGCTGGCAACGCTGCCGAGAGTCTCACCTCCCGATGAGGCTCCGCGGCTGACATCCGGGATCAGATGGATCTCACAGATCTGGCTGGGGCTGCGGAAGAGCCCATTAAAACGGGCCGCCGCATGGTTGCTGCCAGAAGCGGAGTGACGAAATTTCTGCTCAAACTGGTAGAGGGTTTTGGTAACATCGATTGGGCGATGCCAGAATTTTTGGTTCGTTGTCTCGTCCCAGAAGCGGTCTCCGGTGCTGCTCCACATGGCGGCGGTGGCGGCCGTCTGGTAGTTTTTGGCATTGTTCACATCAGCGTTGGTCGGGATGGTGGTCATGAACTCCCCTTTCATCAGGGCATGCATGCCTGTGGCACGCGTGATGTTGGTGAATGGGACGATCTGGTAGTTGAGATTCAGGCGACCGGCGACGGAGAGCGGCTCGCTGATGGCGTAGGGCTCCACCACAGGCATGAAGAAGAGATCCAGCAGGTAGTGGTCACGTGGATTGTGATCGCCAGGATGGCCGGTGGTCACAGGTTTGCCAAGGGAGGAAGAACGGGCATAAGGGCGGAAAAGCAGGGTCTGCCAGGGTTGGCCATCGCTGAAGGAGACGCCCGTGTTGGCCAGCGCGCTGGTTTTGACCGCAGCACTGGTGTTGGGCCACATGCCAGTGGGCAGGGAACCGAACATCACCGGGGAGGAGACCATGCGGTTGGGCGTCATGTACACGCCGCTGCGCCAGTCGTCGCTGTTACGCCAGGGCTCCCAGAAGTAGCCGGAGCGGTAAAATTTGACCTGGCCGTGACGATTGAAATTGCCGGCATGGAAATTGCCTTCATCCGGCTTGTTGACATAGGCGCCATCGCGGGAGTTGGAGATGCCGTTGTCAAAATCACCGTAGCTGTTGGCCACCGCCGCCCATGCATCCGAAGGTGGCAGGTCCGGAATGCGCCCATCATCGTAAGGCGCGCCTTTGACCAGAAAAGGGCTGTTTCTCACGTAGTTGTAAAACGGCGAGGTGGAAACTCGGTTGGCGGCAGTGGGCAGAACAGTGCCCGGCTCACCACCAGCCCCATGGGTGGTAAAGGTGTGAATGTTGCGGATATTCTGGCCCTGACCGGCGGCCTCGACCTGCTGCCAGACGGGATGGGGCATCCACATGGTGCGTGGCACGTCATTGCGACCTGCAATGAGACGATAGTCCCCGATGGCAGGAACATAGGTGCGAATGACATCACTGCCACTCCATACCTTGCCCTGCTCATCGTATAGAAGCCCCCCGGCGATAGTCGTCCTCGCCTCGGGTGGAATAACGCTGATGCCCACGTTTCCGCCGCCGCCGGTGTTATTGTAAGGTTCAATCGTATCGAGGCGGCCATGGAGCAGCTGATCATCTGGACCATCATAGGTCTGGTCAAAGGACGGCCCATCCGCATAGAGATTGGGCACCGAACTGCCATTGTAGGCGGCGTTGACCGTACCGCGCATGCGGCCGAGGCAGCCCATGCGATTGAAGCACCACCAGTGCGGCCCTTGAAGGGAACGCCGCCAGGTGAGCTGGCCAGCCGCATTGGTTTCCCAGAAATGATTGATCTCGTTGCGGTTGATTGGCAGGGATTGAGGACCGCCGCCCGCGCTCGTCCGACGCTCGCCGGAGTAAACCAAGGCGGGGGCGGGAAGGGTCATGTTGTCGAATGCCAGGTTGATGGTCTGGATTTCCTCGCCATTCCGACCCGCACGTTCGTGCTTGTCATAAATTTTGATCTGCAGGTCACGCTGGCCGAAGGTCACTCTGATGGGGCCCGAGCGATTGACGGTGACGAACTGGCTGACCATGCCCCAATTGTTCAAACCAGTGTGACCAGGGGTGTCCGGCAGGTAGCGGTTGGGGCTGTTGGTGCGCGCAGTGCCGTCCACATACGGGTCGGTGTCGTCTCCCATCTGGGAACTGCCCCAGCCCGGCACGGAACGCCCGCCGGAAACAGCGGTGGGGCCGGCATGACCGCCGAGTGAGTAAACATTGTTGGCCTCATAAACATTGCCGTTGGATTTGACCACAATGTCACGCGTGGTGGGGAAGAGTTTCACGCCGTCAAGCTCGATGGAGCGGAGGAAGTTGCCATCAAGTACCATGGCCCATTCCGGGTGTATTTTGGTCCAGCCGAGCATGGGGCAGAAGGTTTCCAACATGAGCATGACCTGGACGCGCTTCTGGGTCGGCCCAAGCGGTATGTTGGGCTGAAGGGTGAGGTTCCAGTTTCGCGGGTTGTAGCCGGGGTGCTTGGACGGGTGTTTCTGCGAGTCATTGGGATCGCAGCCGTACAAGCGGCCGTCACCATAAGGCGGGAGCAGCGGCGGGAAATTGGAGTACCAGCGCTGAAACCCCAGAGGGTTCGACGGACCTGGAGGGAAGGCGGTAGGGAGGTATTCCGGCGCGGCACCGCCACCGCCTTCGACTGCAGCACGGGGGGCGGTCGCTTTCGGCGCGCTGCCTCCGCCGCTTTTGACGCCCCCACAATCCACAGCATAAACCTCGTCGTTTTTACCATCGGCGGTGCAGATGATTTGAAACCCGATCTCCGAGAGGGTGAACATGCGGCCGAAGCCCTGGACGGTCTGACCGTTTTTCTGCCAGCGTGCGGGAGTCACCTGACCGTGGCCAGGGAGGACGCCGGCATTGTCCGACAAAATATTATTGCCCAAGCGGGTCCTGGTGCCGTCGCTCAAACTGCCACCGGCTCTGGGAGTGCCGCGCTGCTCGGTATAGGTGAAACGCTGGGGAGTCAGATTATCGCGTCTATCATACAGCGTGGTGCCAGAGACATTGATGTTGCCGTTAGAATCCAAGATTGAGGAGGCATCATTATTGCGCGCCAACACGCCATCGTAGAGATTGGTGCTGCGGATGTAGTCAAAGAATTGAACGACGAGCTGGGCGGCGTTGGTAGTGCCGTATTTCTGGCCGAAGTCACCGCTGCTTCCCAAGGAAGAGGTTCTGGGGAACTGCAGCCCGGTCATCTGTGCATAAAGATAATCCAGCAGCCTGCTGTTCCGGGCCAATCCCTGGGAGGAACCGTAGCCGCTGGTGGAACCTGTGAGGTCGTGGGTGGCATGATGAGGCTCAGCACGGCGGAAGATGTAGCTGTTATCCACGGCGGCGCCCGTGGAGCCACCACGAATTGTGGCGCAAAGGGCGATCATGCTGTCAAAGCTGGTGCGGCGGTCGCTTCCCAAGCCCTCATCAGCCACCGGCCACATGGCGACGCGTGGAAGGCCGTGGATGTTGAACTCCGGTGCGCGGCTGTGGGCCGTGAGGAAGAAACGAGCCCGTTCAAGCGTGTCGTGATCCATCAGAAACCGATTGTCCTGTCCTGGGATCGCGATCCGGGCAGCAACACGACCGTCCGCGCCGAAGGCGCTGTCTTGAAACAACATCTCGTCCACGCTGGCAAAAAGCCGCTCTTTTCTTGCATTGGCAAGATCCCCGCTAACAGCCGGTGCCTGCTCGCCGTTGGCGTTGGAGAATTCGTCATTGACGAAGGGCCGAGTGCCAGCTTTGGAACCACCTATGGCGATTTTGGGCATGAGGCCATAGATCAATTCCTTGGTTTCCACGATGTTGGTGATGGCACTGCTGCTCAATCCGGGAGCCAAGGGGTCAAGCCGACGGAAGGGATCAGTGAGGGGGCTGGAAGGATCGGGAGGGGCCAGAACTGCGCTGAGAGCGACGGTGGCAGGATGGCCAGGGTAGCGTTGATATTCGCCCGAAGCGCCGGGAAAACTCGCCCACTTCGCGTCACGCTGATGGTAGAAGTAGGGCGGGGCGAAGAATGTGGGCTCCGACGCGGTGTTGATGTTGATTTTGCAGGACTCGTCATCCGCCCAGAAAGCGACGCGACCGACGATTGGATTGCTGCCCGAGGGCTCCTTGCCCGGCTGGGAACTGACGAACTTGTTGGTGGCGTCAAGCGCGCCAGTGGTGCCATCTTGTAAAATATAGATCCACTCCACGGGCATGGGCAGCCGCATTTTGTCGGGGGTGTTGCTCGCCTCGGAGGGCAGCACGACCTCGGTGTAGCTGACCGAGCCGCCACCGCCGGTGATGACGGGCGTCTGTTTGTTATAGGAGAATCCTTCCACGGCGGTCAGCGCCTGGCCGGAGGCCGGATTGGTGCCAGTGTAGGCAGCCCGCGGGTCGATGATGGGGAAGAAGACTGCCGTCGTGCCCCCGGTGAGACCAGGGCGGACGACTGGCTCATTCAAATCCACGTAGCGGGCTTTGTTATTGTTTGCGTTCCAGTCCTGAGGCACCTGATGCGCGGAATCGAAGATGTCCGACTCGTTGGAGCTGGTGATCACCATCTGCGAGCTGGAATAGAGCTTGTGAGCACGGATGAAATTACCAATGGCGTTGTAAACTCGCGCCATGCCAGGTTGCGTGGCGTGAGTGGTGCGTTCGTTGGCGATGGTCTTGGTGTTCTGGGCGTTCTGCAACTGCGCCTGTGTGATGGACACGGCAAAATCCGCGTACTGCTTGGCAGAGCGAGCTGCGACGTAATTTTGCGTGGCCTTGTACTCAGTCCGGGTCACTGAGAAAATGGCCACGATGAGCATGGAGATCAGGGCCACGGTGGTGACCACCATGACCAACGCCATGGCTTTGCGGCGTTGCGCACGCGAGGAGGATATGAGCGGAGCCTTCATAGAAAATGCCGGGTTGAATTTCTTGATTATCTGCGATGCTACAAAATCACCCCAAAAACAGCAAGGGTATTTATTTTGTAACTACAGACATCTGGGCTTCAGGAGTGGTTCAATCTTGCCTTGCCACCCGCTCACCATGCCCAACGGCGCCTTCTCCTCCAGCCCAAGGCCAAGAAGCCAAGGATGATCAGGAACAACCGGCCAGGCTCAGGGACTGCCACAATGATGGTGCCCGCTGTGTAAAGCTGGCTGATGTCCCAGAAGCGCCCTAAACCGAGATCCGGCAGGTTGACAAAGTCAGAGGTGTAATTGCCATTCATATTACTGAATGTGAAGTTCCCAGTGGGCATAATGCCGCCCCAGTCAATCAACTGCCAAGTATCCCCGACGTTGAACGAGGCCGGAACCAGACCGTTGATGGCTGACACCACCATATTGGAACCCGCCAGATTGATGACGGGGGTGCCTGTCTTTGCGAATACCAGACGATCTGCCTCGGCAAAAGTGGTGCCCGATTGATTGAGGAGGAGGTCAAGCCTGAGGGTGCCCCCAAGGTTCAGATCGCTGCCGGTCTGCAGGTTGATGGTGAGAGTCTGCGCCACAAGGCTACCTGGCGAGCCGACGCTGACATTGGCACCAGAGAGGACGGTGATGTCATTGCCATTGGATGGCGAAAGCGTGCCTGTACCGCCCAAGGTGGCTCCAGACTGGACCGTAACGGCGCTAGAGCCTGTGCCAGAACCTGTGCTGTTGCTCACCAACAGCGTGCCGTTGGAAACAGTGGTGTTGCCATGATAGGTGTTGGCCCCGGAGAGCGTGGCCACGCCAGCACCAGTCTTGAGCAAGGAGAGGATGTCATCTCCAGCTCCCGTTCCGCCATCCGCCTCACTGATGACACCACTGAAGGCCACGCCAGCACCAGTGCTGGTGCCAGAGTTGATGGTGAGCGTCTTGGTTTCCTGAACTCCTGCCTGCACATCTTGCAGAGTGACGGTATTGGTGAAAGTAACCGGATTGGCGGAGACAATGGTGGTAGTTCCCGAACCATTGGCGTTGATGTCGATGGCCTGCGTGACAGTGGTGATCGCCGCGTTGTTGATCTGGAGTGTCACATCAGGGTTGGATTCATCCCGGACCCAATGAACCGGGTTGGCGTCCCCACCATTGACAGCAGTGACATCGGGAGCGGCCATGAAGAAAGTCTGGTTCGCATGGGTGCCGTTGCTCACCGTCACCTGCGTGCCGTAGCGCATGTTGGCAGTCGTGCTGAAATCAGCCACTCGCACCAAATTCATGGTCAGGTCATCGTTGATATTGATGATGGAATAGATGCCGTTGCGTTCCGGATTGTCGATTTCATCCTTCACCAGGATGGTCTTGCCGATGTCGGCGGAACCGAAGGTGACGCCATCAATGACGCGGCTCACGCTGTAGAACGCGCCAGGACCAGCGTTGGGGATGCCGGCGATGATCAAACCGCCCGCAGTGGCATTGAAGGCGCCGCCAAGCGATCCCACATTGTCAACCGCAGTGGTGGTGTCTCGCTCGACTCCGAGCAGGGATCTGCCAGCCGTGGCATAATGGACACTGGCAAGCATGATGGTGGCGTCTCCCAGTTCCAGGGTGCTGCCCACGCCGAGGGAGGATCCATTGGACATGACGAGCGTTCCGTTGCGCACGATTGTGCCACCATTGGCGGCAGAACCGCTGGCCCCTGTGTGTGAGCCGTAAGTGTTGACACCCGAAAGGGTGACCGTGCCGCCCCCAAGCAGCGTGATGCCGCCAGTGCCGGAAATGACACCTTGGTAATTAGCGCTGCTTGTATCCGGAGTGACCAGCAGAACATTGCCACCCGCAACCCGACCAATCTCCACCGCGCCGGTGACTGCGGTGGCGGAGGAAGCGGATGTGGTGACAGTAGAAATCCCCTCGCCATTGGAGTTGCCGAACTTCATGGCGTTGGCCAAGGCACTGCCTTGGAAGACGAGGTTGAGCGCCATGCCCGAGGAACGTGTGTCCGTATTCGTGCCAACCTCAATCAATCCGGTGCCAAAAGCGCCATTGTTCACGCCGACCAGCGTTCCTTCGGCGAGCGAAGTTCCGCCGGTGTATGTATTGACTGCGGTCAATTCCAACACGCCGTTACCAGCCTTGACCACGCGCCCCGCATCACCTTCGAGCACGCCAGTGATGCGCCCGTCAGCGTAGGTGCTGGAATTGCCGCTGATGACCTCAAACATGCGTGACTTGCGACCCAAGTCGATGCCATTGGCGAAGATGACGGTCTTGTCGGCATCATGAGCGCCCAGGATGAGTGACGTGTTGTCCAGCACGAACCCGGCGGCCCCCCAGGCGAGTGTGGCACCGCTGCCACCGAGATTCACCGTGCGATTGGCCGTGTAGGCGGCAAAACCGCCGCTGCTGGTCCAGTCAACCTGCGTGGCGCCCGTACCGACGCTGCGGGTGAAATCACCGGAATTGAGGCCCAGCACGCCGCCATCAAGACGCAAGTGGCTGTTGTTAGGAAGTGCTCCGAGCGAATCCAGCCGTAGCACGCCGCCTTGGACATACGTGCCGCCAGTGTAGCTGTTGGCGCCGGAAAGCGCAGTGGTGCCATCCCCTGTGTGCACGAGATTCACGATGCGGTTGAGAGCGGCGTTGTTGACGATGCTGGAGGCGATCACAAGAGGGGTCTTCGGATTCCAGTTGTGAATGATGAGGTCGGCGCTGGTGCCGTCTGTATTGATGAGACCACTGGTGAGCATGCCACCGACGATGGAGTTGGTGTGATTGCCAGCATTTGTGGTCTGCAGGATGGCTCCGCTGTTGATGGTCAATATGTCGGCGATGGTGATCGTGCTGGAATTGAGCGCAGCAGGGATTTCCGCCAAGTATTCCGAGTAAAGCGCCACTCCCGCCCCGGAGGCGGTGGCGTTCTGGCTGAGCGTGACGGTATTGGTGAACGTGTCGATGCTATCAATCCGCGTGCCGCCATAAGCGAGAACCGCCGTCGGATTGGTCACGGTGGGTTTGGCGGACAAGGTGACCGTCGTTCCCGAGATGGCTATGATGATTGTACCGGCAGGAATGCCTATGCCGACAACCGGCATGCCGACGACCAAGCTAGGATTAGGCGCGACGAGTGTGACATCAAAACTGCTGGTGCTCGTCCCGCTGGTAAGAGTGATGACATCCGGGATGCCGGTGCCTGTGACGATCTGGCCGACGCGCAGCCGCGGGTCATTGATGTCGGTGACCACGTTGCTGCCCGAGACAAGGTTGCCGGTGACGAAGGCGTTGTCGAAGGCATAGAGACTCGGCGCGGTATTGTCACTAAGTGTGGGTGCCCTGGTCAACGTGATGGTGTTGTTGGCAACGTCAACGGCGCTGATGGATGAGCCGACGGGGACGCTGCCGCCGCGCACGAGCTGGCCGATCTGGAGACGTTCCACGGCAGGAACATTGGTCACCAAGGGATTGGCGGCAACCGTGTCTCCCGCGATGGAGAAATCGTTGTTGAAGAACAGAATGGTGTTCACTGAGGCATTCGAAACCGTGGTGCCCGTGAAGGATTCCTCGACCAACGCTCCATCGTGGACATTGTTGAACGAAACCCATGTTGCCACATCGGCGATGAAGTCATGCGCGCCTTTGATGTCCGAGCCCGTCATCAGTGAGGTCGCGGAATCCACAAAGCCGAAATCATTAACGCCCGGCAGCACCTCAGACCGGTTGGTGAAGGTAGCACGAGGAATAATGACGCCGACATCCAAAAGAGCCCGGCCAGCCAGGGAAACACGAGAGTTGAGAGAACCGCCCTGCAAATCAAACAGCACGGTGCCGCCTTTCTGGAAACTCACAGCGGAGGCATTATTCACATCCTGCAGGTTCAGGAAGGTGAATGTGCCGTCAGCAATACTGCCGATCACACGAATGACCGACGCGCCTTCGAGAACCTGAAGGGTGCCGATCATGTTCTGCGTGGTGTTTCTGCCAGTGACGCTTTGAACTTCAAGAGTGCCGCCGGACATGATCAACGCGCCGACGTCGTTGCGGATATACTGGTCAGTGAAGGCGGGCGAGAGACGCAGGGTGCCATCATCGACCACCAAGGCCTCAAGACCGTAGCCGCCAAAGGCGGTGCCACGCATGTCCAGAGTTCCTTCACCACGTTTGATGATAGAGTAAAGCTCCTCGGAGGCAGGCGTGGCGTAGTTGCCACCCAAGGTCAGCACAGTGTAGGCATTGCCCACATCCAAAATCGCCGGCTGATTGATGGTGAAGCCGCGGTCCGTGCTGGCGTTGGTTCCGTTGAACTGCAGGATACCACCATTGAAAATCAGGTTGCTGACGGCGTTTCCAGAGGCACCCAGTCCGCTGGCTGTGCCGGCAAACACCAGGTTGTTGGTACCGGAGTAGATCGCCGACACTGAGATCTCGATCTGCGTCGAGCTGAGAATGGCGGTCACGACGGCTCCCTCAGGGATGCCAGGGCCGGAAACCGCCTGCCCCACGCTCAGCAGGGCCAGTTGGGCACCGGACAAAGGAGATGAGAAGGTGATGACATTGCTGCCGCTGACGGTGCCGGAAGGCAACGTGGCCCCGATGGCGGTGGCGCGGGCACCATACGTGAGATTGTTCTGGCCCGTGGAAGAGACGGGATTGGAAATCTCGATGGTGTTCTCATCCAAGATTCGCAGGATCGTGCTGCTGCCCGGGATGCCGGTGCCGGAGATGGTCTGACCGACGACCATGCCCAAGGTGCTGCCGACGACGATGCGCGAACCACTCTGTGTGGTGGCAGAACGGGTTTCTTCAACGATGGAGTTGGAGCCAAATGTAAGATTATTGGTGCCGGAAACCGTCGCGTTGATGGGCGTGCCGCTTTCACCAATGGTGATTTGAGTGCCGTTCACGATCGAGAGGATGGTCACCGTGACACCTGGGATACCGGTGCCGGAGACCGTCTGGCCCACCGTGAGGCCGGCGGTTCCGCCAGGAACGGTGATCGTTGCGCTGCCATTGGTGGTGGTGGCGCTGATGGAACCGTTCTTGGCAACCACATTGTCATCAAAAAGGAGGTTCGCCGTGGTAGTGACCAGCGCGCCATTGGACAACGTGAGCGTGGTGGGACTGTTGATGACGGCAATCGTGACTCCTGCAGGAAGTTCCGCGCCGGAGACGCCCTGGCCAATGGTGAGTCCGTTGGTGTCCACTGTGAGAGTGCGTCCCAGAGACGGAGCAAAGGAGATGAGCGCGGTCCCGGCGGCGTAGCCCTCGACCGCCAGTGTCCGGACGGTGGTGATGCCAGCGTTGAGGGTGTTGGTGCCGGTGTAGGTGTTCAGACCGGAGAGGATGAGATTGCCCACACCGGTCTTGTCCAGACCGTTGACCACCGGGGTAAAGGCCAGTGCTATGGGCACGCCCGTGCCAGACGAAGCATTGGCGCTCATCGTCAGCGTGCCGATCTGATTGACGGCGTCCGTGACGGTGATGGTGTTGATCGTGGCGTTGACACCTGTGCCGGTGACGACGAGGCCAGGTGCAAGCCCCACCAGACTGATGCCTGTGATCGTATTCGTGCCAGAGGTGACCGTGCCGTCCCGACCTGTGGGAGCCAGATTGGCGATGATGGCGGAAATATCGAGCGCGCCGCTGCCAGTGTTGTTTTGAATGATCAGCAAGTCCGCGTTGCTCCCCGCCCCGCCAGTGAGTGTGCCGGTGCCACCAAGAACGCCGGCGTGCGCGCCCATGTTGTTGGTGAACAAGATGCCGCTGGACTGGATGACATTGATTCCCGTCAGGGAGATGTTGTAGAGGCTGTTGCCCGCGACGTTCGGCGTGTTGTTGAAGCGGAGGGTGTTGGCGGTGCGGGTGTTCTGGGTGCTGTTGCCGACCACGTCCATGTTGGCGTTGACCATCCAGTCATTCGCCAAGGGGCCGGGGAACGCGCCGGTGTTGGTGTAGGTTGTCAGACCACGGATGAGCAGGTCAGCTCCCGTGGAATTTCCCGTGTCAACCCCCGACTCGTTGAACTGGCTCTTCACTGCCCAGGTGGATCCGCCCACAGTGGCCCAGCCACCGAGGATGCCGTTGATGTTGTTGGTGTCGGTGCTGGCGATGTCATTCGCGCTGAAGTCCACGGTCGCGCCAGCCGCACGACCAATGCCGTTCATGCGCAGCTTGTTGAGACCGCTGCTGCGGAAAATGCGGTTGGCGCCGGCATTAAGAGTGACGCCGGACACGATCTCCACATGGCTGTTAGCCCCCACGCTCGAAGCCAGTTCCAAGGAACCACCAAAGCGGCTGCCGCCCAAGATGAGCGCACCAGTGTCGGAAAGCTTGCTGTTATTGTTGGTGGAGTAATCAAGCCTGAGTGTGCCGGCCAGCACAGTGTGGCTGGGCACGGTGGCGGAGGTCATGCTGTTGCGTGTGGTGGGGTCCGCCTGACCGCTGAGGATGAGCAGACCTTCGCCGAGCTGTGTGATGGCGCCCGCGCCACCCAACGTCCCTTTGAGCTCAAGGCTGGCCCCCTGCTGAACCGTGATGTTGGAGTTGGCGGTGGCAAAGACCGGCCCGGCCCAGGAACTGCTGCCGACCGTGGTGGCCAGCGTACCGCCAGCGAGATACATGGTCTGCACCGTGGTATAGGCCACATTGCGCAGGTCCACCGTGGCATTCTGATTGCCCAGCGTTGTCTGCGCGTTCGTGCCGCCAGCAATGATGATGCCCGCACCCCCCGTCGCACCGAAGGCACCGTTGACCGTGGCCGCGAGGATGCCGGCGTTGACGACCGTCTCACCTTTGTAGGAGCTGGTGGCACCCAAAACCCAGGTACCGTTGCCAATCTTGTTAAGGGATGTCGGCCCGCCTTCACCGTCACCCAGAACCAGATTGAACATGTTGTCCCCGCGGTTGGCGCCGCCCAATGTGAGGGTTCGGCTGCCCAAACCGGTGAACTCCACAGCCGGGGAGAAGTTGGCGAAACCGAAGGTCAGCCTCGCGCCGATGACTGTGCCGTCGGCAATGATGGCACCTGCATTGTCACCAGTGCCAAGAGTGAAGGAACGGTCCGTGAAGGTCGAGGTGTTGTCGAAGAAACGCAGTGAGCCACCGTTGAACACCAGATTGGCCGCGGCGTTGGAGGATGCACCAATGCTGCTGGCTGACCCGCCAAAACCCAACTGAGCGACACGAATGCCCCCGCCGTTGATGACCGTTGCTCCACCATAACTGTTGCCCGTGCCAGACAACGTGAGAATGCCGTCGCCGGTCTTGGTCAGCGCCAGGGTGCCTCCGGTGTTCACGCCGTTGGAGAGAAATCCATCGTATGTGAAACTCGTGGCGGTGTTGATGGTGAGGACGGAGGTGGAGCCGGTCGGACCGTCGTTGGTGATCGTCCCGTTACCAGTGATGCTGGCGGCCGTGGTGGAATATCCGTTCAGGTTGACCGTTCCACTGTTACGGATGCTGTAGCCGGTAGTGCTCTGCAGGCCGGTGTTGCTCTCGAAGACCACCTGACCGCTGGAGACCGTCAGCGTGCCATTGAACTGATTGTTTCCTCCCAGACGCAGCATGCCGTTGGCCACCAGGATGTCTCCGGTGAGGGTGTTGTTGCCCAAGAGCGCGATGCTGGAGCCGAGCTGGCGGATGAAGCCGATGGTGTTGTTACCGGTCAGCTTGACCGCGTTGAAGCGGTTGTATTGAAGGCCCTGGCCGCTGCCGTCCGCGATGGCAGCCGTGGAGAGAGTGAAGGTTCTACCATCAATGATGCTGGCGATGGTCGTGCCATCGGCAATGCCGTTGCCAGAGACCGAGGTTCCCACCTCCAGGCCGGCGGTGGTGGCCACAGTAACGCTGGTGCTGCCGAAGTTGAATGTGGATGAGAGGGTGCCGGTGGTCGCAGCCTGGTCGCCGCTGGTTTCGAGACCGCCGGAAAGGTCATTGTTGCCGGCCACGACGAGGACGCCCCTGCTGCTGCCATCGGCGGCGAAAATCATGCGGCCTTCGGCACCGGTGATGGTGTTGACCGCGCCGATGGTGAGCGTGCGGTTGTCCGCCACACGGAACAGACCGTCAGCCACGCCAAGGGTGATGCCGCAGTTGCTGTCATTGAAAACAAGGTCCGTGCTGGCCCGCAGAATGCCGCCATTGATGGTCAAATGATCGGCAGCAAAGGTGCCAGGGTTCAAACCGAGGTCGCTTTCGCGAGCGATCTGCAGCACGCCTTCATTGATGTAAGTCTTGCCCGTATAGTAGTTTGGCAGGGCAAAAGTCAGCGTGCTGGTGACGGCGGCCGTGGGCTGCTGGGAGAGCCTGACACCGTTGTTGCCGATCAATGCGACGACCGTGGTGCCGGCCGCGATGCCTGCACCTGTCACTGTGGCACCGACCACGACGCCGGTGTTGAAGGAGCCGCTGGCCAAGGTCACATCGAAGCTGTTGGGGTTCATCAGCCCGTTGCTGCCGATGCTGAGGGTGGGATTGAGAACCAATGTGTTGGCACCGGCCTTCACGAGGCTGGTGGACTGCTGGATGAAGTCAAAGTTGATGCTGGAGCCGACGGTCACAGCCTGATCGAGAGTGATCTGGTTGAGGGAATCCACCGAAACGATCGTCGCTGGCCCCTGGAAGCCGGTGGCGGAAACCAGCCGCATGCCTGCCGTGAGCCCGGCGGTGCTTGAAAGGCCGGTGACCACGTTGGTGAGATCGGAGAAGGTGAGCGCCACGCTGCTGCCGCTGGCCGCCTGGCTGATCTGGAAGGTCGTGCCGTTGGTGATGCCGGTGATCGTGGTGCCATCGGCAATGCCCGCACCGGAGACTGCCGCGCCGATCTCCAGGCCGGCGGTGGACGACACCGTCACGGTGGTACCGCTGATGGTGGTGGCCGTCAGGCCGGTGACGGCGGCTGAATTGCCGCCAAGACGTGTGGTCGTGTCAGCGATGACGCTCGTGATGTTCAACTGGTTGCTCGGTGTGTAGATGACCAGCTCATACGGATTCTGCGAGCCAGCATGCGTGCCGGCGATGAGCTTGCCACCCGCGATGGTGTGGGTGTTGCGGGCAGTGAGGATGCCGCCGCTGTTGATGGTCAGGGAGCGCTCGGCTGACGATGTCACCGGATTGATGGTGATGGTGCGGGCGGTGGCGTCCTGAATGTTCAGGGAGTGAATGGTGCGGCTTGCAGTGAGGGACTGGTTGAAACCCGTGATCTTCACATTCTGGCTGGAAACCCAGGAATCCGAGGAGGTCGTGCCGGACGTGATGGTGTAATTGACATCCGCCAGTGCGACAATGTTGTTGCCTGACATCGTGGCCCATTCGCGCTCCACGACTCCTGAGTTCACCGTGTTTTTCAGCGCCCAGCCACCGATGATGTTGTTGGTCAGCGTGGGAAGGCTGGTAAAGGCGATGGTGCCGGTGTCCGTGGTGCCTGTGACAGTGTCAAACACGATCATGGAGCCGGCGGAACGTGTGCCGAAGCTGGCGAAGGTCAGCACGTTGGAGGCGGCGTTGTTGTCGAGGCTGTAAACCAAGTTGGCACCACTGGCGATGGACAACTGGCCGACTGTCTCGGCAAACGCACCGGTGCCGCTGGTACCATTGCCCACCAAGGTGATACGACCAGCCTTGAGCACGATGGCGGCCGCGTCGTTGATGCGGTTGCCATTGTTCGCGGCGACGGTGTTCGTGATATTAAGCCCCTGCTGTGTGGCGGCGTTGCCACCCGCAGTGCTCCCGCTGCCACCCACGGTGATGGTGGTCACTCCAGCCAGGGAACCGCCATTGGCCAGACGCAGGTCGGCGGCGAGAATGTTGATCGCACCGCTGACCGTGCTGGCGGAGTTCACATTGAGGATGGCCCCGGTGGTGACGTTTTCACCCGTGCCACGGAGCGTGAGCCCGCCGGACTGCACGTGAACAGGGGAGGCCCAGTTGACGGTGGTCAAGGCCTCAAGACCCCGGATGAAGAAGCCGCCGCCCGAGACCACCGTGGGGGCATTGAAGTTGGTGACGCCACCGTCCACCACCGCAACCCCGCCGCCGATGCCGGCAGCGCCATAAATCAAGGACGCACTAGTGCCTGCGGCTGTCGTCGGAGCCGACAATTGATAAGTCGTACCACTGAGAATCTGCTGGATCACCGCACCAATGGGAATGCCCGCGCCTGACACGCTCAGCCCAGCCTTCAGACTGGAGGTGTCGGCGACGGTCACCGTGGTGTTGCTGGCAGCAAAGGTGGAGCCTGCCGTGCTGCCCAAACCGTACACAAGCCCCACATTGGTGCCGGCGGCCGTCGGGGCAACGGAGATTTGGTAGGTTGTGCCGCTGAGAATCTGCTGGATCGCCGCGCCGGTAGGAATCCCAGCACCAGATACGATCATGCCCGGAGTGAGACCCGTCGTGCTGGCGACTGTCACCGTCGTGCTGCCGGCGGCATAGGTGGAGTTGACAGCTCCGCTCAAATTCAGGTTCAGGGTGCCGGTGCCACCGTCGCGCACCAAACCGCCCAAGCCGGATAGCAAACGATTGAAATTCCATGTGGCACCGTTGTTGATGCGGAAACCGAGGGTACCGTTGTTGCTGATGGTGCGGGAACCGATGGCGGCGGCGGCGGCGCTGCCGACGCCGATGCCAAAGTTGGTGGTGCTTTCAAGCACGAGCGTGGCCCCGGGATTGATGAGAGTGCTTCCGCTGTATTGGATGTTGCCCAGCGCGAGCACCTGCGTGCCGTTGCCGCTGACCACCACGTTCAACACACCGGTGCCGGTGTTGTTGGCGCGGTCGCGCAAGAAGCCGTTGTAGTAGCTCGTGCCGCTGGTGTTGAAGGTCAGGGTGCTGTTGGCGGACCCGCCTTCACCCTCCAGATTCTCGATCACACCGCTGGCGGTGTAATCGGAAATGCCACGCACGGTCTCGTTGAAGCCCATCAGTTTCCAGTAGGCGTTGTTGCCGTTGTTGGCAGCGGAGTTGCCGCCGAAGCCTGCGTCGAAGCGGATCAACGAGGTGTCGGCGATCTGCTCGCTCGCGCCGAGCTGCACCACGGTGCTGCCGAGGCCGCCCATGCTCACATTGCCGATGTTGAGGTCGCCAGCGATGGCCCCGTTCGCAACGTAAGTGCCAAAGGTGGCGTTGCTGGCGGTGCTGCCGGTCGCGTTGGCCGAAATGACGATCTGTGTCTGGTTCTTGACGGACTGGATGACCGTGCCGTTCGGGATGTTCGGGTGGCCGTTGATGACCATGCCGGCATACATGCCGGTGGTGCTGGCCACGGTGACCGTGCGGCGGGTGTCAAAGGTGGTGGCGACAGAAGTGGCCGCTGCGGTGGCCCCCAGCGAGATGACAAACTGCGTGGTGCTGTTGATTTGGGTCACCGTGGCCCCGGCGGGAATATTCGGATTGCCCGTGATGGGCATTCCCACGTAGAAGTTGTTGGTGTTGCCGCTGGTGAGGGTGACGGTGGTGCTATTGAGGGCGGTGGTGGCGTTGGATAACTGCTGGGTGGTGCCGACCGGGGTGGCGCTGACCGCGCTGGTGGTCTTGGCCAGCACGAGCTGAGGGTTGCCAGCATCCCCAAATCCGCGGCTGAACACGGTGGTCAGTCCCGTGTAGGTGTTGGCGGTGTGACCGTTCAGGGTGACGCGGCCCGCGCCCATGAAGTCAATACCAAAGGTCGATCCAGCGGCCTGGGAAATACCGCCGCTGATGTCCATGCGGGCTGTGGCGCCGCCGGAGTTCACATTGACGCGCAGATTGCTCTCCAGAATGATCGGAGCGGTGATCATGTCCACCGCGACGGTCGTGCTGTTGGACTGCACCTTGCTCAGCAGAGCGCGGCCGTACTCACCATTGTTGAAGATGAGGCTGCCCGTGCCAGAGCCGCTGACGATTTCGAAGCGGTGGGTGTTGTTCTGGTCACCCATGACCAAAACGCCAACCTTCTTGCTGCCATCCAGCGTGATCGTGGCGTGCATGCCGCCCGTGGCGGAGGTGAAGGCGGACACATTGTTCGTCATGCTGACGATGGCACCCAGGGAATTCGGAACGGTGGCGGGACGCCAGTTCGCTGCTGTGTTCCAGGAGCTGTTGCGGTCGTTGTTGAAGCTGTTCATGAGCACCGGGATGACACCGGGCTTGGTGATGGCAAGGATGAGGCCGTGGGTGTTGAACAGGCTCACGTCATAAACGAGGCCACCGCCCAAGGTGGGCAGGATGAGGTTGCCACCGCCATCGCCACCGGTGCGGTAATTGGTTCCCGCGTCGAAGCTGGAAAGCGCGCTGATGTCCAGCCAGTTGCCGAGGTTGAAAATGTCACCGCTCTGCGCCTTGCCGGCGGCGGTTGCCTGGGTGAGATAGTTGTTCACGTCCAGAACCGTGAAGGTGTTCTGCCCGAGCAGCAGCATGCCGTTGACTTGGATGAAGTCATGCCTGTTGGCACCTGGTGCGCCATTCCAAGAGGTGTAATTCAACTCGCGGTAGCCGCCAAGCGTGTCGTAAGTGCCCGTGGCAAGGGCGGAGAGCAGGCCAGCCCCGCCGTTCAAAGTGTTGTTGGAGATCTGGAAGGTGGAGAAAGAGCCATCGCCAAGAGTCAGATTGCCATTGAAGGTCAAGGAGCCAACGCTGGTGCCTAAAGTATTGCCCGGGCTAAGCACCGCGCCGCTGTTAAAGGCATGATTGGTGCCGTCGAGGAACTCGTTGATCGCGGTTCCCGCCGTGCCATTCACGAGACCAGACCCGGCCAAAGTGCCGCCATTGTTAACCGTGGTGGCCCCGGTGCCCGTGCGGTGCGTGCTGCTGGTGCCGACTTGAAGCACACCGCCATTGACCGTGGTGGTGCCGGTGTAGGTGTTGACTCCGGTGATCACCCAGCTGCCCGTGCCGTTTTTGACCAGGCTGGTGGCACCACCGCTGTCACCAACAATTGCGGCAAGCGTATTGGCACCGGTTTGGGTCCCGGCCAGGGTGAGGGTGCGCGCGCCAGAACCACTGAAACCCATGCTGCCGGTGTTGCTGAGCGTCAGCGTGCCGGTGCCTGTGACCTCGATCGTGCCGCCTGCCAGGCCTGTGGTGAAAAGCCGGTTTGAGTTCACATTGGCCCCCGTGTAGCGCAAGGTTCCGCCATCAAGCACGAGATTGGCGGCCACGTTGGAAGAGGCTCCGATGTTGCTGTTGGAGAGACCATTGGCCAGCGTCGAAACCTGCAACACCCCGCCATTGATGGTGGTGACACCGGTGTAGGTGTTGAGCCGGGTGAGCGCCCAGGTGTTGCTGCCGGACTTGGTGAGCGATGTCGGATTGGTGTTGTTGGCAATCAGGAGGGACAGCGTGTTGATCAAGGCCGCGTCACTGGTGCCGGTGAGAGTCAGGGTACGTGCCGTGGTGCTGGTGAACGCCATGGATGCGGTGTTGTTGGAAAACACGAGCGCTCCAGTGCCCGATGCATCGATGATGCCGGTGGTGCCCAAGGTGAAGCTCCGGTCTGTGCTGGACCCCGTGCCAGTGTAGCGCAGCGTGCCGCCGTTGATGACTAGATTGGCCGCCGCATTGCTGGAGGCGCCAATGGCGCTGGCGATGCCGCCGTTCTTCAGATCAGCGACGCTGAGCACACCGCCGGTGATGGTGGTGGCTCCCGTGTAACCGTTTCCTGCGGCGGCATCGAAGGCAATGCTGCGGCTGGTCTCAGCCGGCCTGTTGATGGTGACGTCATCTCCAGACACAGCGGTGACCGTGTATTCACCATTGCCGTCGGGATTGCCCTCCGCGTCGGTGGTGCTGCCAACAACCAGCGAATGACCTGGCAGTGTGAGGTTGATATTTTCAGCAGGAGACATGGCCTCGCTGGTCTGGTTCATGGTGAAACTCAGCCCATCCACGGCGATGGAAGTCACAAACGACCCCGGCTTGATGCCTGCTCCGGTGACGAGCTGGTTCACCACGAGGCCGAAGGCATCCGCGACGACGGTGGTGGTGCCATTGATGACACCGTTGACCCCGACGAGAGAGTTGCCCGGAGCGAGGATCCAAGTGCCTGCATCCGTTTTGGTCAGGGAGGTGGCCCCGGTGTTATTGCCGATGGCAACCATCATCGTGTTGGCACCGGTGCTGATACCGCGCAGCGTCAGAGTACGTGCGGTGGTAGCACCATCAAAGCCCATGGCTCCGATGCCATTAAAGACCAACGCGCTGGTGGCGTGGGCGGATTCAATGGTGGCACCGCCCGTGCCCACGGAGAACAGCTTGTTGGTGGTGTCTCCCGTGCCGGTGTAGCGCAGGGTTGCGTTGCCGGTGATGACAAGGTTCGTGGCGTCATCGGCTGCGGCACCGATGCTGCTGTTCACATCACCGTTGGCGAGCGTCACCACTTCCAGCACACCGCCGCTCACGCGCGTGGCACCCCGATAAGTGTTGGCAGCATTGCTCAACTTGAGCGTGCCGGTGCCCGCCTTGGTGAGACTGATGCCAACCAGATTATCTTCCACCACGCCGTTGACGGTGAAGGTGTTCGCTGAATTGATCGTCCAAGTCTGATTGGATCCCAGGCGCACGTTGCTGTTGATGGCATGGCCGGTGGAATTGACGGTGATGCCGTTTGGATTAAGCAGCGCCAGGGTGTTGTTGGAAATCGTGACGGCGCTGGCACCGGACGCATAATTAAGGCTGCCAGTGGTGGTTACCGGAGACACCAGGCTGATGTTCAGATTCGTGGCAACCGGGGTGGTGGTGGAGAAGAACACGTTGTCAAAGACCCCTGGCGCGCTTCCACGCGCGATGTTGCCGGTCTGCGTGGTCTTCCAGTTGTCGTCGGACCACAGGGTGCTGATGTTGCCCGCCCACCAGTACTCCACCGGTGT
The DNA here is from genome assembly GCA_044355475.1 of Prosthecobacter sp. Lineage (GTDB taxonomy): Bacteria > Verrucomicrobiota > Verrucomicrobiia > Verrucomicrobiales > Verrucomicrobiaceae > Prosthecobacter. Next base: position 20,658 of record JBIKYB010000585.1, read on the forward strand.
TGTGGGAGCGAGTACCTTCAAAGCCAATGCGACCGCATTGGCCACAGTGAGCGTCTCCAAGCCGCCCGCATCCCGCATCACGATGTCCAGGCCATAGCCCTGTCCGTTGACCAACAAGCCCGTGGTGCCAAGGGTGAACGCCTGGGAAAGCGTCTGGCCGTTCAAGTTGAGGCCGTTCGGAGTGCCCCCGCCCGTTTGGAACAAGATCAAATCATGCAGGCCGGCGGTAAGGGAGGTCGTGACGGTCAAATCAGGGGAAATGAAGACGGTGGCTCCGCTCAAGCCGACGTTGACCGTGTTGTTGAGGCCCGTGGTGATGTTCGAGAGGAGAATGGTGTCGGCGCTGTTGGCAGCACTGCCAAGGTCAAAGAGCATGCGCACGGTGGAACCGGATGCCGCGCCAATCGTCAGTCCGGCCCCGGAAACCCAACCGCTGTTGCGGTTGAGATTCAACGTCCCGGTCGCAAGGTTGTTCGCCATGGTAAAGGTGGACCCGGCCGCCAGTGTGAGCCTGCCGCCATGGGCCGCCGTGGTTCCCGCATGCCCGATGTTGTAAGTGGTGGCGGGGACCGAGAGAGTCGCGCCATCGGCGACGGTGACGTTCGCCGTCGGTGTTCCGGACGCGTTGGCGAGCGAGCCGCCGGAGAGCACTAACATGCCCGCGTTCACGTTTGTGGCACCGGTGTAAGTATGGGCACCGGTGAAAGCCCAGGTGTTGGCACCGTCCTTCACCACCGTGGTGAGCCCGGTGGCGTTTGCGATGGCCGGGGCGAAGGTGTTCACGAGCCCGGCGGCGGCGGTGCCGGTGAAGGTGACTGTGCGCGGCGAGGTGCCGGCGTAAGCCAGCGCAGGCGTGCCCGTGAAGGTCAGCGCACCGCTACCAGACGCATCAATTGTGGCTCCATTCGCACCAATGGTGAAGGAACGGTTGGTGGTGGCGGTGATGCCGGTGTAGCGCAGAGTGCCGCCATTGATGATCAGATTCGTGGCGGCATTGCTCGCCGCGCCGATGCCGCCGGTTGCACCGCCATTGCCCAAGGAACTGATGCTGATGACGCCTCCATTGATGGTGGTGGTGCCGGTGTAAGTGTTCACGCCACTCAAGGTGAGAGTGCCGCTGCCTTGCTTGACGAGGTTGAGGCGTGATACGCTGGCCGCAGTGAGCACGCCGGAGAAGACCGTGCTGCTGTTGTCGCCGCCGACCGTGAATGTGGAAGTGACAGCGCCATTGGAGTTGGTCACGAAGCCAGCGCCGGCCAATGAGCCGACGGTTTGATTTCTGCCAGCGAGATCCAATCCAGCACCTTGCGCGATCGTGACCGCAGTGCCAGTCGGAAGAACATTGCCGAGCCCCGCCCCGGCGGCATTGTTGCTGGTTGCGCCAAGCCGCAACACACCGCCATTGATGATTGTCGCTCCGGTCCAACTGTTGCCCGTGTTGGTCAGCACCAGGGTACCATTGCCATTCTTGGTGATCCCTGCTGCTCCGGTGCCGGTGATCGCGCCGCTGATCATCGCGGTGACACCGATGTTCTGGGTGAAGGAGGGATCAGCGACGGTGATGGTGCGCATGGCAGAACCCAGATTCACCGCTCCGGTCAACGTGAGGCTTTGATTGAGCGCAGGACCGCCAAAAGTGAAATCTCCGTTCACCGTCACGGCGTTGCCGGCAAAGGTGGAGAACGTGAGGGGGTTGGCCGCGTTGTTGGCCGCCGTATTGTTGGCGGACATGGTGAAGGTGTTGGCACCATCAATGCTGACAATGTAAGCCCCGAAAACAATACCCGAACCAAACACCGCCTGCCCCACCGTCAATTGCGCGGTGCCGGAGGCGATGGTGACGGTGGGAGAATTCAAGGTCGTGCCGGTGACTAGGCCGGTGACATTGCCAGCCTGGATGGTCGTGCCGTTTCCTATCGTCAATGTACCGGTTCCGATGGCGCCGCTGGTGATCGCACCCGGTGAGCCTGTGGTGTTTCTGCCGAAGATGAGCGTGCCTTCATTCAGATTGAACCCGGTCGTAAAGGTGCTGGCACCACTGAGCACCAGGGAGCCGTTCCCTGTTTTTGTGATGGCACCACCGGCGCTGGTGATCGGCGCGGAGATGACCAAACCGACGGGCGACAAGCCGGATACGTTGATGACCGGAGCCGCATGGGAGAACTGGAGGGCGGAGTTGGTCTGTGTCGTCGCTCCCACGATCATCGGCGTGGTGGCGAAGTTGTCGTTGACGGAGGTGATGGCGTTGGCGGCGGTCAGGACGAGAGTGTGCAGTGCCGTGGGTGTGTTGAAAAGTACCCTCGGCTGAGTCGTGCCGCCGGTGTTGTTGAAAGTGAGGCTGGCCAGTGTGGTGGTCGTGGCTGACGTGTAATTGAAGAAGTTCAGCACCGCACCGCCGTTCAAGGTCACATTGCTGGCTGCGGCGATCTGGCTGGTGGTGGCATTGAACTTGTTGGCGTTGGTCATCGTCACCGTGGCGTTATTGATCACGAGATCACCGGGAATGGCGATTGTGCTCGCCGAACCGCTGAGATTGAGCGTGCCACCATTAATGTAAGTGCCACCCGTGTAGTCATTGGACACACCAACTCCAGGATTCAGCGTCAAGGCACCGCCTCCCCCTTTCACCAGGCTGACGGTTCCGGTAACCTTGGTGTTGAATGAGGTGGTGCCCTGATTGACGAAGACAAACAGCTCGGAGCCGCCGCCGGTCAGTGCCGAAGCCGCGTTGCCGGCCGTGATGTTGGTCGCCTGTCCAGTGTTGGTCAGAAGTCCCACACCCAAAGTAAGAGTCACCGCAGTTGTTCCGCTGCCCAGAGTGATGGTCTGAGCAGCCCCACCATTGGCCATGCGCAGAGAATTGACGCTCTTGGAAAGCGTGAGCGTGCGGTTGGAACTGTCATTGATGTTCCACGTCGCCTGGGTGGCGGCGGAGAGATCAGTGCCGTTGTAGCCCGGAAACACATTGCCGCCGGCAAACGCATTGCCTCCCACCGTAGTCCCCAATTCTCCCAGACCCACACCGTTCAGGTAGGTGGCAAAGCTGTTGCCGTTCACCACGGCCCAGCCGCCAATGAGGTTGTTGGAAAGGGACAAGCCCTGCCCACTGATCGAGGAGATCAGCACACGGGCGTTGTTGTTATTGCCGGAGCCGCCCATGCCCACGTTCGAGACGAAGTTGATCATCCCGTGGTCACTGAGGCCGCGGGCCAGATCCCCGATGGCCAGGCTGACCGCGCTGCCAGCGTTGACAGCGGGGAGCACATTGATGGTGCTCCCACCTTGTTGCACGGTCACGTTGTTGAGGGAGACGGCGGTATCAAACGAACCGCCGCCAGTGAAGGTGAGAACGCCACCTTGCATTGTGACAGGAGTGGCCGCGCCGATTCGGGCTGGATTGAGGTCTTCCAGGGTGTTAAGACCGCTGTTGTCCCAGTTCAGTGTGGAGAAATTCACCATGACCGATGAAGTGCCGGAAAGCGTGCCGCTGTCACGCAGCGTCAGGGTGTTGGCCCGCACAGTGGTGGCACCTGTGTAGCTATTCGCATTGGTCAGGGTCATTGCGGAATGGTTGGTAAAACCAAGATTTCCCGTCAGTCGGCCGCCAAAGGTCGTGGTGTTTCCTGTCGTCGTCAGTGTCACCGCTGTGCCCGAGGAGTTCGTCACCTCTCCGCCAACAGGCAGGGCATTGTTGCTGTTCAGGAAGGCGACAGCCTGGTTGAAGCCGTTGAGTTCCAAGATGCCGCCGTTCACCGTCAGCCCTTGGAAGCTCGCAACGGTGGTCGTGGGAGCGCCCAGCGGGGTGATTGTGCGAGGAGCCCAGATGGTGTTGTCGCCACCGTTGAGGATCAGCTTGCCCGCATTCACAGTGGTCGTGCCGCTGTAGTACCCGCGAGCATTGATGCTGAGGGTTCCTTCACCCGCTTTGACCAGACCATTGGAGTTGAAAAGATGGCTGCTCACATTCAGAACCGTGGAGTCACCAATGGTGTGGAAATAAAGTATCCCGGAGTTCGAAAACAGCCCAGGCGTACTGATACCTGCATTGCCCTCGAAGGCCAGTATGCCGCCGGTGTTGACCACTTGATAGAGTATCCCACCGCTGGAGGTGAACCGTCCGAAGGCCGGAGCCATTCCTGTGGTGATGCCACCGCCACTCTGAAGCGCCACGCTCCCCACGGTCTGGCTGAAAGTGATCAGCGCATTGTTGCTAAGCGACACGTTCGTCGCGATCTGATTGACGAGAGCCGTTCCCATTTCATTAGCGGCCAGAGGGCGGAGGAAAGTTGTCAGCGTGTCTTTGGTCACGAAAGCGATGGAGCCTTCGTAAGTGACCACCGTGCTGGAACCGATGTCCTGGTCCGCATTGCCTGAAAGCGTGATGTTGTTACCGACGATCCCAACGACGGTCTGCCCCAAAAGTTGAGAACCCACCACCAAGGCGGAAGGAACACTGGACACGACCACCGCTACGGATTCGATGGAACTGCTGGTCACGGTCACGGGGCCGACATTCTGACCCAGCATGTCGGGCCGGATGGGTTTGAGAATCGTACCGTTGGTTCCCGTGCCGGCGGTCTGGTTGGGTGGCACATTGAATGTTGTTGCCACGATATTCGCGAAACCAGCCGCAGCGCCGGCACCAGGCGCGCTGAGATTGCCGCGCAGCAGAAGCGTGCCACCGGTTTGCAAGCCGTTGAGAGTGGCTGCCGTGATGGTCAGAGACTGCGCCGGATTGGCAGCCAGCGTGATGATGCCCCCCCCGCTGCCGATGGTGAGCTGGCTGACGGTTTCAATGGTCGGCGCTGATGCGTTGCCAATGATGTTGAATTGACCGCCGCTGATGTTGAGAACGGTGGTGGGAGCTCCCGTCAGGGGTGTGGCGAGGCGGTTGTTGGTGTTGGCGCCGCTGTTATCGAGCGTGAGCGTGCCGCCAGTGAGCACCGTTTGGTTCGGCAGAACCGCCGTTCCGAGGCCACTGTAGGCCACGGCACCTTGAGAAATGGTAAGGGTACCGGTGGAACCGCTCAGCGAGTTCTGCGTCCCGGTGATCGTCATTGTGCCGGTGCCCACTTTGTTGAGGAACACCCCATTGGGCACGCCGTCGTTGAAGCGGTTGATCTGGCCGGAGAAGGTGCTGTCACTGTTATTGAAACCCACCGTCAGTGTCTGCGCATTGGCAACGCTGTTAAACACAGAACCGCTTCCCGCCAGCGATCCCCACACCGTGGCCTGGCCATTGAGATTGAGCGAGGTGCCCGCACCCAAAATCAGGCTGGAATAGCGTGAACCGCTGTTGAAGGCACCAGACTGGACGTTCCCTGCGGCCACGTTGAGCGCGCCAGTGAAGGTGGACTGGTTGATTTGCAGAACACCGAGCCCGTTTTTGGTGAACCCACCGCTGGAACCCACCACGCCGCCCATGATCAGGCCCGGAGTCGTCGGGGCGAAGTTGGTGAAGGTGTTGAAGTCGTAGGTGTTGACCGTGACGTTGTTCGCGGTTGCCCCCAGATCAATCCGTCCCACAATGAGCGGTGCGGCTGCTGGATTGAAGGGATTGGACACAATGCCGCCGGTGCCGATGGTGAGCAAACCCTCACCCGTGCTGACCGTGGGAGATGTGGTGCCGCCTCCCGTGCCGTTGAACACGAGACCATGCAGATTTTGTTCTCCCGCCAGCACCAACAAGCCGGTGCCGTTGAGAGTGACGGTATTGGGCATGCTCAAAACCGCTTGATTGTTTGTTGCCGTGGCATTCTGGCTCAGCGTGACGGTATTGCTGGTCTTCGACAAGATGGTGGTACCAGCAAGAATGCCTGCCCCCGTAACGACCTGACCAACCACGAGATTCGAGGTGTCAATGTTCTGCACCAAAGCGCTGCCATCGGTGATTGACGCCGTCCTGACCATGTCAATCACCCCGCCGATCTGCTGGGCCAGGATGCCGCTGCCAGACTGGTATCCACCATTGATGGTGATACCGCCGCCTGTGATCGAGCCAGTAGATCCCACAATGAGCACGCCACCATTGATCACGGTGCCGCCCGTGTAGGTGTTGGCACCGTTGAGGGTCAGGTTGGCCGCACCATCACTGCCAGAGAAGACCATGCGCACAGCGCCGGTGCCATTGTTCACGATGGCCGCATCAATGACGGCAGTGCGGTTGATGCCGCCATAAGGCAGCGCGTGAACATACAGATCGCTGGCGTTGTTCAGCGAACCGCTGGTGATCGTGCCATTGGTGATGGTGATATTGCGATTGTCACCACTGTGGGCCAGCAGCAAACCGCCGCCTTGAAGTGTCAGTTGGAAACCGCCAAGGTTCACTGTGGTTTGGGCGGCACCGGGATTGACCATCGCAAAGGTGTTCACCGTGGTGTTTCCGTAAAGAGGCCCCACATTGCCAGTGGCGCGGATGTTGTCCGTGACAAGAGGCGTTCCATTCAGGGTGTTGACGGAATAACCTGCGAAACCCACGCGATTGAGGGCTCCAACTCCCAGACCCGGGATGTAACTCGCAAACTCACGATCAACGACAGCCCAAGGGCCTATAAGGTTATTGGTGAGGCCGCCTCCCACCGTGCTGGTTGCCGCGCCGTTGAGCGTGGTGATGACAATACGTGCCGTGCTGCCAACGACCCCAAGTCCGAGAGCGTTTTCTGGGAATCGTATCGTGGCAGTCGAACCAACTGACCTGGACAGTGAATTGAGATTCAAAATAGCAGAGTTGACGCCCGTGCCACCCACAGCTGCTTGGATCATGTTGTAACCCTCCGCCAGAATGACATTGCCCACAGACTGCGAAGTCTCGGCCTGAATCCGTCCCTGATAGACTAGGCTGGCACCGCGCAGGGTGATGTCGGCAGCGAGATTCACCCGGTTGGCAATGGAGAAGAGGACGTTGTCGTTGAGCTGCAGGTAGGCGTAGTTGACAGCGATGGAGGTGGTGTTGGTCAACCGGCCGCCATCAGCCAGCAAATTGATACCACCGGCAAAAACGGTGGCTCCGCTGTGGGTGCTCTCGTTCAGGAAATTGTATTGCTGCGGGCTGCTCTTGAGGAAGCTCATGGCTCCAGCTCCGACTTCCTGCTCGATCACACCGCCCCAGTTGAAGCCGCCGTTGTCAGCCCCAATGATGAAGGCTGCCTGATTGACAGAGCTGTTGGTCACGGTTCCCGCATTGCCCTGCAGCGCCGCGCCATCACCGCGGATGCCAAAGACGAACTGGGAAGTTCCGTTCAAGTCCAGCGTGGCTCCAGGAGCGATGAGCATGAACTGGTTGGGCGTCAGGGTGTTGTTCCCGCCGCCGAGTTTCACCGTGCCTGCGTTGATGGCAAAATTGCCCGTCAACGTCTGACCACTGAGGTTGGCAACACCAGCCCGATCATCCGGGGCATTGATGACCAGTGTGCCGTCAAGGTCTTTGACAAACCCACCTGTGCCAGTCAAGAGACTGTTACTGATGAGCGTCGTGTCAGTAGCCACGGCCACATAGGCTTGTGCGTTGAACTGAATACGCGGTACGCTGAGGGTGTTGACTGAGCTTACGGGACCGACGTTGAGGATTGCACCCGCTGTGAGGGAGAGCGTGGCCCCCTGGGTGGTAATGCCGCTGCCGATGTTGATGCCCGAGCCGTTGATCTTGATGGCATTGGCCGTGCGGTTCGTCGTTCCTAGGAAGGTCGGCGTTGCCGTGATGTTCAGCGTCGCATTGGTCGTGGCGGCAAGGCTGTCGATGTTGTTGGAGACGTTGTAGCCCGTGAACGCCTGGATGCCGTTGGTGTTGGCCGCCGTGCCATTGTGATTGTAGGAAACGAAGTCCGCGCCATTGATGGTCGCACGCTGCACCACGTTGTTGATCATGCCAGCGGTGTTGACCGTACCAGGGGCGTTGGTGAAGACGATCTTACTGGTAGTACCCAGGCTCGCACCGCCAAAGCTCGTGCTCGAATCACCGTTGTTGGCCCAGCGGTCAAAAGTCAGGGTGCTCGTACCGCCAGGATTGAAGTTGAAAACATTGGTTGCACTGCGGTTGGTGGTCAATGTCCCCAGCGTCTCGGAGGAGCCAGACCCGCCCGTGACAGTAAACGTGCCGCCATTGAGTGTCAGAGGCCGCGCACCGGTCATGTGATCCAGCCCGCCCAGCAGATTCAGCACGCCAGACGGTCCCTGCACCGTGATCGTTCCCGTGCCACCAATGGTGACCCCGGAGTTCATGGTGAATATTCCTTCGTTGATGACCAACCCGCCCAGAAATGAACCGCTGGTCACACCCAAGGTGAACGTACCGCTGCCCTGCTTGGTGATGGATGCGACTTCTCCGAAACCGGTCGTGGTTTTGTTGATAGCTCCTGCTCCAACGAAGGTGAGCGCCTGCCCGCTGCTGAGCGCACCCGTCAGATTAAGCGTTGTGCCTGAATCCGCACCAATGAACGTGGCAGATCCCAAGGTGACCGTGCCGCTGACCGTGCTTATGCCAGAAAACGCCTGCAAGGCACCCGCACCATTGATGCCGGAGCCGTTCAAGGTGAGCGGCTCGGCGATGCTCACCCCGCTGAGCTGCAATGCAGCCCCCGTACCTGTCACCGTTGTGGCTCCGGCGGTCGTCCCCAGAGCGCTGGCATTCGTGACTCTGGCCACCCCAGAGCCAACAGTGAAGCCTCCAGTCCAAGTTGTGTTCGCAGCGGCGAGCACCAACATGCCATTGTCATTCAGACGCAAGGCATTGTTCGCAGCCCCAAGGCTGAAAGCGGTGTTCAGGGTCAATGTGTTGCCCGCCGTCACCTCGATCGCGTTGCTTGCGCGATTGAGCTGGATCGTCCTGCTCGTAGCAAAAGTTCCCGTCGCACGCAGGCCAGCACCGGTGGCAGCATTGACGTTCAGGCGCACTTGGTTGGATGCATTCCCCAGCGCTGAATCACTATTGACCGCCACCACGCCCCCCTGGATGTCAACCAGCCCTGTAAAGGTGTTGTTACCAGTAAGCGCCAAAGTTCCGTTGCCCAGTTTGGTAATGCCGGAAGAACCGCTGACGGCACCGGAGAACGTCAGCCCCTGCACCACATTGGAGGCGCTCGGCCCGGCAGGAACGTTGGTGACACTGATGATCTGGTTGCTGCCGAGAGTGGCCGCGCCAGTCAGTACGAGGCCGAAACCGTGATTGTTTGTGACCACCAAGGGGCCACTCATGCTGAAGGCGGCCATTTGCAGCGTCTTGTTCGAGGCGGTGGTGAACAGCGGTGCGTAAGTACCGCCGAGACGGCCCAAGGTCAGATTCACCGCTCCAGTGGGAACCAGCGTGATGCCGGTGCTGATCACTTCATTTTGCCCGGTGCCGTTGCCGTCATGGAGCAGCGAGAGATTGCCAGCGTTCAGATTCAAGGTCACCGAGTTGCCTCCTGCTGCGAGGGCACCCAGAGCCAGCGTGCCCAGACCTGTCTTGGTGATGGTGATGGCACCAGGCCCGCCGAGCTTGGTGATGGTGCCCAAGGCGGCTGTCATGCCGGGATTGTTCACATTGATGGTCACGGTGCCCGGCAATGTCACCGTACCGCTCAAGGTCAGGTTGGTTCCGGCGGCCACCACGCTGTCAAAACCGAAGTCGCCTGCCGCGCTGACGTTGTTGCCGATGATGTAGTTTCCATTCGACAACAGCCTGGTGCCTGCGGCCATTGTCATGGAGCCTGTACCAAGCGGTCCGGCGGACACGCCACCGAGAGTGCCATTGTTAAATGTGCTGCCGACGCCAAACAAAATGCCGCCGCCCGCCTGTAAATCCACTCCGCCAGTGAAGGTGCTGGCCCCGCCGAGCTGCAGAAGGCCCGTGCCTGTCTTGATGATGCCCGCCGAGCCGGTCATGATGCCGGTGATGTTCAGTGTGGGCAGCAACGGGGCCAGGTTGACGCCATTGGCCGTCACGGTGGACACATTGAAGGTGCGGTTGGAGCCGCCCAAATTGACCGAGCCGAGAGAACCGAAAGTAAGCAGGTTGTTTCCGGTCGCCGTGGCATTCGCTGACAGCGTGATGGTCGTACCATTGATGGCGGTGATCGTGGTGCCGGCTGCAATGCCGCTGCCGCTCACCACGGTGCCCACCGTCAGTCCGGCAGTGCCGCCTACGCTGATGGTGTTGGTTCCGTTCACCACACGCGAAAACATCGCGCCAGTGGTGATCGTCGAGGTGCTGCCAATATTGGCAGAGGTCGCGGTGATATTGCCGTTTAACGTCAGCGCCCCGGTGCCGACGTGCAACGTCGGCGTGTTACCGCCCGTGTTGTCAAACACCAAGCCGCCCAGTGTCTGGTTGAAGCCGTTAAGCTCCAAGGTGGAACCGCCAAGCATGGAAACCGTGGCCGTGCTGGCGATCTGGTTCGACGCGCCGAACATCACCGTGGTGGTGCGTTCTTGAAATGTGCTGCCGTTCGTGCTGGCACCGCCGGTGATGGTCACATTGCCCGTGCCAAACGCCTGCCCGGGGGAGTTGAGCACCACAAAGCCGGAATTGACGAAAGTGCCGCCGGTGTAGGTGTTGTTGCCGGTGAGCACCAACTCATTGGTGCGGAAGTCACTGATGCCCGCAAAGCTGCCACGTCCTTCGGTGCCGTTGATCACGAGCGTCACCGCCCCGGAACCGTTGTTCACGATGTTGGCGCCGACAAGCACATCACGGTTTTGAACATTGGCGTTGCCGTTCACATAACCAATCGCATGCAGATAAAGGTCTGCTGCAGTGTTTGGAGTTCCGCCGGCGGTCAGGTTTCCATTCTGGATGACGATCGGCGTGTACATGCCGCTGACATAGTCACGCGCGGTGGGAGTGCTGCTGGTGGTGTTGGCGTTTCCGTCCAGCGTGATTTCCAGCCCGTCGATGGCCGTGACTGTGCGGCCAAGCAGCGTGGACCCCACCACGAAGTTCTGCGGCACACTGGACAGTTCGACGATGTTGCTGGTGGTCGAGCTGGTGACCACGGTGACTTGGGCGTTGGTGGTGCTGAATCCTTGGGAGGCGATCAGGCCACCACTGGTGAGATTGAGCGTGAAGCCTCCCAAGTCCAGGGTACTGTCGCCTGAAACCACCATCGCCAGGCTGTTGATGGTGCGATCTCCTGTCAGAGCCATGGTCTGGGGCAGGTTCAGCGTGGGATTGGCAGCGCCCAAGGTGTGGGTGATGGTGAACTGAGTACCGTCGATGATGGATGCCACCGTCGCGTTGGCTGGAATGCCATTCCCAAGTACCGCGTCCCCCACATTCAGACCGGCAGTGCTGGCGATCGTGAGCAGGTTCCCTCCCACCACGCCAGTCGATGCAACTGTCGGGAAAGTCATGCGCAGGTTCTCCGTGGCGGAGCCGTTGTTGAAGAACAGGCTGGTGGCCGCGCTGATGTCGGCATTGGCATTGCCGGCCAAGGTGAGCGTCGTGCCATTGATTGACACCACCGTGGAACCCAGGAAGGAACTGCCCGCAACCAAGCCCGTCGGAAGGCTTGAAAGCTGAACCGCGGTGCTCGCGGTGGAACTGGAGATGACAGTGGCCCTGCCCGTCAATAGATTCGGCGAATAGCCGGCATAGCCGACGCCATTCAACGCACCCACACCAGTTCCCGGCGTGTAGCTGGCAAATTCACGCTCAAACACCGCCCAGCCGCCGATCAGATGATTCGTCAGGCCGTCCCCGACGTTCGTGGTGGTGAAACCGTTCAAGCTGTCGGTGAACACCCGCGCCAGACTGCCCTGGGCACCATCCACATTGAAGAACCGTAGCGTGGCACGCGATCCCGCCTGCCTGGTCAAGCTGGTGAAGGTGGCGGTGGAGCTGTTGATGCCCGTGCCAGGCTCGGCCACATCGATCAAGCTGTTGCCTTCTGCCAGCGTGAGAGCGCCGAATGCCTCCGTTCCCTCGAAGCCATTGCGGGCGCGGTATTGCAGCATGCCGCCGCGCATCAGGATCGTGGCCGCGTCGTTGATCCGGTTGTCCACCTGCTGATCCAGGATGCTGGTGGCGTTGTTGTTGGAGATCAGCAGCGTGGCCTGGTTGATTTCGATGGCGGACGTGCTCTCAAACGTCGCAGTTCCCAGAAGCTGGGTGCGACCACCATTCAACAGCGTGACGCCAGTGTATGTATTTGGGGAATAAATATTCCAGTCGCCGAAGCTGCCCGCCGGAGTGGCACGCACCACCGAAATGTCACTGTCGGCGGCATTGCCGTTGCCGATCATTCCAGAGAAGCTGCCACCCGTCACCAGCCCCAGTGTGGCCATGGTGCCCGAGGTGTTGATGACTGTTCCTCCCATCCCCGGAGTGAAGTTGGCGTTCTGAGCGACGGCTGTGTCAAACCGCAGGGCACTGAGCGTCTGGGCCGTGCCATTGAGGTCCAGAGCACCGCCCTGAAGCAGGAAGTCGTTGTTGTAGAAGATCGTGTTCGTCCCGCCCGCCAGTTTTAAAGTGCCCTGGTTCACCACCGTGACGCCTGTGTAAAATTGCGGGGTGGTGAGCGTCATTATCCCGGCTCCGGACTTGACCAGGCCGGCGGAAACGCCGTGCATCGCCGCTGAGACGGTGAGATCACCCAAGGCGTGGAAAATGAACTGGCGGTTGCTTGAGGTGGAGAGGCGGCCGCCACTGATGCCTGCATTTCCCGTGAAGGCCAGCACACCGCCGCTGTCCAGAATCAGAGTCTGGGAAGACTGTGCGGAAGTTCCGCCGCCGCTGTTCAGCGTCAGTGAGTTCACCGCCATGGTGTTCGAGGTCAGCGCATTGGTCACATTGCCGACGCTTCCGAGCGAGACGTTCAACGGGGTCGCCACTCCACCCAGATTGTTGGTCAGGGTTGTCACCATTTCGGTGGTGGCATTCAAGGGACGAAGGATACCGGTCACCGTGTCGGCCGTGGCAAATGAGGTGCCCAAGCCACTGGTGGTGCTGTCGATGATCGCATAGGGAAGAATGCCTTTGTTAAAGGTGCCAGCAGCCCCCGTCTGGCCAATGTTCAACAGATAGCCAGCCCCTGTGGCCTTGATGGTGGCAATCCCATTACCAGCCGCAGTTCCCAAGCTGCTGCCACGGAAGAGCACCGTGCTGCCAGTGTTGCGCGTGACTGCACCCGTGGTGAAGTCGAGCTGTCTGGAGGCGTCCGCCGTGAGTGTGATGATGCTGTGGCCTGGATTGAAGGTCAGCGTGCCGGTGGTGGTTTCAACCGTGTTGGCAGCACTGTTGCCATTGATGTTCAGGGCAGCGCCGTAGAAATTCAGCAGGCGATTGCTGAAACGATTGTCAGTGTTTCCAGCGGATGCGTTGTCCAGGAACATGGTTCCTCCGGGTGTCACAAAGACCGTGCCAGCGCCGCCATTGGTTCCGGGCACTCCAAAGGTGCCCGCGCCGCTCAGGGTCAGGGTTCCCTGATTGACATAGACATTCTGGCCGGGAAAAGCGTTGGCCGCTGTCAGTTTCCAGGTGCCTGACCCGGCTTTGACCAGAGAATAAGCGCCAAAGGACAAGTTTCCGTCATAGGTCATGGCGGTGTTGATGATGCCGTTGCCCGCACCCACCAGACCAAACCAAGCGCCTCGTCCGCTGCCGCCAGTACCAATACGGCCCGTCATCACCCCGTTGATGGTCAGCGTCGAACCTGCATCAACCCCGATGGTCGCCGCACGCATTTGTCCATCTGTGCCGCTGGCCCCAGAAAAGGTGATGGTGCCGTTCCAGATGTTGGCCCCGGAAAAACTGCGGAGAGCTCCAGCACCATTAATGCCGTTGGAGGTGTTGTTGTTGCCTGGCGTGAACACCAGCGCTTCCCCGATGGTGAGACCGGTGCCGCCGCCAAGTGCAAGCGGATCACCGTCAATTTCCAAAGCTGCCGCCACATTGGCGATGAGCGTGGCCGCCGTGGCCACACCATTGCCGAAATTGAACGAACCCGCGTTCCCCAGTGCCGCAGCATTATTGATCCGCAACACCCCCTGCCCCACGGTCAAATTGCCATTCCAGCCGGTCTGTGCCTGGGTCAGCAGCAGCGTGCCGCGGTTGTTTTTCTGCAGGTTGAGGGAGGAGTTCGCAAACGAAAACGCCGAGTTCATCGTCAGCGTGTTGCCAGCGGTGACCTCAAACGAGTTGTTCGACTGGTTCATGATGAACGTCCGGCTGGTGCTGAACGTTCCATCCGCCCGCAGTCCCACGGTGGCCGAGTTGGTGTTGGAGAGGATCTGGTTCGTCGCGTCTCCGAGCGCCCCGTCGTTGGTGAACGACAGCACACCGGCCGAAACGTTGATCATCGAGTTGGCGTTGACCGTCGATGTGGTTCCAGAGGTAGCCACATTCTGGTTCAACAGGAGTTGTGACAGTACCAAGGTCGGATCAGCCACGGTCACCGCCGTGTCCAAAGTCAGTTGTCGGCGCACCAAGGTGGGATTGTTCTGGGTGATGTTCTGGCTCAACCGCAACGTCGAACCGTCCACAATCTCGGCCACATAAGTTCCCGCAGGAATACCAGCTCCAGTCACCTGCATGCCCACCCGGAAACCGGAGGTGCCGCCCTGGACATTGGACACAATGTTGGGAGTGAAAATCGTGGAACCAGTCGTGGTGTTTGTGACATTGTTGTTCACCCCTCCCACCGCCACTTTGGCTCCAGAGGGAATGCCGATGCCTGACACCGGCATGCCAGCGCTGAACAAGGTGCTCAAATCCACGCCCAGTGTCAGCACGGTGCCGCCGCTGGACACGCTGGACGCGAAATTCTGCACATTGATGCTGTTGACGTTCGTGCCGGCATTGATGTTGGGACCGGCAATGAGCCTTTGCCCCGCCACCAGCTTGTTCACGCTTTCCACCGTCAGGGTCGAACCGGAGCCAAACGCACTGAAACTCACCGGGCCGCCAAAGCTGTTGGTATTGTCACTCAGCACCAGTGTGCCGCCGCCGTTCTTGAGGATGCTGGCGTTTCCCGTGACCTGCCCCGCCAGATGGAGCCCCTGAAGCAGGTTCGAGCCGGTGGCATTGTTGACGGTGAAAGTCGGCGTGCCGGACAGAGTGGTGGCTCCCGTCACCTGCAGGCCGTAACCGTTGTTGTTGGCCGTGATCAGCGTCTGCCGCCCCATGCTGAGGCTCGCGATCTGCGCCCGTTTGTTCGCAGCCTGTACGTAGTAGGGAGCCTGGGAGTTGGCCGTGCGCCCCACCGCCAGCGTGGCATTCCCGGTCAGTGTGATGTTGTGGTTGAAGGCAAAATTCTGCGTGCCGCCGCTGCCGTCCCCGTCATCCAGCATCTGGAGCGTGCCGCCGGCCATCACAAATGTCTTGCCGGAAAGGGAACTGACCCCCTCCAACCGCAGATTCGAACCAGCTTCAAAACTCAGCGTGCCATTGAAGCTCGCGTTGTTTCCTGTCAGCGTCACCACCCCGCTCTGGGAGGCAAAACCCGTCTGCTGCGCCACTCCGTCGGCCAGCGCAACAATCGCGCTAATCGTCGTGCCCGCGTTTTTCTGGGTGGACCGGATGACCAGTGTCGTCGTGTTGTCGCCAGTGATGCCCCCGGCGATGATCAAGTTCGCACCAGGATCGGTGGCCGGCCGCCCGCCCGCGATCGCGTCAAGCACCAAAGTCTTGCCAGTGGCGATGTTGATGAAGCTGGAACCACTGCCCAGCGTGAGCGTGGAGGCGTTCGCCACCGACTGAATGACCGCGTTCTCGTTGACCGTGACCAGGTTGTTGAAAACCGGCCCGATGCCAGCGGCGGTGGCGCCTTTGGAGTCCAGAATCAAATTCCCGCCGGCCAGCACAATTTCTGCAGAGCCGATAGGATTGAACGCCCCGGGGGCAGAACTCCCCGTCAAAACCAGCGTTGGTGTCTTGGAAAAGGTCAGCGTGGAGGAACCTGCCGACTCAACCCCTATGGCGGCAGCCGCGTTGCCAGACATCATGAATGTGGTCGAGTCGATGATCTTCGTGATCACCGTCCCCGCCTTGATCCCCGTGCCCGTCACGGTCATGCCCACCGATAGATTGGTGGTGTCCCCCGTCGTCATCACGATGCCCGGCTGCGATATGTCGAAATCGTTGGCTTCGAAATGGTCAAAGTTGGCCGCGACGCTCTCCGTTTGCCCCGTCATTTGAATCTTGCTCGTCGCCCCCAGGCTGTTGGCAACGCTCGTCTGGTTGAAATACAGCCAGCCAGCGCCGGTTTTCTCGATCGTCATGGCACGCAGCCCCTCATCAGAAACCACGCCATCAAACGCCACATTCACATCCGACGCGATGGTCACTGTGTCACCGATGACGGAACCGGGAGTCCCGAAAATCGTCGGTACCGCCGTCGTGCCTCCAAAACGCAGTGTCTTGCCAAAACCCGCCCCATTGCCCACGATCGCTTCGCCAAGAGCACCAAAGGACTCGACCGAAAGTGTCACCCCCGAGTTCAGGATCAGCCTGCCGAGTTTCGCGGAGGTGAAGTCGGTGTCGGACAGACTGATCATGGCATTCCCCGTCAGATGCACCGCATTGTTGAGCTGCAACGCGTTGCTTGAGCCAGACAGTTCGTTCACTTCGGCCTGCCTCAAGCTGGATTCGGGGATCACTCTGCGGATCTCCCCATTGCCCAGATCCGTGTCGGGACCGGCGTATCCCAGATTGATGTTCCCACCACCACCGCCATTCACATAATCAATGCGGATGTCATGCATGCCTGCAGACAGGAAGACCGGCGCGCTGGAGAGATCCGTGTTGCCCTTGCCACCATCGTTGTTCACCACCAGCACACCGTCGATGTAAACCCTGCCCCCGTCGTCAACACTGGCAAAAAACGTGTAGGCTCCCGCTTCGCCAATCTCGACTTTGCCCACCCACTGCACTGCGGTGGCGGCTGGAATGTTGTTCAAATTGTTGAGGCTGGCATTGGCCTGGGTGGTTGCCGCCATGCCGCTGAAATCCACCCGGCTGCTATTGCCAGTTCCGCTCGTGGCAAACACACGCCCGGACAGACCGTCTGGCGTCGAAGTGGTGCCAAGGATGTTCAGCTCGGAACCACCCAGCAAGGTGATCTGGTTGCCGCCCAACGGGTTCTTGCTGTTGTTGATGCCATCACCTAGGTCGGTGGAATCCACATCCACTCTCAGGACAACCTTCTCCCCCACCGTGATGCCGTTACCACCCGTCAGCGTGCTTGCGTGGCTGCTGCCCGCAGATCCCAGCGTTAGCACCGCGAAATTAGGTCCGGTGAAAGAGGATGCGTCATCAAACACAATTGTCAGGCCGTTGCTGCCGGCCAGCGCGGCATTAATGGCCACTTCGATATCCTGCCCGCCTTCTGAATCTCCCTTGATTGTGATTGTAGGGTTGGCCCCTGCAAAGGTAAGCGTGTTCGCAGCGGAGCTAGCCACCAAGTTCACACCCGAGGCGTCAAACTCCAATGCACCCACGGTCACGGCGCTTGTGATGTTAACCAGCGAAGGGCCTTGTCCAGAACTGCCAAACACTGCCGTGTGATTGCCCGGACTCGTCCATGTTGCCCCCATCGGCGTGGTGTAGCCGGTGGTGGTCCACCAATTGGTGCCAGTCGTGTTCCAGTCTCCACCTTCTGTTGGCTCAGGAGTAAACAACGTGCCAGCACCATCAGGATCGGGCGCCCAGTAAAACGTGGCTGACTGGAGCGGCGTGGCCACTTGCAGCATGGCCACCAGCACGGTCATGAACCATCCGAGGATGAGGCGATTTCGGCGTAGTGTTTTCATCAAATGGAAGGGGCGGGAATTGGCAAAAAAGGGCAAAAGCAGAAACAAAAATCAGCAGCTCAACTGGCGGCGGCAACATGGGTGTGATGCTCACCCCCAAGGCACATGAAACGAACGCGACTTTCAGTCAGCAGAGGCATCGGGTGGTTGGGCAATTTTCTCATGGGGCGGCAAAGCAAAAGTTGGGATGTGAATGCTCCAAGGGTAAGACAGAGATTCCCAGCTTCGCGTTCAGAATAGCGAAAAGGCATCGACTACGTCAATGCAAATACATGGGCCATACGAATTTTCAGCTTTGCAAACCATCACGGCACAACCACGGCGGCACCATCTAGGATTTCCACCCGCAAACCGGAAATCTCCCCAGCGTCGCGCGTCACCAGCACGCTGATCCGGTGCGTTCCAGCCGTCAGATCGAGCGTCTGTTCGGCATTCAGTTCCTTCAACTCCGTCCCGTCCACCGCCACAACGATTCCCTTCACCGCGCTGAAGCCCAGCTTCACCTTCCCGGCGGCGTCCAGTTTCAGGCCAAATTGCACGATTTTCGGGAACCACGGATACATCCGCTGCGCGGCGGGCAGTTCGGCCAGCGGGAGATCACCATTCACCTGGCTGAACGCGATCTGCCACGGGTAGGCATACTTTTCATCGTTCAAGGCAAAGCTGCCCACATGGCGGACGTGATCGACGTCCTTCTGCTCCATCTTGCCCATGGCCTTCCATGTGCGGACGTAGCGATTAGGTTGCGTCTTGTAGGCTCCTTCACGGCCCAATTCGCTCAGGAAGCGCACCAGATCCACGAACTCGTCCTCGCGCAGACTCGCGGTCATGCCCGGCGGCATCATGCTCACCGGACTCATCTGACGGCTGGCGATGGCCGATTTGGCCACTTTCACGATCTGGTTGGCCGGGTCACGAATCGTCAACTCCTCCGCGCCATCGTTCACGAGGCCGCCCGAGACGACTCCACCGTCTTTTTTGCTCACGATGACCATGTGATAGCCTTCTTTGATCTTCTTGCTCGGCTCCAGCAGGCTCTCGATCAAATAATCCACCGGCGCACTGGCCCCGATGCTCACCAGATTCGGCCCCAGCACCCCGCCCGACTCGCCAATCGCGTGGCAGGTCATGCACAAAAGCTGCTGGCGGCGGTAAACTGCCTCGCCTCGGGCCGGGTCGCCGCTTTTCTTCACTTTCTCGACCATCGCGGCCATTTCCGGCCCCGTCAGCGGCTTGTCCATCTGCTTCACGCCACCCGCCGTTTTGAGCGCGTCAGCCAGCGGCCCTTGAATGCCACGGCTCGTCACCATGCGGATGCCTTCCACCGCCACGAGGTCAGGAATCGTCTTGCCCGCCAGTTCCTTCGCCAGCACGCCTGGAAGCTGCTTGTTTTTCAAAAACACCGTCAAAACCGGCTTCGCGGCCTCCACCTCGGCCGTCGCCAAAAACTCCACCGCGCGCTTCGCGGCGATCTGCGGCCCAACGGAGGTCAATCCGTCGATCATGAGCGCTTTCAGGCCCAAATCGGCCGATTCAATGAACAACTTGTCGAACAGATCCCGCGTCTTCGTGCCACCGAGCGCGGTCAGGCCACGCATCGCACCATCGCGGATCGGCGGGATCGTTTTCGCATCCGTCAGCAGCGCCTCGAGTTTTTCGCGGGCGGGCTCCACCTTCCAAAGCCCCGCCAAAATCGCCGCGCGATGCACCACATGCGGCTCCGGGCGGTCAAACCACGCCATCACGCTCTCCTTGGCTCCTTCCGGGATGACTTTGCGGTCCGTCGCCGCCTTCACCAGCGCGTCTTGCAAACCGATGTAGTAAGGCCCCATCGCTGCGTCATTAACCATTTCGGACAAAACCTTCGCCTGGGCCGCGTCCGCCGCACCACCGGCCATGTCGAGCACGGCAGCCGCATCCTCGGCGCTCAATTTCCCGCTCTTCAGCGCCGCAAACAACGTCGGCAGCGCGTCGCTCCGCCCTGTGCTCTTCAGCGCATAGACCAGATGCCTCGGCCGCTCGTCCAGCTTCAGTTTCCCGCTCACCACCGCCGGCATCCACACGTCCGCCTGCTCGCGGCAGGTCAGTTCGAGCAAAAAGTCGAGCGACTCGTCCATCGGCTGGTCCAGCACCTTGAGCGCGAGGCTGATCGCGCCCGGCTTGCGCATGTCGGCCAGCACGGCCAGCGCCCACAGGCGCACCTGGGAATTCTCATCCGCCACAGCTTTTTCGAGCACCTTCATCGCGTCCGGGAATTCCTTCCAACGATGACTCAGGATGCGCAACGCCGCTGCGCGGATGCGGGCATCACTGTTTTCCCAAAGCTTCCGCCAAATCGTCGGCGAGAACGAGTTCACGCCCTCCCGCGCCCACGCCGCCTCCAGCAAGGCGTGCGCGTCAGATTCCTTCGTCACGTCCAGCTTCGCCGCCCACGCGTCGAGCTCCGCCGTCACTTTCACCGCGCCCTGATCGCGCAGTTCACGCTTGGCAAAGCGCCGCACATAGTTGCGGTCACTTTTGAGCATCTCCAGCAGCTCGCCCGTCGCTGCACCCGCAATCTTGGGCCTCGGGCTCAGCGGGCGGCCTTTCGCCGTCACCCGCCAGATGCGACCGTGCTCGTGGTCGCGACGCGGATCGCGGAAATCCACCTCGCCGTGCTGGATGATCGGATTGTACCAGTCCGCGATGTAAAGTGCGCCATCTGGCCCGGTCTTCACATCAATCGGCCGGAAGGCCCGGTGCGTGCTCGCCAGCACATCCGGCATCTGCTTGGCGATGTAGCTGCTGCCGCTCGGCGTGAGCTGGAAACGGTTCACGCGATTCCCACGAAAATCATTCAGCACGAACGAACCCTGCCAGTCCGCCGGAAAATGTGGGTCTTCGATGATTTCCATGCCGCATTGCTTCGGCTGGCCGGGACTCAGACCGTGCAGGATGCGCTTCGCTCCGGGCGATGTGGCAAAAACGGAGCCTGGGAAGATGAAATTCACCCCTTCCCCGCCCGCGCCATCGCAGGCGAAACTCTGCCCCCAGCGGTCAAACTCAAAGCCCCACGGATTGATCAGCCCCTTGCTGATAATCTCCGCCCGCCGCGTCTCCGGCCGGAATTCCCAAATGCCGCCGCCCATCAGGCGTCGTACCCCATGCGGGGTCTCCATGTGCGTGTGGATGTAGATCGACTGCAAAAAATACAGCATCCCCTCCGGACCCCAGCGCATCGTGTGCAGCAAATGATGCGTGTCCTCCGTGCCGAAGCCGCTGAGCAGGATCGTGCGCTCGTCCGCCTTCAGATCGCCGTTTGTATCCTTTAAAAAGAGCACCTCCGTCGAGTTCGCTACATAAAGGCCGCCATCTCCAGGTGCCAGTGCGGTCGGGATGTGCAAGCCGTCGGCAAAAGTCGTCGATTTGTCCGCCTTGCCATCGCCGTCCGTGTCCTCCAGCACCACGACTTGGTCTTTCGCAGCCTCGCCGGGCTTGATGTGCGGGTAGGTCGAGCTTGTCACCACCCACAGTCGGCCCTGCGCGTCCCAGTTCATCTGCACCGGCTTCTGGATCATCGGCTCCGCGGCGAAAAGGTTCACCTCAAAGCCCTCTGGCACCACGAACGACTTCAGCTCCGCGTCCGGGTTCGCATCCGGTAGATCGGCGACAGAAGTCGGTTGCGAGGCGAGAGCGAGGCCACTCCAGCCGAGGAAAATCAGAGCAAAACGGGAAATCATAAATGGGGAGCGCAGATTACGCCCGTGCCCCGCCTTTTTGGCAAGCATTCTCTCGGCAAATTCCGTCAACGAAGCCCCGGCTCACGCCGAACACTCGCCCGCAGTTTCCTTCGCCATCGGCTTCCAGCAGGCGTATGCCGTCCCGCCATGAGCACCCCCAAAATCCTCGCGTTCGCCGGCAGCACCCGCTCCGCCTTCTACAACAAGCTGCTGATCCGCGCAGCAGCCGATGCCGCCCTTGCCGCTGGCGCAGAAATCACCCTCATTGAT
>JBIKYB010000414.1:0-4166 GCA_044355475.1 Prosthecobacter sp.
AAAGCACGTTAGCTTTGAAACCATGACGCGACGTGCCGTCGGCCTTGGCTGGAAGACTTTCACCTCGGCGCAGCAGAAGCAGGCCATTCAGCTCTTCAGCACGCTCGTCATCCGCAGCTACAGCAGTAAGTTCACGCCTGGTGAGTATCCGGTCATCAATTATCAGAAAGCGCAGACTCCTGCCGCCGGTCGTGTCGATGTGCCCACCAGCATGGTTTACAAGGGCAGCCGTTACAGCGTGACCTACCGCATGGAGCAGGAGTCTGGCTGGCGCATCGCCGACGTCGTCATTGAAGGCGTCAGCCTCGTCGCCAACTATCGCAGCCAGCTTGACGCTCAGTATAAAAAAGGTGGCGCGGAAGCAGTCTTAGGCTCTCTTTCCCAGTCAGTCTCCCGTTCCCAATGAAAATCATCATCCTTCGCCTTATGCTCTCGGGTGCTGTTGCTTTAGCAGCAGCCTGCTCCACCCCCAAATCACTCAACGCGGAGGCTGCCGTAAATACGGACGCTCCCAAAGCCACCCAAGGCAAGACTGCCGCAGCTCCGGCTGCTACAGACGAGTTGGATGACTACGCCGAAGTCGCTGCCTCTGATCCGCTGGAGTCCTTCAATCGCGTCATGTTCAAGATGAACGATTGCCTCTACCTCGTCGTCTTCCGCCCGGTTTCCAAAGGCTACAAGTTCGTGTTTCCGAAGCCCGTGCGCAAAGGCATCGACAATGCCTTCGACAACGTGAAATACCCCGTTCGTTTCGTGAACTGCGCCTTGCAGGGTAAGTTCAAGCGCGCTGGGCAGGAAACCGGCAAGTTCCTCGTCAACACCCTGGGTGGTCTGGGCGGCATCTTCCGTGTGTCGGACAAGGTGCCAGACCTCGTCAACGTTCCATCTGAAGATCTCGGCCAGACACTGGCGAAGTGGGGTGTCGGCCACGGGCCGTTCATCGTTCTCCCGCTGCTGGGCCCCAGCAGCGCACGTGAAACCGTTGGTCTTGCCGGTGACTATGTGCTCAACCCCGTGAATTGGGGCTTCTTCTGGCATGGCGGTGGCAACTGGGAACACGACTGGACCATGATCCCGCCTGCCGCCAACACCCTGCGCTCGCTGCCTGAGCAACTGGAGCTTTATGACGCCGCCACCAAGGACGCCGTTGATCCTTACATCTCCGCCCGCAGCGCCTTTATTCAAAATCGTGCTGAAGCAACCAGGAAGTAATCCTTCCCTTGGTGGCTTTGAAGCCGTGGACGGGCTGAAATCCTCCACGGCTTTTTCATGGGGTCATTTCGCCTTTTTGTTCCTTTTGCCTTTGGTATTCGTTTTCGTGTCGGCAATGAAAGGCTCATGCTCAAACGGCACCGGATCGGCCGTCACCCGGGGATCACCCACGGCCTTGAGTTTCTCCATCAGCTCGGCGGCCATCTTCGCTTTCACCTCGGCATAACCGGCTTCTTTGGCGACGTTGATCGTGGCATCCGGATCTTTGCCGAGGTCATACAGCTCCTCCTGCGGCCTTTTCGCAAAGGCGTAGTCAAAGTGCCACTTGTACTGAGAGTCATGGCGATGAGCGATGAGCCAGGCCTTGGCGGGTGAGGCATCCATGTCTGGGAAGGCCACATAGGTTTCGTTTTCCATGTCCTCCATCGGCGGCGTAAAGCTTTCGGTGAGCAGCTTGGTGTCTCCCATCGGCATGCGCTCAGGCTTGAAGTTGTGGATGTAAAGGAAGCCGTCTTTGCGCAGCGCACGCTGCGGATAAGGCAGATTGCCTTCACGCGCGATGCTCACATGCCGCTCGCGGCCGGTGATGACGTAATCGCGTTCCTTCTCGACGAGGCCGCTTTTCCCGGCCTTCAACACGCTGACGATGCTCTTGCCGTTCACGCCGGGCGGAACGGTCGCGCCGCCGATCTCCATGAAGGTCGGCGCGAGGTCCATGAGATTCACAAAGTCGTCGATGAAGCGCCCACCGGGCTGCCCGGGCCAGCGAATGGCCAGGGTGACGTTCGTTCCGAAGTCGTAGAGGTTGCACTTGCCGCCTGGGAAGCCGGGTGCGCCATGATCACCGCTGATGACGATCACCGT
Organism: Prosthecobacter sp.; assembly: GCA_044355475.1. Taxonomy (GTDB): domain Bacteria; phylum Verrucomicrobiota; class Verrucomicrobiia; order Verrucomicrobiales; family Verrucomicrobiaceae; genus Prosthecobacter. The sequence goes on from JBIKYB010000414.1 coordinate 2,077, forward strand.
GTTGTCATATTCGCCCACTTCTTCGAGCCGCTTGATCAACACACCGACCTGGGCGTCGAAAGCCTGGATTTCGCCGAGATAGCTGCCGAAGTCCTCACGGAACTCTGGCACGTCTGGCAGATGCTTCGGCAGCTTGCCCTTCAAATCATCTGGTTTGATCCCCCACTGCGCCTCGCCGCTGCCTTTGACCCACTTGCGATGCACGTTGGTGGGGCCATGCCAGAACAGGAACGGAGCGCCTTTGGGCCGCGCGGCCAGAAAGCTGTCAAAGTTGCCGCGCACCTCGTCGTAGATTTGCTGTTTGGCCGTTTCGACGGAAATGCCCTCCTTCATCATCTTGTCCACGTTTTGGGAGAACTGGTTGCAGCGTCCGCCGCTTTTCTGATACGCGTGCGCCTGCCCGCCGAAGGGCGCGTCAGCCGGATCGCCCGGACTCCACACCTTGTAGGCTTTGCCGATGTGGTAGCCCTGGTCCTTCAGCAGCAGTGGAAAGCTCGGGATGGCCGGGTCCCACACCGCGCCGTTCAGAATGGCCGCACGGCCTGTGTTGAAGAAATAGCGACCGGAAACCAACGCGCTGCGGCAGGGCGTGCAACTCGGCGCGTTCACATAAGCACGGCGAAACAACGCCCCTTCGCGGGCGATGCGGTCAATGTTTGGTGTTTTGACCACTTGGTTCGGCGAGGGGAACTTCTCATGCTCCGCGTAGATGCTCGCGTAGCGTCCCCAGTCGTCCGCGAAGAGAAAAAGGATGTTCAGAGGCTTGTCCGCCGCAAAAGCGGACACAGTCAGAGCAAAAAGGCAGGTCAGAAGGCGCATGGCCGCCCTTCAACGTCCCCGACGCTGCCAAACCTTCGCCAAAATCAGCGGGGGAGCCTCCATAACGCTTGTATTGACGGTTTTGGGCTTCCTGGCTAAAAAAGGCCATGATTCGTGTCCTCGCGCTACTGATCGCATCCTCTTCCGCCCTTTATTCCCAGGCACCGCATCCTGCGCTGGCAAGCCATGAGACTTTCATGGCGGAGATCGGGAACAAGAAGTGGGAATGCACATTCACTAACTACCCGGAGTTGAGGTTCCATGCGGACAAGATTGAGATTCTAGCCAGCGATGAGCGTGTCACGGGCACTGTGGTAAAGCTCAACCATATCGAACCCGGAGTCATCCGCGTCGATTTCAATTCCGGTGTATTCCAGGTCTTTGTTTTCTCGGACGACCTTCAGAGCTTCGCGCTGGCCAGCATGGATGAGATGAGCGAGTTCACCGTCAAAGATGCCCCAGGCTCTTCGAAATTGCCCGCGATGCCGAATGCGCCACCGCTGGAGTTGCAGTTCACCAACAATCCTTTTTGGAAAGCGGGTCGCATTCATGCCGACAAATTCGAGGTGCTTGATGGCAGTGGAGCGGTTTTTGCCACCAACGAGGCATTCTCATATTATCCACATGCCCAAGGGGTGATCCTGCCAGAGAAACGCTTGGGAATGACGCTGCTCTCACGCCAAAAGCCGGGCGGCTGGTACATGAGTGGAAAAAATCTGGGCACTGGCGTCCGCACAGACAAGTCCGGCTTCTTCCGCACCTTTCTCGCCAGCAAGCTCACCAGCTATAACCTGCGGTCCGCTCATTTTAACTACGCGCTGCTGAACGCGGGCATGCCCGCTCTTGCAGCGGCCCAGGAGCGCTACGCGGCTCAACTGACGATCAACAACTACGGCGACACCTCAGAGCAGTTGGGTGCCTGCTGGAGCGAGATGGGCACGTTGCGCGGTTATGCCCGCAGTTATGAAAAAGCGCCGGAATATCATCTCAAGGCGCTGGAACACGCACGGAAGCATTTCAGCGCTGACAAGGCGAAGCTGCTTGAATACAGCATCGACCTCGCAGGCAGTCAGAATGATGCGGGTGACTTCGCCGGAGCTAAAAAAACACTGGCGGACGCTTACTCGCTGCTTGCTCCTGGAGACGGTGATTTTCGCGGAAACTACCTTTTTCATCAGGAGCTTGGGATGGCTGAGTTCGGTCTGCGCAACTACCCGCAGGCGGCCAAAATGTTTCTCGAAAACACCCGTCGTGCCCAGACTGCGCGCATG
>JBIKYB010000415.1:0-4165 GCA_044355475.1 Prosthecobacter sp.
GACACTTTCCCGCGTGAAGAACTGGTGGGCACGCGACAAGAAATTCTACAAGCACCGCTTCAACGTGGACCGCATCGTGTATCGCGTGATCCGCCTGCAGGACAAGGTGCTGGAGCTTTTCCGGCAAGGTGAACTCGATGTGGAGCAGATCACGATGGGCATCCCGGAATACTGGTATGAGAAGCTGGAGATCCCGGAGGTGCACAAGGGCTACATCCACAAGACGAAGTTCTACAACATCTGGCCCGGCTCCCACGCCGGCCTGTGGCTGAACTGCGCTGTGCCGCCGCTGAACAACAAGGAAGTGCGCCTCGGCCTCAGCTACGCCACGAACTACCAAAAAGTCATCGACTTCGACCTGCGCGGGGATTTCCAACGCCTCAACAGCTTCAGCGAAGGCTACCCGCTCATCGGCGATCCGCCGCTCAAGGCGCGGCCCTTTGATGTGCAGCTCGCCCGCGAGCATTTCGCCAAGGCGGGCTACACCAAGCTCGGCAACGACGGCGTCCTGGTGAACGACAAGGGCGAGCGCCTCAGCGTGACGATCCTGCATCGCAAAACCGAAATCGTGCAGAAAGTCATGCAGCGGCTCAAAGAGGAGGCGATCAAGGCCGGGCTCGAATACAAGCTCGAAGGCCTCGAAAGCACCTCCTACTTCCAAAAGGCAACTCAGAAGAAGCATCAGGCCGCGTCCGTCGCCTTCAGCGTCACACCGCCGATTCCCGATCACTACCAGGCCTGGCATTCGAAGGACGCCTTCATGGAGGACGGCAAGACGCCGAAGCCGAACACGAACAACCTGTGCTCCTTCGCCGATCCGCGCATGGACAAATTCTGCGAGGACGAGCGCGGTGCTACCACCATCGAGCAAATCCGCGAAGCGTCATGGGGCGCCGATCAGATCATTCATGACGAGGCGGCCTGGATTCCAGGCTACGAGCAGAACTACTACCGCGTGGCCTACTGGCGCTGGGTGAAGTGGCCGGAGAAGACCTTCAATGTGGCCGTGAGCGAGCTGCCCATGTCGAATCACCTCCATTGGATCGACGAGGACGTAAAACGCGAGACCAAAGCGGCGATCCGCAGTGGCAAAACCTTCCCTGAGACCGATCAAGTCTTCGATCACAACCTCAAATCAGGAGGAACCAAGTGATGGCGACAACTCTGCTCGAAGTTCGCAACCTGCGCGTCGGTTTCCAGACCGACAACGGCCTGCTCACAGCCGTGGATGATGTCGATTTCACGCTGGAGGCTGGCAAGACGCTCGGCGTCGTCGGTGAGAGCGGCTGCGGCAAAAGCGTGACCGCCATGAGCCTCATGCGCCTGCTGCCCCAGCCTGCGGGACTCATTCTCGGCGGCGAAGTGCTGCTTGAGGGCCGCGATTTGACCAAACTGCCCATCAAGGAGATGCGGAAGATTCGCGGCAACGACATCGCGATGATTTTCCAGGAGCCAATGACCGCGCTGAACCCCGTGCTGCGTGTCGGGAAGCAAATCATTGAGGCAATTCAGCTCCACGAGCCGATGTCGCCCGATAAAGCGCTCAAGCGAGCCGTCGAACTCATGGAATGGGTCGGCATTCCAGCCCCGGATCAACGCGTGAATGAGTATCCGCATCAACTCAGCGGCGGCATGCGCCAGCGCGTGATGATCGCCATGGCGCTCTCCTGCCATCCGAAGGTGCTCATCGCCGACGAACCGACCACCGCGCTCGATGTGACCGTGCAGGCGCAGATTCTCGACCTGCTGAAGCGTCTCCAGCGCGAAACCGGCATGGCCGTCATCCTCATCACGCACGACCTCGGCGTCATCGCCGAAGTCTGCGACGACGTAGCCGTCATGTATGCCGGCCGCATCGCCGAACGCGGCCCCGTGCATGAGATTTTCGCCAAACCGCTCCATCCCTACACGCAGGGCCTCATCCGTTGCCTGCCGAAGCTCGATCATCCGCCGAAGACCGATCTCCCCGTCATCCCCGGCATGGTCCCCAGCCTCCGCGACATGCCCGCTGGCTGCCGCTTCGCCTCTCGCTGCCCCAACAAGCACGACGACAGCGTTTTGACCACCCGCCAGCCCTGGAAGGAATGCGGCCACGGTCACGGCGTCGAAGCCTGCTCGTGTTTTGCCTCACAACTGACTGCGTCATGAGCCTCCTCTCCGTCCAGAACCTCAAGATGCACTTTCCGGTGCGTGGCGGCGTGTTTTACACGACGAAGGCGACGTGCAAAGCCGTCGATGGCGTGAGTTTTGATCTACAGCCGGGCGAAACGCTTGGCCTTGTCGGCGAAAGCGGCTGTGGGAAGTCCACGGTGGCGAAATCGGTCGTGCGATTGCTCAAGCCGACGGCTGGCAGTGTGAACTTCAACGGTCACGACATCTCCACACAGTCACAGAGCCAGTTGCGCACGCTCCGCCGTGAAATGCAGATGGTCTTCCAAGATCCAGCCGAATCACTCAATCCACGCCACACCATCGGGCAGATTTTGGAAGAGCCGTTCATCATTCAAAAGATGGGCACGCGTGCCGAACGCGGCGAATGGGCCGCCGAACTGCTCAAACGGGTCGGTTTGCCGGTGGATGCGCTGCATCGCTACTCCTTCGAGTTCAGCGGCGGCCAGCGCCAGCGCATCGGCATCGCACGCGCGCTCGCCTTGAAGCCAAAACTAATCGTGTGCGACGAACCTGTCTCCGCGCTCGACGTTTCCGTTCAAGCGCAGGTCTTGAATCTCCTGCTGGAGCTTCAGCGTGATTTTGGTCTCGCGTACCTCTTCATCGCGCATGACCTCAGCGTCGTGCAGCACATGAGCGACCGCGTAGCGGTCATGTACCTCGGCAAAATCGTCGAAATCGCGCCCGCTACTGAGCTCTATCGCAATCCACGTCATGCCTATACCAAGGCATTGCTCGATGCGATTCCCATCGCTGATCCGACGAAGCGTCGCGAGCGACAACTGCTTCGTGGAGATGTCCCTTCGCCGATCAATCCGCCCGCTGGCTGTGCTTTCGGGCACCGCATGAAACATCCGAAATGGCAGGAAAGCGTGAGCATGGATCTCACGCTCAAGGAAGTCTCACCGGGACATTTCGTGCAGCCTTGTCCGTGCTGTGTGGAGTAATTGTTACTATGGTCGAAGGCAGCGCATCCTTCTGAAAACAAAAAACCCGCCTGGAAGACCAGACGGGGTTTTGGAAGTAACTGTGTTTTAGACTACTGCGGTGGCACGCGGAAGAGCTTGCCGGTGTAGGGGCATTTGACTTCCATGCCGACTGGAAGGCCTGTCACGTCCACCAACTGATGTTTAGCGGCGTAAGGGCTGTTCACGAACCCTGGGCGACCGCTGATGGAACTGCCGTAAGGGAGCTCAGGGGCGGCCTGAGTCGGGGCGGGTGTCACTGCCGGGGTCGTCGGAGCACTGGTGTCAGGCTTGCTCATCGCTGCGACCGAGGTGTCTGGTGCCACTGGAGTCGTGCGCGGACGCTCTTTGGGTTCAGGAGCTTTCGGACGGCTGGGCGCGGAGGCGATGCTGGAGGAAACCGAACCTGGGACGAGGAAGGGGCGCTGAGTGTATGGGCAGACGACTTTGGAGCCAGCTGACATGCCGCGCACATCGACCAGACGCGGTGGATTGGTGAACGGCGTGCGGACATAGCCGGGAAGATCAGGCACCGACTGGGCCACTGGCATGCTGGCTGAGTTCAGCATTGAAGGCGGTGGCGTCGAAGGAGCGGCAGGTCCGACCAAGGCCGTGTTTGCTTTGGTTGGTGCGGAAGCTGTGTTTTGCGCCAGCGCCTGGGTTCGATTGCTCGCAACACCAAGCGGACGACTTTCGCCATCCATGTAATAGGAAAGAAGACCCTTTGTCTGAATTTCCTGCCATGCCTGACGAGGAGGCAAGGCGCATGAGGCCAGCATGAGAGTCACAGAGCTGACTGCGACCAAACGAACCTGATTTAGAAGAGGTGAGAACATAGGCTATGGCGGACGGTTAATTTTTGAACTAGCATTCTCATTTTAACGATCTTTTTAAATTATGCAACAGCAACGATGGTGATGCTGTGTGACAATTTTAACTTTTAATATATTTTCTATAAATCGGCTTTATCTCCTCCCTCTTTATGGACTGGCGCATCATCACTGTTGGAAAGCCCGGCCATGCCTGGGTGA
>JBIKYB010000120.1:0-14131 GCA_044355475.1 Prosthecobacter sp.
AAAAGCACGGCGGCTTCTACCTCGGCAGCATCGGCGGCCCCGCCGCCATCCTCGCCAAGGAAAACATCAAGAAAGTCGAAGTCGTCGAGTTCCCCGAACTCGGCATGGAAGCCATCTGGAAGATCGAGGTGGAAGACTTCCCGGCGTTCATCTTGATCGACGACAAGGGGAATGACTTCTTCCAGACGGTGGGTCCGGGGTGTTCGGTGAAGCATTGAGGGCAGTTGCGAAGCTCGCCAATCCTTTTTGAAATTCAGTTAGCATCGGCATTTAGAATCATGATTCAAATCTCTCAGCAGCTAATTGAAAGCGTCTTTGCCTCATCATTAAAGCAGTTTTTGGAACGAGAAGCTCAAGAGATTTTAGAGGGAACCAACGAGCGCAATCATTGCTGTCGCTGGGCAATGTACTTGGAGAAAGCTGCACATGAGCAAGGTCTGACCCAATACGTTGCTGATGCTGAGTACAACCGTAAGCAGAATGGAAAAATCAAAACCATATTGGACGGCCAACATCATGTAGTCACAATCAACTGTGATCTCATCCTGCATACCCGAGGCGCGAACATCTCTGAGGACAATCTTATTGCCATTGAGATGAAAAAGAGTGATCGACCTGACGAAGATCAGCAAAGTGATCGCCAGAGATTGCGGGCGCTAACAAAAGCCAGCTATGATGGTGCATGGATGAACGATGGAAGTAATCCACCCGAACATGTCTGCGGATACCGACTTGGGGCTTTTGTTGAACTAGATCGCAGGCAGCGCTCATGCACTGTGGAGTTCTTTAGAGGCGGCAATTTATGCTCCGCAGAAAATCATACTTTCTAGTTGCTGAATAGATATCAGCGAGCCGGAGGCTCGAAAGAGATTAGCCGGTGGTGAAGGTCGCGGAGCGACCGGGAACCACCGGAACCGGGCCGCCCCACGACCCCGCTATGGGATGCGCCCCGGCAGGGGCGCGAGAAGCGTCCGAATGTTCACCGGTGATGTTGCCCGCCAGACCCCGCGTGCCCTTCTCGCGCCCTTCCAGGGCGCGATTCGTGTTTCGTGGGCGTTGTCCGGTGGTTGCACCACCGGCTAATTTCTGGCATGCCTCCGGCACGGGCGATTTGGTGGTTGCACGGTCATTGCCTATCTGAAGCCATCCCGCATGGCTTCGACACACCTCTCGTTGCATTACCATCTCGTGTTCAGCACGAAAAACCGGGAACCCTGGCTCTCGCCGACGCATCGACAACGCGTTCACGAATACATCGGCGGCATCATCCGAAACCTCGACGGCGTGGCGCATGCGGTGGGTGGCACGGGCGACCATCTCCACATCGCCGCCGGCCTGCGGGCGACGCATTGTCTGGCGGATGTGATGCGGGAGGTGAAGAGCGAGTCCTCACGCTGGATTCACGAAGAACTGCGACTCGCGGGCTTTGCGTGGCAGGAAGGCTATGGGGCCTTCACCTTCGCGGCACCGGATCTGGAGGCGGTGCGGGCCTACGTTTTGAACCAGGAGGAGCATCATCGCGTGAAGACCTTTCAGGAAGAATACGTGGCGATGCTGAAACGCGGAATGGTGGCGTATGAGGAGCGGTTTTTGTGCTAGCGGGTGCCGTATCAATCTGGATTCGTCTTCGAAGAGAGTGTGAGAATTGCGGGGTCCACCTCTGCTATTCACGCTTGCAAGGGTGGTCATGAAATTGCGGATGAACTTGGTTTTCAAGTCAGCCATCCCATGGTTCTTCCACCCGCAGTGAGCTTCGTGGTTCTTCTTGGTGCAGCGTGCCTCAGTGTCTTTTGGGTGGCCCACAGCGGGGTTGGCATCGAACTCACAACTGCGGCGTCCAGCGGCGTTTGCGGCGGATGACGGGGAGTTGGTCCCAGGTGAGGTGGACGCCTTGGCGGTGGATGTTGATCAGCATGCCAACGGCGGCCATCGCGGCGACGAGGCTGGAACCACCGTAGCTCACGAAAGGCAGCGGCAGGCCTTTGTTTGGCAGCAGCGCGGTGGTCACGCCCATGTTTAAGAGCGCCTCCATGCCGAGCAGAAAGGTCAAGCCAGCACCGAGCAGCTTGCCAAACCGGTTCGGCGCGTAGGCGGAGACGACCATGCCGGCCATGACCAGCACGGCAAAGGCCAGCACGACTGCCGCTGTGCCGCGCAGGCCAAGTTCTTCTCCGACCATGGGGAAAATGAAGTCGGTGTGTGCCTCGGGCAGGTAGGAGAGCTTCATGCGGCCTTCTCCCAAGCCCCGACCCTCGACGCCGCCGGAGCCGAAGGCCAGTTTGGACACCCACTGCTGCAAGCCGAGGCCTTCTTTGTGCTTTTCGAGGTCAAAGGTGACCATGATGCGCTCAAAGCGGTTCGGTAGGTATTTGACCCCGGCCCACAAACCGCCCGCGCAGAGCAGCACGATGAGCGAGAGGTAGCGCAGCTTCGTCCCGGCCATGAACATGACCCCCAGGCCGACCGTCGAGGCCAGCAGGGCGCTGCCCAGGTCAAACTCGCAGCCGATCAGGCCCACGATGCCCATCAAAATGAGTCCCGGCAGCACAAAGCCGCGCCAGAAACTGCGCGTCATCACTTCATGCATGGCAAACCAGCCTGCCAGCGCGATGATGAGCGCGATCTTGGCAAACTCGGAGGGCTGCATGCGGAATGACTGCCAGCCGATCCAGCGCCGTGAACCGTTGATCTTCACGCCGATCATCGGCACATAGCAAAGTACGAGCAGCACCGCTGCCGCGATCAGGATGTGCCAGCGCCAGCGCAGCCAAGCGTTGTAGTCGATGAGCGCCGCGAACACACAGGCCGCCACCGCCACGCCCAGCCACACGAACTGCCGCCAGAGCGTGACGTAGTCCTCGCCGCCCTCGTGCGCGATCTCGAACGTCGTGCTGGCCAGCATGGTGATGCCGAGCGCGATCAAGGACACGACCGCAAAGATGAGCAGGAAGATGGAGTGACGGGCCATGAGGTTCGCAGTTCTCTGTTCGCGGTTCTCTGTTCAACCGCGAACGGCGAACTGAGAACTGCGAAATTTACTTCGCCGGGATCACCAGCTTCATCCCGTCACGCATGGCGTTGGGATTCTTGATGTTGTTCGCCTTCTGGATGGCGGCGACGGAGACACCGTATTTCGACGAGAGGCGGTAAAGGGTCTCGCCAGGCTGAAGCGTGTGTGAGCGCGCCGGGGTGGCTTTGGGCGCTGGTTTGGGCGGTGTGCTGACGGTCTTCTTCACCGGCTCGGCTTTTTTCGTCGCAGGCGGCTTATCAGCGATCTTTTTCAGCATCTGCGATGGAGGCGGGACGGGGTTCGGCTTTGCCAGCGGCTTGGGCTCGACCTTCGCGGCCTGTTTGGGCTCTGCTTTGGGTGTGGGAGGCGGAGAATTGAGAAGCGAGACGACACGCGGATTGGAAGGCGGTGGCAGAGGTGCCATGTTTTCCACAGGGGCGGCCACGGTGGCGGAGGTGTCAGCGGCGGCGGCGAGTGAGCTGACTGCAGGCGGGGCCTCGCTCGGTGCCACGAGGGACATCGGGGTCAGCGCGGCGGCGGAAAGACTCGCGGGCGCATCGGCAGGCTTCACGGCCTCGCTCGGCACGTTCGTCACTGGCGGCTGATCCTGCACGGGGACAGCCTTCGGCACTTCTTCCGTGGAGGCCATCGGTTTGAGCGTTTTCGGATCGACTGGGATCGCGCTTGGCACGGCTTGCTTTGGCACGCGCAGCATGGTGCCGGGGCCGATTTGCAGCCCTTTGTCGATCAGGTTGAGGCGGTTGATCTCTTCCTCGGTGGTGCCGAATTTGGCGGCGATGCTTTTCAGCGAATCGCCCGAGCGCATCTCGTAGTTGTCGAATTCCTGCGTGTCCGCTGCGGCCTGGGCCTGCTCATCGACGAGTCCGGGTGCGGGAAGTGGCAGACCGCTGGTGCTCGCCATGGCGCGGGCGGCCTGTGTGACGGTTTGCTGAGGTGTTTCCTCATCCCCCATGAAATCATAGAGGATGATGCCGCTGATGAGGGCCACATGCACCAGCAGCATGATGACAAACATGCGCGCCATGCCTGAGTTCGGCTCATGCTGGTTCCATTCACCTTCCTCGGTGACGAGCGCCACGCGGTGCCGGTGACGCTCACCATTGATCAAGTTAAGCAGCAGCTTCTTGTCCTTGTTTGGCTTGGTCTTCGTCTTCATGGGACGTGATTGGGGTGGTGGGAGTTTGTATTTCAAAATTCAAGTCAGGGCGTTGACGGCGTCACGAAACACATCGCCGCGTTGAGCGTAGCCGGTGTACATGTCGAAGGAGGAGGTGCCGGGACTGAGGATGACCGCGTCTCCGGGCTGCGAGAGCTGCGTGGCGAGCGCCACAGCCTCCGCCATGTCCGCGCCGCGTTGGCAGGGCAGCAGATCTCCAAACGTCTTCTCCAGCTCTTGCGCGATCTCGCCGATGAAGACCATGGCACGCACTTGGCCTTTCAAGGCATCCCGCAGCGGTGTGTAGTCGAGCTGCTTGTCCTTCCCGCCTGCGATCAGCACGATCGGGCGCTCCTGCGAGCGGAGGCAGGCCTCCAGCGCGTGCAGGTTCGTGGCCTTCGAGTCATTGATGTATTCACGGTCACGCAACGTGCGCACCAGCTCACAGCGGTGGCGCGGTGGCTCGTAGGCGGCCAGGGCTTTGAGCATCTCCGTGCGGCTCAGGCCAAACACGCGACCGGTCATCAGCGCGGCGAGCACGTTTTCCATGTTGTGCTTGCCACGCAGCTTCAAACCGGTGGCGCTGCCAAATCTTTGTCCTTCATGGAAGAAGTGGCCGTCTGCGTAGGTGTATTCGGCTTTGTCTCCATAAGCGCTGAAGGTCCAGCGCTGCGCCTTGCCGGAGGAGACGGACTCGCCCGCCCGCACGATGGCGTAGTCATCCCGCGTCACATTTTCAAAGATGCGCGCCTTCGCGGCAAAGTAGGCCTCCATGTTGGGGTAACGATCCAGGTGGTCCGGTGCGAAATTGAGCCACAGGCTGGCCTTGGCGCGGAAGTTTTGGATGGTTTCGAGCTGGAAGCTGCTGATCTCGAGCGCGAGTACATCATAACGAGAGCCGCTGGCGACGACCTCACTCAGGGACATGCCGTGATTGCCGCAGGGCACCGACTTGAAGCCGCAGCCGTTGAACATGGCCGCGATCAGTTCCGTGCAGGTGCTCTTGCCATTGGTGCCAGTAATGGCCGCCATCGCCATGTTGGTGAGATTGAAGGCAAACTCGGTCTCGCCGACGAGCGGCACGCCCACGTCGGTGAATTTCTTCGGCAGCGGCCAGTGTTCATCGAGTCCTGGGCTGATGATGACGCGATCAAACTCACCGGGCTTCACGACGAGATCACGCGCGGGTTGCCCGAGCACGCATTTGAAGTCTTCGACCTGCTTGGCCTTCTCACCCTCGTCGAAAATCGTCACCTCCGCGCCATGCAGACGCGCCAGACGTGCGGCACCGAGACCGCTGCGTCCTGCACCGAGGATGGCGAAATGTTGGGAGGCGAATTTCATGATTTAACGAAGCTTGAGCGTGGCGAGGCCGAGCATGGCGAAGAGCAGCGAGAGCACCCAGAAGCGGACGATGACTTGGTTCTCGTGCCAGCCGCCGAGCTCGAAGTGGTGATGGATCGGAGCCATGCGGAAGACGCGCTTGCCGCGTTTTTTGAAACTGACCACCTGGATGATCACGCTCATGGCCTCCATGACGAACACGCCACCGACGAGAGCGAGCACGATCTCCTGTTTGCAGCCGATGGCGAGCGCAGCGATGCAGCCACCGAGCGCAAGGGAGCCGGTGTCGCCCATGAACATCTTCGCGGGATGCGCGTTGAACCATAGGAAACCAAGGCAGGCACCGGCCATCGCCATCGCCACGATGGGTAGTTCGTTGGCGAGGCTGTTGTGAGCGACGCCGAGGTAGTCGGAGTAACGCGCATTGCCGCAGATGTAGCCAAAACCGGCATAGGCTAGGGCGGTCGTCACCGAACAGCCGGTGGCAAGGCCGTCCAGGCCGTCAGTGAGATTCACCGCGTTCGATGCGCCGACGATGATGAGCGCAAACAGCGCCACGGCGAAGATATGCATGTCAGCGATGACGGCATCCTTCACAAACGGCAGATACAAGGCGCGCAGCGTGATACCGTTGTCCCCAGGCACAGCATAGGCAAACATCAGCCCGGCAATCACCGCGACGGAGGTCTGCCAGACGAGCTTGGTGCGTGCGCTGACGCCCTTGGAATTTTTTTTGCTGATCTTGAGGTAATCGTCACGAAAACCGAGGGCTCCGAGGCCGATGGTCGTGAACAAAACGGTCCACACCATGACGTTGTCCCACTTCGCCCAGAGGAGCGTCGAGACAACGATGGCACCAAGGATCAGAATGCCGCCCATCGTTGGCGTGCCTGCCTTTTTGCCATGAAGCTCGTGCAGTTTGTGGACTTCCTCGGCCGTGCGGATCGGTTGGCCGATTTTGAGGGAGATGAGTTTGCGGATCAACCGGTCGCCATACATCAGTGAGAGCACAAAAGCCGTGATGGCGGCACCACCTGCACGAAACGTGTGGTACTTGAACAGGTTGAGGAGTTTGTACAAGGCTGCGTCATCGCTAATCCAATGATGAGCGGTGAGCCATTCCCGGAGTTCATAGAGCCAGTACATCATGATGCAGAAAAATGGGTGAGAACTTGTTCCATGCGTGCGGAGCGGCTGCCTTTGAGCAAAACAACATCGCCTTCACCCAGCCACTCGCGCAGACGGGCGGCGCAGGCGGCGTGATCGGGGAAATGCTCAGAGGGCACGGACTTGGAGGCTTCCGTGATCCAGGCGGCCTCGCTGCCACCGACGCTGAAAACGGCATCAAGCTTCAACGAACCGGCAAACTGGCCCACACGACGATGCTCGGCCTCCGCAATGGCTCCCAGCTCGCCCATGCGTCCCAGCACCGCGACACGACGCGCCTTGCCCAGCGTGCTGAGCGTGCGCAGTCCGGCGATCATGCTGTCGGGATTGGCGTTGTAGGAATCGTCGATGAACTGGATGCCGTTGACGACTTTTGGCTCAACACGACCGCCGGTCAGCTTGGCCTGGTTCAAAGCCTCCGCGATGTCCGCTGGCGCGATGCCCTGCCGCCAGCCCATGCAAGCGGCGAGTGCGGCGTTGCCAACCATGTGCTCACCGAGGATGGGAAGACGCGTTTCGACTTTTTCACCGCTGAAGTCGAGGGTGAAGGTTGTGCCAGTCGCGTCAGCACGCAGATTCGAGGCGGAAACATCGCCACAACCGACTCCGGCGGTGGAAACGGAGGCCTGACAGTGGCGGGCGATGAGTGCGGTGTATTTGTCGTTCGCATTGAACACGACGACACCGCTGCGTTTCACCTGAGCAGGCAGCGTGGCTTTTTCCCAGGCAATCGCGTCCTGCGTGCCCATGTACTCGATGTGGGCCATGCCGACGTTAGTGAGAATGGCGGCGTCGGGATCGGCGATGTCAGTGAGGACTTTGATCTCACCCGGATGATTCATGCCCATCTCGGCGACGCAGCATTGATCTCCCTCTCGCAGCGAAAGCAGCGTGAGTGGTAACCCGATGTGGTTGTTCAAATTGCCGAAAGTGGCGCGAGTCTGGAACTTGCGGGCCATGACGATGGCCGCGAGATCCTTGGTGGAAGTTTTGCCATTGCTGCCGGTCAAACCGATGATCAGCGGATTGTGATGCTGGCGATAACCCCGTGCCATGTTTTGCAGGGCCACCAAGGTGTCACCCACCTCGATCACGGCGCAGGGCAGCGCTCCCCAGGCCGGATTGATCTTGCTGACAACGACTGCGGCAGCCCCCGAGGCGGCGACTTGGGGGATAAAGTCATGAGCGTCGAATTTATCACCGACCAACGCCACGAAAACCTCTCCAGCGGTGATTTTGCGCGAGTCGGTGTTCACGTTCGTCACCAAGCACGAACCATCGCCCCGCAGCGTGCCTGCGGCGAAGTTGGAGAGTGTTTGGAGGGAAATCGGAATCATTGGCGGTCTGGGCGGTCGAATCCGCCGCGCATGGCTTCGCGTTCGGCGGCTTTTTCCTCGCGCTCCTGGGCGCGGGCAGTTTTGAGATCCTGCATGAGATAGCGGGCGATCTTGCGGTCATCGAAGGGATGCTTCTTGCCCTGGATGTCCTGGTAATCCTCGTGGCCTTTGCCCGCGATGAGCACCAAATCGCCTTCCCAGGCGTTTTCGAGTGCTGCGCGGATGGCCTCTCGGCGGTCGGCAATGATGGCGTGCTTCTGCGGTCGTGCGAAACCAGCCTTGGCATCGTTCAAAATTTGCTCGGGGTCTTCCGTACGTGGATTGTCAGAGGTGAGCACACAGATGTCGCTCCCCGCCTCGGCGGCCGCGGCCATCTTCGGACGCTTGGTGCGGTCACGATCACCTCCGCAACCGAACACGGTGATGAGACGGCGAGGACGCAGCGCACGCGCGGTGCGCAGGGCGTTTTCGAGACCGTCGGGTGTGTGCGCGTAATCGACGAAGACCTGGAAGCGTGAGTTTTCCGAGACACGCTCCATGCGTCCCGGCACCTGAGGCGCGTTTTGCAGGCTTTTGACGGCCTCACGCAGATTCAAGCCCACGCCATGCGCGGCGGCGAGAGCCCCGAGGGCGTTGTAAACGTTGAAATCACCGATGAGCGGCGAGCGCACGAGGAAACTGCGACCTTTGGCCTCCAACTCGAAGGTGGTGCCAGTGAGGTCGTAACGCACGTTGATGGCGCGAAACTCATTGTGAACGCCAAAGCCAAAACGCGTGACCCGTCCGGTGTGCTGGAAGCGCTCCACGAGCTTGCGGCCCCAGGCGTCGTCACCGTTGATGATCAAAGCGGAGCGCGGCGATGACTCGGCGGTGATTTCAAAGAGGCGCACCTTGGCCTCGAAGTACTTCTCCATCGTGCCGTGGTAGTCGAGATGGTCCTGCGTGAGATTGGTGAAGACGGCGGCAGCAAAGGGCAGACCGAAGACGCGATCCTGGTCGAGCGCATGCGAGGAGACCTCCATGGCGCAGGCGCGGCAGCCGTTGTCACGCATGGTGGCGAGCAGGCCCTGGATTTCGAGCGATTCGGGCGTGGTGTGCGTGGCGGGCAGTCGGCCGCCGTTGCCGAGGTCATAAAACACGGTGCCGAGTAGGCCACTGCGTTTTTGCGCCGTGTTGAAGAGATGATGCATCAGGAAGGCCGTGGTGGTCTTCCCATTGGTTCCGGTAACACCAGCGATGGTGAGTGATTTGGCCGGATGGCCGTGCAAAGCGGCGGCTGCCTGCGCTAGAGCAATGCGTGAGTGACGCACATGCACCCAGGGCACGCTGACATCGTCCGCAGGCGCTTGTTCGGCAATGATCGCAGAAGCGCCGAGCGCGATGGCTTTCGGAATGAAGGCGTGGCCGTCCGCGCTCGAGCCACGCAGCGCGACGAAGGCAATGCCTGGCCCCACTTTGCGGGAATCGTAGGCGAGGCCGGTGATTTCGGTGTCGAGGCTACCGGAGACGGCAGGCTTATCGAGATTCGGGATGAGATCGCGTAATTTCATGGCGCGTCTCCTTTCGCAGCGACTTTCAGCGGCTGCTCGTGACGGATGGCGAGGTGGTCGAGCGTCTCGCGCACGACTTCGGCGAAGATCGGAGCGGCGACGCGGCCGCCACGAACGAGCGCAGGACTATCGGCCTTCGGATCGTCGAGCATGACGAGGCAGACGACTTTGGGGTTTTCCATCGGTGCCATGCCGACGAAGGAGGTGAGGTAGGAACCGTCGATGTAGCGTTTTTTCACAGGATCATAGCGGCGGGTGGTGCCGGTCTTGCCACCGACACGCACGTTTGGCACCACGGCGCGGCTGCCAGTGCCTTCGGTGACGACGCCTTCGAGAAAGTCACGCAGCGAAGCGGCGGTCTTCGCGGTGCAGACCTGCCAGACCGGTTGCGACGGGATGATTTCGGTCTCGCCACCGGGTTTGACGACACGGTCGATCAGGCGCGGCTTCATGAGCACGCCGCCATTCGCGATCGCGCCATAGGCCAAGCACATTTGCAGCGGTGTCACGGAGACCTCGTAGCCGATGGGCATGCGTGAGTAGGTGGTGTTGCTCCACTTGCCGGTGTTCATGTAACCGGCCTTTTCACCCAGCAGGCCGATGCCGGTGGGAGCGCCAAAGCCGAAACGTGAGGCGTAGTCGAGCATCATGTCCTGGCCGACACGCTTGCTGATTTTGTACATGCCGATGTTGCTGGAGTGAACGAGCACGCCTTTGACGGTCTGCATGCCAAGCGGCTCGTCGTCACTGAGCTTCACATTCCGCACGGGATCGTGGTAGAACATGTTCCCGCAGTCGATGCGCTCACCGGGGGAGACTTTGTGATTGTCGAGCGCAGCGGCGAGGGTGACGACCTTGAAGATGGAACCCGGCTCGTAAGGATCGGCGATGACGTGATTGGTCCAGGTGCTGACATCAGGATGGCTCACATCGCGGTGCGGACGCGCGGCCATGGCGAGCACGGTGCCGGTAGTGGGTTCGGTGACGACGATGACGACGCGGCGGGCCTTGCTGGCCTGCCAAGCGCGTTCGCAAATAGCTTCGACATTGTCCTGAAGCTGCATGTCGATGGTGAGATGCACATCGCTGCCATGCTGCGGCTCGACATAAAGACCGCGATAGGCTGGCAGTTCGTGGCCGGACTTGTCACGCTCGATGAATTGCTCCCCCGCAACGCCGGTGAGCCGTGCGTCCATGAGTTTTTCGACCCCCCAGCGGCCTTTGTTGGCCGTGTCGGTATCACCCAGCACGAGAGACAGACGATCCTTGGCCGGAAAGCGACGCGCGACGGCAGGACGCAGGTAAATGCCAAAGATGTGCTCGGCCTTGAACAACAGCTCCCAACGCTTCGCCTCTTCCTCAGGCACTTGCTTGGCGAGCACGATCTCCGGCTTTTCCGAGGTGATCTGTTTGCGGATTTCCGCCTCTGGTTCCGGCAGAATGGTGGCGAGCACTTTCGCGACGTGATCGTGGTACGCGGCGAGTGTTTCAGTGACTCCAAGCTGCTCACGCAATTCAAGCGCCTTCACACCGCGCACGGCGGCGAGGCGATGGCGCACGGTGATGATCTCGCGCAGGTGCGTGCGATCGGTGTGCAATTCGCTGACGTCTTCGTCATGGGCGAGGTATTCACCGTTGAAGTCCTTGATAGCACCGCGATGCGCGGGCAGGGCGATGTGGCGCTGGTATTTTTTAGCCGCGAGAGCCGTCAGACGCGGCGATTCCTTGATCTGGATGACGGCGAGCCGCCAGGTCACGAGCGAGAACCCAAAGAGCAGCACAAACAACAGCAGCAGCATGCGACGGCACACAGGGCGGTCGCGGCGGAGCTGGATTTGAGTTGGAAGCGGCTGGCTCACGGATTCTTGGACGTTGTTAGAGCGATCGCAGGATCGGCGGCCGATGCGGACACGGCGACCTGCGTGGAAAGGGGTTTCAAGGTCAACAGCGTGGTGCGGGTGATGGGACGCAGCAGCGTGCCGGAGTTGGTGAGACGCGGCTGCACTTTGTCGCGCGTGAGCAGCGTCTCGATGCGGTTGTTCAAGGCGAGGATCTCGGCATTTAAGAGGCGCATCTCGGACTCGACCTTGCGCTGCTCCTCACCCAAAGCACGGACGCGGTTCTTGCTGACGACGATGCCCAGGCCCACGAGCGCGAGCGAGGCGACTACAATGATGATGGCCGTGAGCGCGGGCAGGCCCAGGCTGTTGCGGTAGCGATTGCGCGGACGAGGTTTCATGAGGGAAGACGTTCGGCCACTCGCAGCACGGCGCTGCGGGCGCGGGGGTTGAGTTCGATTTCCTCGGGTTTGGCCTGCACAGGCTTGCGGGTGATCAACTTGAGCAAGCAGTCAGGATTTTTGCGCGCTTCCGGCCATTCCGGGCGATCTATAAACGGCGCGGAGAGGTGCTGCAGCGTTTGTTTGACGATGCGATCCTCCAACGAGTGGAATGAGATCACCGCGAGGCGACCGCCGGGCTTCAACCAGCGCGGCGCGGCGGCCAGGAAGTCGTGCAGCGCGGCGAGTTCATCGTTTACGGCGATGCGGAGTGCCTGAAACACCAGCGTGGCCGGATGGCGCTTGCCGCGCTTCGGTGATGCGGCGGCAACGATCTCGGCGAGCTGCAAGGTCGTCTTAATAGGACGTGATGCACGCGCCTTGAGGATGGCGCGGGCAATGCGGCGGGCGTTTGGCTCCTCGCCATACTCGAAGAAAATGCGCACGAGCTCGGCTTCATCCGCTGTGTTCACGATGTCGGCTGCGGTGAGCGGCGCGTCGGCGTCCATGCGCAGGTCGAGCGGTCCGTCTCGCATAAAGGAGAAGCCACGCACTGCGTCATCAAGCTGATGACTTGAAACACCGATGTCCACCAGCATTCCATCGAAGCCTGAAACGCCGGTTTCCTCGACGATCTGCGGGAAGCGGCGGAAGTTGCCGCGCAAGGCACAAAACTGGGACGCGAAGGGCTTCAAGCGCTCGGTGGCGTGTTTCAGCGCGTTCGTGTCCTGATCCATCGCGACGACACGCGCTCCATGCTGCAGCAGCGCTTCAGAATGACCGCCGCCGCCCAATGTTCCGTCAAAAAACAGCTTCCCCGGAGCCGGCTGCATCAACTCGATGACCTCTGCCAGCAGCACGGGGGCGTGATAAAAAGGCAGATTGCGTGAAGAAAATTCCGGCGGCTCGGGTTCCGGCACAGTCCCCCCTCCCCCGCCTCCGGGCCGCGTCACCAGCGTGCCGCGCCCCCAGGGCATCAGATCATCCATGGCATCCGCCGTGCCAAACCAAGGCCAGCTCCCGACTTGAGAAAATCCAATCAATCTGGAAATCCTAGCAAGCCATGCCCGCGTGAATCCCGCCTTGTTCCGATAAGACCGGTCCAAGGTGTGCGGGAGGGCAAAGCCAACTGCGGGTGTTGCGTTCATGAAAAGAGCAGCATCGAAAGGCGAAACGCCTGAAAAAAGGCGAAGAAAGGCCACGAAACTAAAAAATTAACTAGTCCTTATAATCTAAGGCGTGCCCCCTTGGCAATCGTGTATTTTCAGAATTTCACTTTTGAATACAATTACTCTAAAGCTGTTCATTCGATCATTTGTAGGTTTTAGAGATACCCTAAAATGATCGCATTTCGAAAGCGCTTCAGTTTGTCCCACTAGCCTGCCTCAATGAGCCTGAAAGTGTTCTCATTCAGTCTAAAATCGACGAACTCACGCTCCAAACGGCTGCCTATGCCTGTGGATATTTAGCAGCGTCGCACCAAGAGGAATCTCGACAGACTACCATTAGTATTGCTAGCCTCGCGGAAATTGAAACAATTCTGACCCACCGAACACCATGGCCAAAAAACCTGCTCCTAAAAAGGCTCCTGCCAAAAAGCCTGTCGCAGCCAAGAAACCCGCTGCCAAAAAACCGGTGGTCGTGAAAAAAGCCGCTCCCCAAAAAGCGCCGCCAGCCAAAAAGCCCGTGGTTGTAAAAACTAAACCCGCGCCCGCGCCTCCAGCCATCAAGAAGCCCGAGCCAGCACCGGTGGTGAAGCACGCTTTTGAAGCACCCGTCCCTAAGTCAGCCGCGCCATTTGTCAGCGCTCCTGCACCCAAGCTGGTGATGAAAACAGGGGCTGGAGGGGCCACACCTCTCACCGTCTCCGCCCAGACCTCCGCAGGGGCTGCCGCGAATGGCAACACGCATCCCGCCAACATTCTCGTTCTCGTCAGCAGCTGTGGCTGGCCTGTGACAGAGCTCACTAAGGATCACTTCACGCTCATGGAGTACTTCGAGGTTCCAGGCCAGCAGGCTCCTTTCAGCAACAACATCACCTCCTTCCGCAACGTCGGCACCGGGGCCTACCTTCTTCAAGTCAAGCCGATCAATGGCGCACCGTGGCGCAGCGGCCATCACCTGGCGCAAATTCTCGTGTCATCTTCGGACGACCGCCAGGGCCAGTGCGCGGCAAAGCTGATAATCCGCTGATGGCGGATGATGATTCGTTATCGACAGTCGAAACAGCTCCGCTAGCATGCGCCGCATGAACCGCCGCTCCTTCCT
>JBIKYB010000122.1:0-14112 GCA_044355475.1 Prosthecobacter sp.
CAAAGATCATGCGCCTGGACTTGTACTCGAAGCTTTGAAAACGCCGCGTCAATGCCCGCTGCACGAAAGGCGGCATGGATGCCAGTCCCTCAATCTGTGTCTTAAACTCGCTTGCGCTCTGCTGGCGGCGGCCACGTTCCTTTTCGAGAGCACGGAAGACCACTTCATCGACGTTGCCATTGCAGGTGGATCGCTCCGAGGGCGCGGCGAAGCGGCCCAGCGGCAGCTCGCCCGTGAGCATCTCGTAAAACACGACGCCGAGGCTGTAGATATCCGCGCGATGATCGACGCTCGATGGCTGCTCGATCTGCTCCGGAGCCATGTAGGGCGCGGTGCCGAGCCGTGCGCCGCTTTGCGTGAGCAGCATGTCGCCGCCCTTTTCATCGAGGATCTTCGCGATGCCGAAGTCGGCGATCTTCACCTTGCCGGTCGAATCGAGCAATATGTTCTCCGGTTTGATGTCGCGATGCAAAACGCCCTGCGTGTGGGCGAATTGAAGTGCCTCGCAGATGGCCGGAATGATCTTCAGCGCCTGCTCCGGGGTGAAGCGACCGGCACGCATGGCCTGGCGCAGGTTCACGCCATCGACGAACTCCATGATGAGATACGCGAAGCCGCCGCTCTCGCCAAAATCATGCACGGCGACGATGCTCGGATGGCTGAGCCTCGCCAGCACGCGGCCTTCGCGATTAAAGCGCTCCGCGAAGCCCGGCGTGGCCGCCAGCGACTTCGGCAGCACCTTGAGCGCGACGACGCGGTCGAGCTTCGGCTGCCGGACGCGAAACACCGCACTCATGCCGCCGTGGCCGATGAGATCGAGGATTTCGAGATCGGGGAAGGCTGTGGCGATTTCCTCCAGCGAAGGGAGATCACGAGGGGAGAGCGGAATCGTGTCTGCGCCACCGTCCGTCGGCATCGCGGCGGCGGCCATGAGTTCGGCGGGGTTCAGGCCGTGGAAGGGATCTGGAGATGGTTCGTTCATGACACCGGCTCCATGGGGAAAGCGGCGGCGGAGGTTACAGGAAAAGTAGTCCTGTTCCTGCGGAACAGGTGTTTTTTGGTCCAGTTGCACCAGACCCGACCAACTTCCTCGCGGAATAACCTTGTTGCGTAGCCTCCCCAGAACCGCCAAACTCGCGGCCCACCTTCCCAACCCAATACCATGCGCTTTCCCGCGCTTTCCACCCTTCTTTTGCTTCTCATGTCGATTGTCAGTTCATCGCATGCCGCCGTCGAGTCTGTGACTTGGGGAACAACGACCGCAGGTGAGGAAGTGACGCTCTTCACGCTGCGCAATGCGAACGGCATGGAAGCCAAGATCACCAATTGGGGCGGCTACATCGTCTCGCTGAAGGTGGCGGACAAAAACGGCAAGTTTGATGACGTGGTGCTCGGATTTGACTCGCTGGACGGCTACCTCGCCAAGAATCCCTTCTTCGGCTGCATCACGGGCCGCTACGCCAACCGCATCGGCGTCGCCTCATTCAAGATCGACGGCGTGGAGCACAAGGTGACGGCAAACTCCGGCAAAAACCACATCCACGGTGGCAAGGTCGGCTTTGATAAGAAACTCTGGAACGCGAAGGAGATCACCGATGGCGTGGCATTCAGCTACACGAGCCCCGATGGCGAAGAAGGCTTTCCCGGCACGCTGAAATGCACCGTGAATTACAAGCTCATGAAGGACAACGGCCTGCAAATCGACTATCAAGCCACCACGGACAAGCCAACCGTCCTGAACCTCACCAACCACGCCTACTTCAACCTCGCCGGAGAAGGCAGCGGAGACATTCTCGGCCATGAGTTGACGATCCCCACGGATCAAGTCACCGCCACAGACGACGATCTGATCACCACCGGCGAAATCGTGAGCATCAAAGGCACGCCGCTCGATTTCACCACGCCGCACACGATTGGCGAGCGCATCGGCGCGGACTTCAAGCCGCTCATCCAGGGCATCGGCTACGATCACAACTACGTCCTCTCCGGCAGCGGCATGAAGCTCGCCGCCATCGTGAAGGAAGCGAAAAGCGGGCGCGTGATGACCGTGCGCACGACGGAGCCCGGTGTGCAGCTTTACACCGGCAATCACCTCAACGGCGTGAAGGGCAAGGGCGGGCATGTTTATGCCAAACGTGATGGCTTCTGCCTCGAAACCCAGCACTATCCCGACAGCCCTAACAAACCGGAATTTCCCAGCGTGATCCTGCGTCCGGGCGAAACCTTCCAGAGCACCACGATTTACCAGTTTTCTGCCGAGTGAGCGCCACCACCGTCCTGACCGATCGAGTCCCCCTGTTTGAAACCGAGCCGCCCGCCTTCGTGCAGGAGCAGGATTTCGCCGCCCGCCAGTATCGCGGTCGTCGCGACAACCAGGAGGACTACTATGCCTTTGCCGACGCCGCCGAGCCGGAGGAGCGCAGCCTGGAGCGCCTGCTTCTTGTCGTGGGTGATGGCCTCGGAGCCCACGCTGGCGGCAGCGTCGCCAGCTATATCGGGGTGAACGCTTTTGTGCGCGCCTTTCACGAGCAGGACGGGCCGGTGGCCTGGAAGCTCAAGCACGCGGTCGAAACCGCGAACGAAACGCTCGGCTTCATCACCAGCCGCATGCCAAGCGTGGCCCCGCCCATGGGCACCACGATGGTGGGTGCGCTCATCACCCCAAAGACCTTGCAATGGATCAGCGTGGGCGACTCGCCACTGTTTCTGTTCCGTGAGGGCGCGTTGATTCGCCTCAACGACGACCACAGCCTTTCCCCGCTCATCGACGCCCGTGCCGAGCGCGGCGAGATCACCCACGAGGAGGCCGCGAACCACCCCGACCGCCACACGCTTCAGGCCGCGCTGCTGGGCATGCCCCTGATGATGATCGACGCCCCTGCCGAGCCCATGCCGCTGAAGTCTGGCGACATCGTCATCTCAGCGAGCGACGGCATTTTCACTCTCACCGACAAGGCGCTCGAAGAACTGCTCAGCTTTGGCAAGCACACGACGGCGGACAAAATCGCCGACGCGATCATCTTCGCCATCCGCCGCATCAACAACGACCGTCAGGACAACACCACGGTCGGTGTGGTGAAGATCGCCTGATCAGAGGCCCAATTCGCGCTTCACGATCTCCACGCCAGCGCACATGCTGGCGAGCTTCTTCTTCGCGGCCCAGCGGGCGGTTTGGGAGAGGCCGCAATCGGGGGCGAAGACGAGTTTGTCGGCGGGGGCGTGCTTCAAGCAGGCACGCACGGCATCGGCGATCTGCTCGGGTGTTTCGATGTGGTAGCTTTTTACGTCGATGATGCCGACGGCGACATCGTAGCGCTCGGCCATCGGTTTGATGACCTCCAGCTCGGCGTATTCGCGGTTCGCCATCTCGACGTGGACCTCATCGCAGTGGAGATCGAGGAAAGCGGGGAAGAGCGGGGCGTATTTGCGCCAGCCGACGGGATGGCCTTTGAAGTTGCCAAAGCAAAGGTGCGTGCAGATGCGGGCCTTGCCGTAACCGCTGGCGACGGTGCGGTTGAAGATGTCCACGAAGCGCTTCGTGTCCTCGCGGTAGCCGTAGCAGCTCATGCTCGGCTCATCGACGCAGATTTCCTCCGCCCCCGCCGCGACGAGGTCAGCGATCTCTTGGTGAACGATGGGCAGCAGGGCCTCGGTGATGGCGTAACGGTCTTTGTAGCGGTCATTCGGCAAAAGTCGGCCGCTGAGTGTGTAGGGACCGGGGACAGAGACTTTGAGGCGTTTGCCGGTGTGAGCCGCGAGACGCTTCAAGCGCTGAAACTCCTCCACCGCGCCGAGTCCGCGTGGCGCTTTCAATTCCCCGACGATCTCGTGTTTGCCACGCTGATCGTGCGCAGGCGGTCCAAAGCGTCGCGGGCTGGCCGGTTCGAGCGCGATGCCTTCGATGAAGCCGTAGAACGACAAATTGAAGTCAAAACGCGTCTGTTCGCCATCCGTGATGACATCCAGCCCGGCAGTGATTTGATCCTGAATGGCCACCTGCGCGGCATCGTCCTGCATTTCGGTGATGTCGGCGGTTCCGAAGCTGCTGAGATGCTGCGCGGAGAACTCCAGCCAGCCGGGAAAAGGATAGCTACCGATGACGGAGGTGCGAAGCGGTTGGGATTTCATGGTGAGTGCATGAAACGCCACAACGGGCTGAAGGGCCACTCATCAGCCGCAAAGGACAACCGATGCGGCGGAGTCGGACATGCTATGAATGGCCACCCTCCACGATCTGAAAGTAGAAGTAGTCCGCTAGTTCGACAGCATCCCCCCAGGAACCCGCCACGATGCACTTGCGAAACAGTCCTCCAATTCTCCATTGAAATTGATCATAGTCGCGGGTCCATGCGGCGAAAGCTCCTATTGCCTCGCGCATAAAATCATCTTTCCACTCGGCGGTCATTCTTGGCAGAACTTCCCGTCGTATCTCCTCCAGAGTGGTTACGGAGTGCCCAATCCTTTTTTCAAAGGCCAGAGCTAGCTCAGGTATCTGGGCCAGAAACAGCTCCGGGGTTCCAATGACGGGTGTAAAAGCAGCGTTTGGCATTTAGAAGCAGTTATGAAACGTGGCCCAAGCCCGCGTAATAACGCGCAATCCGCCGCGCATGCTCATCATACGCGGCTTCAAACAGCTCCGTGGCTTTCTCGGCTCCGACGACGGCTCCGGCTGTGAGAACTTTCGGTGGCTGGCCGGCTTTGGTGAGACGATCTGCCACTTCGGCTTTGATGGCGTTCACGAGGAGGCAGCCACCGACGGTGCTGCCGGGTGCCACGGGTGTTTCGAGGCCTTCAATCTTCACCATGGCATCGCCAACGTGGGCGCCGGTATCAAGGACGATGTCGGAGAAGTCCTGGAGCTTCTTGCCGTCGCGATGGCGGCTGGTGCTGGCTTCGCTGTGGGTGGTGCTGATGATGGCGGCGACCTTCACCCCGCGCTTTTGAAACTCCTCCGCCATCTCGACGGGGACGACGTTGCAGCCGCCGCTGGAGATGACGAGGGCGCTGTCGCCGGGCTGGAGATCAAAGTTGCGCAGGATGCGGTTTGCGAAGCCACTGACGTTTTCGAGGAACATGGCCTGCCGCTGGCCGTTCGCGCCGACGACGAGGTTGTGGAAAGTCAGCGAGAGCTCGACGATGGGATTGAAGCCCGGGAAGGAGCCGTAACGCGGCCACATTTCCTCGACGAGAATGCGACTGTGCCCGGAGCCGAAGACGTGGACCATTTGTCCGGCGAGGATCGTCTTCGCGAACATGTCGGCGGTCTGCTGGATGAGCGGAAGCTGATCACGGACGCGATTGAGGAGGCCTTGGCTGGCGTCGAGGTATTGGAGGGCGGGAGACATAGGAATGACGAATTCAGAATGAGGAATGACGAATGAAACAGGTCGAAATCAAACAGGCTGGGTGAGGTTGAAAACAGAGCCGAGGCATCCGGCGCTATCGCCGAGCATCGCTGGAGCTAGGCGGGCTTGGTGGCCGCCGGGACGCCATTCGAAGTCGTCGAGGGCTTGTTGGAGAGGCTTGAAGAGAAGGTCTTTGGCACCGGTGGCGATGCCGCCACCGAGGATGATGAGTTCGGGGTCGAGGACGTTGATCAAAGACGCGATGGCGGCGGCGAGATGGCGGACGGAGGTGAGCCAGACTTTTTGGGCGTGTTCATCACCAGCGGCATAAGCATCGAGCAGCGCGTGGGTGGTCGCGTAGCGGCCTTCGCCGCGAAGGGCGATGGTTTGATTGCCGATGGCGTCTTCGAGGCTTCCGGGCGTGTTGAAGTCATCGCGTGGCGCATTCGAGTCGATGCTGAGATGACCGAGATGACCGGCGCGGCCGATTTTACCGGTGAGGAGGCGTCCGCCCGTATAGATGGCCCCACCGACGCCGGTGCCGAGGGTGAGCATGAAGACATCGCGGCAGCTTTGGGCGGCTCCGGCCCAGACTTCGCCGAGAAGGGCGGCGTGGGCGTCATTGAGCACGCGGCAGTGGCGTTCGAGGAAGGCGGACCAATCGAACTTTTCGAGGCCGTGCATGCGTCCGGGCATCCAGTCGATGCATTGGCCGTTGGGATTTGCCAAACCGGGTGCGGAAAGGCCGACGGCGAGTTTTTGGCCTGCCTGCGCTTCGAACTCGTGGACGATCTCGCGGACGGTGAGAGCGAAACGCGGGCTGTTGTTTTCGAATTCGCCATCGCGGGTCGGCTTCGAGAGCGTGGCGATGGTTTTCGCGGATTGGGTGTCCACGAGCGCGGCTTTGATATTTGTGCCGCCGAGGTCGATGCCGATGGAGAGGTTTAAAGTTTCAGGTTTCAAGTTGGGGCAGTTTTTAAACCGCTAATGAGACGCTGACATGACGCTAATAATGAATTTTATCAGCGTCAGATTAGCGTCTTATCAGCGGTTAGAATTCATGAGATTGGCCTTCACTCACGCTCCAGCCGCCATCGACGGCGAGGACTTGGCCGGTGATGAATTTGGAATCGGGAGACAGCAGCATGAGAGCGGCGGCATCGCAGTCTTCGGGATGGCCGATGCGGCCGCCGTCGAGGGGTTGCTTGGTTTTGATGAAGGTCATGATGTCGTCGTTGGTGGCGGCGCGTTTGGACATGGGCGTCTCGACGAGGGCGGGGGCGATGACGTTCACGCGGATGTTTTGCGGCGCGTAGTAGGCGGCGATGGATCTGCTAAAGCCGATGATGCCGGCCTTCGCGGCGGCGTAGGCGTGAGAGGCGAAAAACTTGGGCGAGGGCGAATAACCGAGCACGCTGGCCATGTTGAGGATGACGCCACCGGTGCCTTGCTGGATGAATTTCCGCACAGCGGCGCGATTCGAGAGCACGACGGACTTCAAATTGAGGTCGAGGGTGTAGTCGAGGCCGTCATCGGTCATTTCGTGGAGCGGGCCATCGCCTTTCGAGCGTCCACTTCCACCGGCGACGTGGTAGAGGGCGTCGAGTCGATCAAACATGGCCACCGCACGTTCGGCAGCTTCGGGCGTGGCGGCATCGGCAGCGAAGCCACGGGCGTTTGGACCCAATGCAGCTAAAGCAGCATCCACATTCGCCTGCGTGCGGCTGGTGACGACGACGTTGGCTCCGGCGGCGACGAGTTTTTTCGCGGCGGAGAGGCCGAGGCCGGTGGTGCCGCCGACAATGATCACGTTCTGGCCTTGGAGAGAATGCATGGTCGGAATGTCGAATGACGATTGAAGAATGTCGAATAAGGAACGTTGATCGAACCACCATGAACACCCGCCGCGCCTTCGTCCGCAACCTCTCCGCTTTGGCTTTTACCGCTCCGTTGTTGGCGGAAACGCCGAAACCGAGGAACAAGATCTGCTTTTTCACGAAGCACCTCATCGGCCTGGGCTATGACGACATCGCCAGTCTGGGCGCGGAGATGGGCGTGGATGGCATCGAGGCGCCAATTCGTCCGAAGTCCGGTCACATCACGCCGGAGCAGGTGGTGGATGAGCTGCCGAAGTTCGTCGAGGCGCTCAAAAAGCAGAACCTCGACATGATGATCATGACCTCCGGCATCAACGAGGTGAGCGCGGAGCAGCGCACGGAGGAGGTACTGCGCACGGCGGCGAAGCTGGGCGTGAAGCGCTTCCGCATGAACTACTTCAAGTATGACCTCAAGCAGCCGATCTGGGAGCAGCTCCAGGCCATTCGCCCGAAGATCAAAGACCTCGTGGCCCTGTGCAAAGAGATCGGCATCCAGCCGATGTTTCAGAACCACAGTGGGCAGGATTACTTCGGGGCACCGGTGTGGGACATCTTCTCGATCATGCGCGAGTATCCGGCGGAGCAATTCAGCTTTGCCTTCGACATCCTGCACGCCACCTGCGAGGGCGGAAAATCCTGGCCGCTGGAGTTCAACCTCGTCAAAGACCACATCGGCGCGGCTTACTTCAAAGATTACACATGGGAGGGCCGCAAGCTCGTCACCGTGCCGCTCGGCGAAGGCCAGGTGGACCCGGCGTATGGCAAGATGCTCATGAAAACTGGCTACAGCGGCCCGATCTCCCTCCACGTCGAGTATCTCGAAGGCAATCCGAAGGACCCGGCGGTGCTGAAGACCTTCCGCGAGGCGCATCTGCGGGATATGAAGACGCTGCACCAGTGGCTGGGATGGGCGTGAGCCCCTGCCAAGTCTTTGCCCTGCTCAGGGCAGTTCTTCAATATCCTGCAAATCCTTCAACCGTCCGCTCGCCTTCTTGTTGGTCTTCAAGTCCTCCAGGCCAATGAAGGGCACCTGCATGCGTCCGATTTTCACGAAGACCCGGCGCTCGTAGCAGGCCGCAAACTCCACGCCGGGGATTCGATTGAACAGCTCGATGGCGGTGGGCTTGAAACCCATGCGCAGGATCTGGCTCTCTTTGGCAAAGTCCTCGGCACTGACTTCCGGCTGATTGAAGCCAAAGGCTTTGAGCACGCGGATGATCCGCTCTCCGTTCTCGACGCTGCGCTCGATCCAGATGTCCATATCCAGCGTCAGGCGCGGATGGCCGTGGTGGACCACCGCCAATCCACCGATGACGAGGAAACGGACCTCATGGTCCAGGCACAACTTCAAGAACTCTTTGAAGTCGCGCGGTAGCTGCGGCTTTGCCATAAACAATGTAACGAAGTTGGGCGAGAGCGTTGAGACGCTCCGCTGATGTGGCGGCATGCCAGTAGGCGCGGGTCTGCGCCTCAGCCTCGGCGAAGCTGTTCACCTTCTCCAGCGTCCAGGTGGCGCGGCGGCGTTCGGCACGGGCTTTTTCAGCGGCAGTCATGGAGAAAGTGTACCCGGCTCCGGTCAGATGTCGAGTCGGCAGCGGTCTCAAATCGGCGCAGCTTACTTCAAGGATTTCAAATGGGATGGCCGCAAGCTCGTCACCGTGCCGCTCGGCGAAGGCCAGGTGGACCCGGCGTATGGCAAGATGCTCATGAAGACCGGCTACAGCGGCCCGATCTCACTCCACGTCGAGTATCTCGAAGGCAATCCGAAGGACCCGGCGGTGCTGAAGGGCTTCCGCGAGGCGCATCTGCGGGATATGAAGACGCTGCACAATTGGCTGGGGTGGGCGTGAGCCTCTGCCAGGTCATCGTTCGTCTTCGTGAGCCTCACACGCAGAGGAGCATGGAGCTTCCGGGATGTATAATCCGTACTGGTATTCGGTATTCACGCAGGCAGGTCATGCTGTCGAATAGCCATATCGAGCCATATCGAGCCATCTGAGGCTGAATGACAGAATGGGTATCTGGTCTCCTTGCAAACATCGGTTCATAGAGCTTGTTACGAAGCCCACAGGACGCGACTCATGTTCATCTTGAGCCTCCCTCACCCAAATGAACGCACAACTAGCGCAGGCCGTCGATGTAATCACCAAAAGTGCCAAGCCAACTCCCCAGGGCCGCGTCGAATGGATGCATTTCGGCATGCTGATGGATTATCGGCTTGGGGTGGATGTTGAAGCCGAGGATCAGTGGCAGGAGGTCAATGATCATTGTGCAGAGGTTCATCTGCATGATGCGGAACCACTATTCCGACTATTTGAAGAACGCTCTTGGACTGCTGGGTATCGTGGGCTGACCACATTGGCGGAAAAGGTTTGGAAGAACGTCTCCGCCACGGCTCGTGGGGCCTTCATCACTGGACTCTCTCGACAACTGCTGGACTCCGCAGTTGCTGACTGGATAACAGGCTCCTTGGACGATGCGTTTTTTGATGCGCAAAGAGTGGTGGAGATTTGCTGCAACGCCATCCGGTACGGACGAACAGAGATATTGAAGGCGCTTCTCAATCGGCCCGATCTCCCCACTGAACCAGTTGAGCGATTTTCAGAGACAGAGTATCAGCGTGACTGGAGGAGCGATTTGGCTCCTCACAGCCAGCGATTTTTCGACGTGCTGCTGGAGTGTGCCGTTCGTTCACAGAATGCTATTGCGGCGGGCTTGGCTCTGGAACGTGGAGCCAATCCAAACATTCCTTGTTTCCGGTTGGAGCGTAATTTCAAAGAGCGCTTCTCAGTCCTCTCATTCGCCATCAACGACTGTAGCCTTGATGTCGTGGCTCTGCTGCTGGACCATAGAGCGCATGCGCAGGGACTCGACTACGAGGAGTTTAACAAACCTCTCTTTGTGGCATTGCGAAAAGGGATTTGGACGCTGGTGGACAAACTCCTGAGCCTTGGCGCAAGTTTTGAGGGCCGTGGCCTCAGTCCAAGCGCACAAGGCGACACCGCTCCCAAAGTTCCAACCGCTCGCATTGTGGGGTCTTTTAAAAAAGAGGCAGAGTGGGCTGAGGCTTCTCTCGGCAAGGTCATTTCATTGGCACCTGTGCATTCGGTTCCTTGGTTTTACACCGGACACGGTCAGGGCGGAGAGTATCGCAGTTTCCTTGTCTGTCTGCTCACGCGCAATGATCTGGTGCATATCAAAATGTATGAGCCGCTGGGACTTTCACTTCGCCTCACGGCACTGGATGTAGCCAAGGCCATCAAAGCTGATGCGTATGACAGCCTCTGGTATGTGCTCGGCAGGTTGAAAGCACCACCCCAAGCCTATATCCGCATTCTGAGGCACAACCCCGGCTTTGGCACCCGTCACGTTAAGCCGTTGGATCACAAATCAGATGCTCGCGGATTCAATGTGGTGGCAAACTTCAATCCTCATGGACAGTTGCCTTTGGAGCTGCCCGATGGCAGCCGTCTTTATGCGCATTTGGATAGCATCGCCCAGCCAGGCCATTCTCATGGCGCGGCGGACAGCGAGTCCTATTGGTTCGAGGAGGTCATATGCCAATACCGCCGCCGAGGGGATCAGATTGTCGTACGAAAGCCGCGCCGCAGATGGATCGAGATGCCATTCAACGAGAGCAATGTCTCATATTGTCATGAGTTCCTCCCCATGGTTCGGGAAGTGAACGGCAAGTTCATCTGGGCGGGCATCAACATGCTGGGTTTGTCGCG
The DNA here is from genome assembly GCA_044355475.1 of Prosthecobacter sp. Lineage (GTDB taxonomy): Bacteria > Verrucomicrobiota > Verrucomicrobiia > Verrucomicrobiales > Verrucomicrobiaceae > Prosthecobacter. The sequence goes on from JBIKYB010000122.1 coordinate 10,954, forward strand.
CTTGGGGCCGGAAGCATGGCAGCCGGTGTTCGAGGAATGGTGGAAGTCTGCTTGTGGAGCATTGCGAACCATGATTGTTGAACGTGCCAAAGCCCAGATGAGCGCAAATGCACTGGCAACCCTTGATGCTTAGTTGGACGAGCATCTTCAAAACAGACCTCAGCAGTTCTGCTTGATGTGCCCACCTGCCAGCTTCTAAATCACCTTTGCCTCATGCCTGACGAAGAACAGCCCCTCATTGTCCACCCTGGCAGCGCCTTAGCGCGTGTGGGGCCGCAAGGCGGGAGGATCGTCGCGGAGATGGTCAGTGGTGCGCTGGCACTGTCACGCGCTGCCCAGGCCGCCAGCATGGCCTTGGTGCCCCGCTTCAAGATCGGCGAACATGAGTTCTGCGAGCCGGATTACCGGCAAATCTTGCTTTGGGCGGAGTCGCTGGAGATGACTGGCGAAACTGTGTTGGAGAAGATCATGCGGCAGCCAAAGTACACGGACCCGTGGAGCTTTCATCCATGGGATCCAGCATGCTCAACGAAAATCATAAACGGCCGCATTAGGCAGGTGGCATGGGACATGGAGTTGCTACCTCTACGGGAATTTGAATGGGTGAGCGGCTTGGAGATCGATTCGTTGGTTTTCGTTTTGCCGGAGAGTTATGACTTTGAGGCAGAGCATGTGAATCTTGGTTCTCTTGCCCTTCCAAAGCTGGACCGGTTGGTTTGTCACTGCTTGGGCGTGGATAGCATAGACCTATCCCAAACCCCGCTACTGGAAGAACTTGGCTGCTCTGGCGGGCACCTCCTTGAATTGGATTTAGCCTTCGTTCCAAATTTGCAATTTCTGTCTTGTGGAATGAACCAGATTACATCGCTCAACATTGAGGCTACCCCCAAATTAGAGCATTTGGAATGCGGAAGTAACGAGATCAGCAGCCTGAACGTGGCGGCAACTCCGAAACTCCGAGAATTGAATTGTGGGGGGAACGAATTGACCGAACTCGACCTGCGACGCTGCAAGGCTCTGGAAATCGTATCATGCCAAGGTAATCATCTGACCCGCCTACTTCTCCCTGAGTGGTCAACGTCGTTGAAGGAACTCAATTGCAGCAGCAATTCCTTACGCACCCTTGATCTGACAACGGTGCTTTTCTTGGAATCCCTGTGGTGCAGCCACAATCCGCTGGAAGCTCTGGATGTATCAAAGATGTGGGAACTCGAACATCTGTATTACGACAAAGAAACCCGCCTCATCCAGAACCCTGACCAGCATTTCTGACCATGCATCAGAACGACTGGATCATCATCGACACCGAAACGACGGGCATTGCCGCGCCGGTTTTCGTGGTGGAAATCGGCGCTCAGAAAATGCGCGGCTGGGAACCCTGCGGCCCGCCCTTTCGGAAGCTGCTGAATCAGAATCAGGACATTCCACCGGAGGCGTCCCGCGTGCATGGCTACACGCGGGAAATCTTGGAGCGTGATGGCGAACCGGCCGCCGTGGTCTATGCCGACCTGCGGCAGTATGTGGCGGGACTGCCCGTGGTGGCCTACAACCTCGATTACGATCTGGAGCAGGTGCTCAAACCGGAGTGGGCGCGGCTGGGCATCCCGCTGCTGGGAGAGGGCGGATTCTGCGCCCTGCGGCTGGCTCAACGGCTGCTGGACCCTGTGCCTGCGGGCAACTGCAAGCTGCAAACCCTGCGCCAGTACTACCGCCTGCCGGAACGCGGCGCACACACCGCGCTGGGGGATGTGATGACGGTGGCGGATTTGTTTTCGCAAGTGCTCCGGCCCATCGCCGAGCAGCGCGGGCTGGGCACCTGGCAGGCCGTCAAGGCGCATGCGGAGGAGGAGTGGTATCCGACCCGCCTGCCCTTTGGCAAGCACAAGGGAAAGCCCTTTCACGAGGCACGGCAGAATGCAGAGCTGCGCGGCTGGCTGGAGTGGCTGGCCGGTTCCACCAATGCCCGCAGCGCCAGCATGGGCCGCTGGTATCTGCGCGAGCTGGAGAAGGCACCGGATGACTCCAACGAGGCGCTGTTTGTGGCTGCCGATGATCACGCCGCCAGCCCCGCTGACGGGCTGCACCCGGATGGCATCGTGATCTATGTCCATCCCGGCTTGCCGCGTCTCAGGAGCCTGATTGCCGCCTCCCGCGCCCGGCTTGCCGAGCTGGAAGCCGCCTATACCTCCGAGAAGAACCACGTCACTGCGCTGCAAGCCCGCATCTTCCAGCGTCTCCGCCGCCATTTCGAGGAACGTGACCGCTTGCGGCTGGTGGTGAGCTACCGCCGCACCTTTCTCGACACCCTGCTCAGCGCAGGCGAAGAGGAGGCTGAGCGCGTGCGCGAGGCGCATGCTGAGGCCGACGCCCACACCCGGCAGGAATACGAGGACACGGAAGCCGCGATGGGGTCTAAGCGCCGCCTCTCCGACGATGAGGAGGCGGAAGTGAAAAGCCTCTGGCGCACGTTGGTGAAGCTGTTTCACCCCGACCGCTTCGCCGATGATCCCGTAAAGCAGGAAACTTACACCAAGCTCACCGGAGCCATCAACACGGCCAAGGACAACGGCGACATCGAAACCCTGCGGCAGATCGCCCATGACCCCGCTGGCTACATCCTGCGCCAAGGCTGGGCGGCGATTGATCTCGGCGACACGGATGAACTCGACCAACTGCAAAAGCTCTTCACCAGCCTGGAGGCCGAAATCATCGCCATCATCGAAGCTACTGGCAGCCTGAAGGAAAGCCCCGAGTATGAGCTGCATCAGGTGGTGGAGGCAGAACCCGGCATCCTCGACCGCGTGGTGGAACAGCAGGCGGAGGGCATCACGCAGGAAGTGGGCAAGCTCAAAACCGAGGCGGAGCGGCTGGCGAAGGAGATTGCCGAACTGTACGGCGACGATGCGCCGGTGATCGGGTGAAGCGGGAGTGGCGCGGCGGTGCTGCCAGACGCGTGAAGTTTTCCACAATCACCGGCCTTCGTCAGCTTCTCGCGCTCCCTCCGGGGCGCGGCGGCTTGCGGAATCGAGCGGTTTCGCCGGTTCCGGTGGTTGCACCACCGGCTGTTTTCTTTCGAGCCTCCAGCTCGGGATTGGCTGTGGACATGGCCGCTTTCCAACTCGGCCAGGAGCAGCCCACACAGCCCTTGCGTGAGTGGCT
>JBIKYB010000123.1:0-14090 GCA_044355475.1 Prosthecobacter sp.
TTCCACTCCATATTGGCGGCAAACCGATGGCAAACAACGGGCTGAATGAGCTCAATGATCACGCCCACCCGGCTCAAGGTGTCCATGCAACGACCAGATGATTCGCCTCAGACATCCCAATGACCGCGATGAACCGCCCGAAGAACGCGCACCCTTGGCTCAGGGTGCCCGCATACCACCCTCAATGTCCCGGCCGAGCGACCCCGATTTGCCGCCACTCCCAGCCTTACCCATCATGATTCCCCGCCTGTCATGGCGGCTGATTCGGCAGATGGAAGCAGGGAACGATACAGATGACCGGGCCGTCCCTTCCGTTCCTCATGTACCACCACACTGCCCTTGCGGATCATCCGGGTCAGGAAGGTCTTCACCTCCTTGTCCCCCGGCAGGTGCTGCGTCAGCTCCTTGACCTTCACCTTGAAGTCCTGCGGTGCAAACGGCCTGCCCACCGTTGCCATCAAGCCCTCCATCAGCACTTCCTCCCGTGGACGGGCAGGCACTTGAGGCAGCACCTCGGCCACCGGCACCGGCGGAGCGACCGTAATCGAGCCCGGAGCCGCCAGCGGGACGGCAGGCGTCATCTGATGCTCCTCCAGCAAGGCCCGCACCTTCCGCACCAGGTCGAGGTCGGCCATGAGCTTCGTTTCGAGCTTCGCCAGGGCATCGGGAGTGAGATCCGCCGCAGTCATGTCGGAATAGCTATCCATTTCCGGGAAAAGGACAAATGGAATGCCATTTCGATGAGGGAGAACGAGTGCCGCCCCACTATCGAGACGCTGATTCCAGGCCACGGAATGCCACTCAATGCGGTGGAGTCCTGTGTTTCATATCTTTCTGCGTCCTCCGTGTCCCCGAATCACTTGGCTGGTAAAAGATTGCCGGTAAAAAATGGGAACCGCTGTTTTCAGATCTTTTACCGCCAATCTTTTACCATAGAAAATGGCTCTCCGTCCCACAATCATGCCGCCTTGAGTTCAGATGCCCTGCGGTAAAAAATGAATCCAATCAGCGACCGCTGAACTTTTTTCAGCGTCCTTGTAACTGAAAATGCTTTTTGCTTTAGAGCATGGGTGAACCGAAACCTCACCCGCCGCCATGCCTCCCGCCGATCCCACAACTCCCCCAGACGATTTCCCCGCCGGCCTGACCGGGGACATGCGTGAGGTATTGCTCTCCCCGCCCACAGGGGCGAAGCCCGCCACCGCATCCGCAGGCCGCTGGGAGCCGCCTTCGGCGCAGGAACTCGCAGCCATGCTGCCTCAGTATGAGATTGAGTCCATGCTCGGTCGTGGTGGCATGGGCGCGGTTTACAAAGGCACCCAGATCGCGCTGGACCGCCCCGTCGCCATCAAGATTCTCTCCAACCAGCTCGAAGACGCGGATGCCAGCTTCGCCGAACGCTTCAAGAACGAGGCACGGGCCATGGCCAAGCTCAGCCATCCCGGCATCGTTGGCGTGTATGACTTTGGCGAAACCGCAGGCGGCCTGCTTTACATCGTCATGGAGTTCATTGAGGGCACCGATGTGGCCAAAATGCTCTCCCAGCAGAAGCGGCTGCACACCGAGCATGCGATGGCGATCACGGCCCATGTTTGTGACGCGCTGGCCTACGCCCACGAGCGCGGCATCATCCACCGCGACATCAAACCGGCGAACATCATGGTCGGCTATGACGGTGTGGTAAAGGTGGCCGACTTCGGTCTGGCGAAGATGACGCACAACCAGAACTCCGGCCTGACGCAGAGCGGCATGGCCATGGGCACGCTGCATTACATGGCCCCGGAAGCCTTGATGCTCGGCAGCGCCGTGGATCATCGCGCCGACATCTACGCCGTGGGCGTCATGCTCTACCAGATGCTGACCGGCAAGATCCCGCAGGGCCTGTTTGAGCTGCCCTCGCTGCAAGTCCCCGGCCTCGACCCGCGCTATGACAGCATCATCGGCAAGTCGCTGCGCGAGGATCGCGATCTGCGCTACCCGAGCGTGCTGGACATGCGCCATGACCTGGATGCCATCCTCACCCAGCCCGTGGTGAAGGTGGAAGCCGCCGCTGAGAAAGCACCCGCCGCCTTGCAAACTCAAGCACGCCCGCAGCGCCCCGGCGGCCAGCCGTATCGACCGCCGCAGCCGGAGGTGATCGTGCGCACGGAGAAGAAAGGCTCGCCGCTGCTGTGGGTGGCGTTGATTGCCATGTCAGGCGTCGCAGGATGGCTGGTCTTCAAAGATTCGTTAAGGAGCGGCGCATCATCATCTTCGGAAAACCCGTCATCACCTAACCTAGTTGCCACCAGCCCGACGGTTAAAAACGCGCCGCCCCTGACTGGCGAATTTGCCGGAGCCACCAAGGACGCGCCCTTCGTTAATAGCCTTGGCATGAAATTCGTCCCGGTGCCCATCACCGGCGGGCCGACGGACAAGCAGCGCGTGCTCTTTAGCGTATGGGAGACACGGGTACAGGACTATGAGGTCTTTGTGAAGGCGACGTCCACCCGCTGGGGAAAACACATCTTCGAGCAGGGGCCGATGCATCCGGCTGCGGGCATGGCTTGGGGAGAAGCCCAGGCTTTCTGCCAATGGCTCACCGATCAGGAGCGCAAGGCAGGCAGAATCAGTGCTGCCGAAGCCTACCGGCTGCCCACCGACCACGAGTGGAGCTGCGCCGTGGGCATCGGCGACAAGGAAGACGCGGCCAAGGCTCCCGCCGACAAAACGATGGTTGCTGCACTCAAAGACCTCTACCCCTGGGGTACTTCATGGCCCCCGCCTCCCGGCAGCGTCAATCTCGGCGGTGAAGAACTCGGCGAACTCCACGAAAGCAGCCGTGTTAAGCCCTTGTCTGGTCTCAGAGGTTACCGCGATGCCTTCCCGCGCACGGCCCCCGTCGGCTCATTCCCTTCGGATGGAGCGGGTCTTTTCGACCTGGCTGGCAATGTCCGTGAATGGTGCTCCGACCTGTTTTCCCCCGCTGAAGAAAGACGAGTCCTGCGCGGAGGGGCTTGGCTTTACAGCGATGCTCCCAGTTCACTCTCGTCGCGGCGTGACGGCTTCCCGGTCGGGGACCAGTGGCGCAGTGATGTGATTGGCTTCCGCTGCGTGCTGGTGGGGAGCGAAACTAAACCTGACTCGTCGAATCAGCGACCGACGGCGGGAATGCCACCGCCAGCCAGCAGCACGGATGCTTCCCCCACTCCCAAGCAATCCCTTCCGCCCTCTACCGGCTTCACTACCTCGCTCCAGACCGAAGCCGGGTACACTGCCTTGCTCGAAGCTCCTCATCTGGATGGCTGGAGGGAGCATGGCATCGGCGGCGGCGCGGAGATCACGGATGGCGTGGTCACCCTCAAGCCGAAAAAAAACTTCTCCGGCACCTGGTGGTATGCGAAGCAGACCTTCAGCGACTTCAATCTCAGGCTGCAATTTCGCCTGGCCTCGCCCGGCGCGAATTCGGGCGTACCTCTGCGGTTCACCAGTCCCGACCAGCCGCGGCCCGACCAACCGCGGGACAAACACTATGACGTGGACATCTCTAATGATGCCAACCCGCTGGAGCGCACCGGAGCTATCATGTTCGTGCAGGCCCCCACGTCGAATCCGCAAAAAGATAGGGAGTGGAACGACCTCGACATCACTGCCAGCGGCCAGAATTACCGCGTCCTGGTGAATGGCATCCTGGTTAATGAATTCTTTGGCAGCCGATCCACCGTCGGGCACATCGGTTTCCAGCTCGGACGCGGCGAGGTGCAGCTTCGTCACATTCGCATCAAGGATCTGGCTCCACCTCCAACACTGCCAGCCGGCCCTACCACCTGGACCGACACCAAGGGCCGCAGCATCACGGCGACATTCAAAGCCGTCGCCAGCGGCAACGTGCTGCTAGACATCGCGGGTAAAGTAACACCCGTGCCATTGAACACGCTCTCGGCGGAGAGCCAGAAGCTGGCGTGGGACTACCAGCGGCAGGCACCCCCAGCCACCGCCAGCACTATTGCCGCCACTTTCACCAACACCCTCGGCATGAAGTTCCTCCCCGTGCAGGGCACCGACGTGCTGTTCTGCATCCACGAAGTCCGCTACAGCGACTACGCGGCCTATGCGACAGAGGCGCAGGGAGTGGACGGTTCCTGGAAAGATCAAAGCGCCGATGGCTACGCACTCACGGAGAACAAAGAAAACCATCCTGTCATGAAAGTGAGCTGGGAAGATGCACAGAAGTTCTGTGCATGGCTCTCCAAGAAAGAAGGTAAAACATACCGATTGCCCACCGATCAGGAGTGGAGCTACGCCGTGGGCATTGGCCGGGATGAGAAATGGAAGAAGGACACCACACCCGCCACCGTGGCCAAGAGCCAGACGGACTTCCCCTGGGGAGACAAATGGCCGCCCCCGAAAGGCAGCGGGAACTACAGTGATGACAGCCGCAAAGCCAAAGCCCCCAATGCCAACGCGCAATACCTGGAGAACTACGACGATGGCTTCCCGACCACCGCCCCGGTCATGAGCTTCAAGCCCAATAAACTCGGTCTCTACGACTTGGAAGGCAACGTGCGTGAATGGGTGGAAGACAGGTATGACAATGCCAAAGCCGACCGCCTGCTTCGGGGTGGGTGCTGGTACAACTTCGACCGCGCGTATCTGCTGTCGTCGAACCGGTTTAACCTTCCGCCCGGTAGGCGCCACAACCACGGCTTCCGTGTTGTCGTGGTGGTGTCTGGCGGCTAGGCTCCTTACCCTTTCCGCTCTCAGGCTAAACCAGCCCCAAACACTTTCAGCCAGGCTAGCAAGGACAAGCCTTTCACGAACAGCCTCGGCATGAAATTCGTGCCTGTTCCGGGGACGAAGGTGCTGTTCTGCATCCACGAAACGCGGCGGCGGGATTACCAAACATTTTTCGCCAGCGGCTACGATGCCTCTGCTCGCTACAAAATCGACGGCGGATGGAAAACTGCCAAAATCAATGGGATGCAGACACCGCAGGGTGATGACTATCCCGTGGCTCCTGTCCATTCGGTTGATGCCCAAAGGTTCTGCGATTGGCTCAGTGAGGTAGAGGGAGTTCGCTATCGGCTGCCAACGGATCGTGAATGGAGCCTGTCCGTTGGACTGGTGGAAGATGTGGGACCGAATGATACTCCCGAGACATTGAGTCGTAAAAACATCGGCGTGTTTCCTTGGGGCGGAAAATGGCCGCCTCCGCCCGCCACAGCCAACTACGCAGACACAAAGACCGGCTCAGCCTTTCCTGGGAAAGAGTTTATCGCGTCCTACACGGATGAACATGCCTCCAGTGCTCCAGTCATGAGCTGTGAGCCGAACTCGCTAGGCATCTACGACCTTGCTGGCAATGTCTGGGAATGGTGTGGGGACATGTATGACTCCGCCACAAAGCATCGTGTTCTTCGCGGCGGAGCTTGGGATACCAGCCAGCAACAGATGCTTTTCTCAAGCTATCGTGATCATGCGAGGGACAATGAGCATGCATTCAAAGCCCGTGGCTTCCGCATCGTCTTGGAGATGCCCGCGCCTTGAAACTGAGCGCTGCGTTCAGTTCCACTCCTTCAACCGCTCCGGGAATGGGCAGTTGGCGCAGGCGGAGTCGTCTTCGAGGCAGAAGTCCTCGTAGATTTGCAGCAGGCCCTGTTGGTGGTGCAGTTTCTTGGTGAAGTCCTTGCCGCGTGGGTCATCGCCAAAGAGACGCTGCACGGCACGGCGGACCTTTTGATTGTCGAGCAGGGCAGGGAGTTCGAGGTCGAGCCGCTGAAGTCCTGCTCGCCATTTCCTAGTTTGTTAAGTGAAGCGGAACTCGCCACGTTGATGGATGACGCATGAATTTGGCATTCACTGCTCGGTAACAAGGAGGATGAGGGGAGCGCGGAGACTCCTCTCCGCATGTTTCACCACGCGGCTTTGCCGCCTTTGTAATGCAACGGACAGGAGTGTCCGCGCTCCCTTCTAGTCTCGACGAGCAAGGGTCACAGCGCCGCGCGATACAGCTCCACGAAGTCCTCCACGCTTGGTGTGCGCGGATTGAACTGAGCGGTCCACTGCTTGGCGGCCATTTCGGCGAGATCGCGGAGGTGTTCTTCCTTCACGCCATACTCGGAGATCTGACGTGGCATTTTCGCTTCCCAGAGCAGTTCGCTGACGCGGTCGGCGAGATCGCCGTCGAAGTAGCTTTCATACACGGCGGCGATTTCGGGCAGCTTGGCATTGAAACGGATGACGTGCGGCAGCAGCACGCCCACGGCCTCGCCATGGACGACATTGAACTTGGCCGTCAGCGGGTTGGCGCAAGAATGGGCGGCGCCGAGCATGCTGTTCTCGATGGCGATGCCTGCATAGGCTGCGCCGAGCAGCATCATGCCACGCGCTTCGAGATCCTTGGGCTCACGCAGCACGCGGCTGAAGCCGCTGTGACACAAACGGAAGCCTTCACGCGAGTAGAGCGATGAAAACGCATTGCGCTTGTTCGTCACCGCCGTTTCGAGCGCATGTGAGAGCGCATCCATGCCGGTGCAGACTGTCACGCGCTGCGGTTGTGATACGGTGAGTTCAGGATCGAGGATCGCGACCTTTGCGGCGGCTTTGGGATCACCGCAGGCCATTTTGACATGGGTTTCGGCATCAGAGATGAGCGCGAAGCTTTGGCACTCACTCCCGGTGCCGGAGGTGGTCGGAATCGCGATGAGCGGAAGCATGGGTTTCGTGGCCTTGCCCACGCCCCAGTAGTCGTGCATGCGACCGCCGTTGGTGAGGATGAAGTTGCAGCCCTTCGCCGTGTCCATACTGCTACCGCCGCCGAGACCGATGATGAAGTCCGCGCCAAACTCTCGCGCCACTTTCACGCAGGCATCCACATCCTCGGTGCTCGGGTTTTCCCGCACGTTGCCAAAGATCTCGACCGCAAGGCCGACTTCGCGCATAAAACCTGCCGCACGCTCTGAATAGCCCGCTTTCACGATGCCAGGATCGCTCACCACCAGCACCCGCGTGCCGCCATACTCGCGCGCCAGCTCTCCGACACGGGAAAGCGTGCCGTTGCCATAGATGAGCCGCGTGCGCGGCTGGTGATCGAAGGGGATGAGGGCGGACATCAGAGCTTGAGAGCCGCGAAAACATCGCATGCCTTGATTTGAAACTCGGGGAAGGCTGGAGCGGCAGTGCAGATGTCATCGCCGTGCATGATTTCGCCGTCGTTGGGCGAAATGTAGATGACGACCATCTCTAGGCGAGGATTCACATGCCAGACGTCCTCTACGCCAGCTTTGAAGTAGTCAATGAGCTTCTGGTCATGGTAGTTGCTTTGATCACTAGGAGAAACGACCTCGATCATGAACTTCGGAATCGGACAGCCCCCTTTATCCGCCTCGACCATTTGTGCGGCGGTGAGGACGCAAAAGTCAGGTTTACGCATTTGGTGCTCAGAAAGCCAGATTTCGACCTCGGGAAACATGCTGTCCCCACTTTTGCCGTATGGAGATGCGGAGAACGCCCCCGGCAGATGTTTCATGAATCGAATCTCATTTAGTCTCATGCGCTCTTCCCCCGCCTCTGCGTAGCCGTTGTTAAACTCAAACTTCCAGGTGCAGGCGAGATTGCCTTCGTTCCAGTCACGCGTCTCGAAATCCTCCTTGGTCATGGCTTTGCGCAGGCCGCCCCAGGGGGCGGGATCAGGCCAGCGAATGACTTTTACCTCGTCCGGTGGAAACTCCAGAACGGGAAGCTCCTGCGCAGGCGACTCAAGGGTGGCGGGTGGTGGCGGCATGGGCGGAAGCTAGGCGAAAACGATTCACGCGCAATCAATGGAGCGACGCTTGTAGAGGAACTCGAACATGTTCCCTTCGTGCGGCTGGTCCCAACTGATCTTCATGGTGCTGATCGGCCCGATGTTGAGGCGGTCGATGTCACCGCACTCGAGCAGGTCGTTGATGAAGGCCTCATCTTGTGTGATGGCGGTGACGATGAGGCTGTAGCCGATGCGGCTCAGCACTTCGCCCTGCGGAATCTCCAGAACACTGGCGTAGGGGCAGAGGAACTCGCGATTGGCGAGTGGGTGCCTGTTGTCGGAGCACCAGATGATGGTGGGGCGCAGGAAGGTGCCGCCTTGGAATTCGGTTTTACGCGGGCCATTGCGGAACTGCGCGGTCACGTCTTCGGCACCGGGTGTCTTGAGGTCGTTGTCGATGGCGCTGTCGATGTAGTCGGCCATTTTCACGTTCGCAAAGCCAGCCAGGCGAGCGTTTTCGTCTTCGGAAGTCGTCGGCATCACCGGGCCGAGGCGCTCGGCGAGCGCGGTGGCGATTTCCTTGCCGTATTTCGGCACGATGACCGCAGAAGCATTGATGCAGGAACGGCCGCCGTTGTCGCTGATGGAGGCGACCATGACGTCGAGGTAATCCTTCCAGTTCTCGATCTTGTCCTCGCCAATGATGATCTTGCTCCAGCCCGGGCCATGCACCTGCACACTCGGATTGCCCTCATACATCTTCGCCATGGCCACGTCGCCGAAGACGAGATTGCGACCGCTGAGTTTGACGACTTCGCCACTGCCTTCGTGATCGGTGGGATAAAAACCAAAGGCTTCTGGCGGCGCACCTGCGGCGATGAAGGCCTGGATGAGGCGATACGGCGTCCAGGGCTCTTCACGACCGGGTTTGATGACCACCGGGATCTTCAAGGCGATGGCGGGCAGCCAGAGTGAGTTCACCGCTGGCGAATTGCTCGGCATGACGAGGCCCAGGGACTTCGTGGTGGGGAAATAGGACACGGGACAGCCGGACTGCGTGCCGAAGCCGCGATCAATGACGCTCAGATCCAAGCCGCGCGTGAGGCCGTTGAGGATCATCTTCATGTTGGTGAGCGCGAAGTGCAGCTTGGCCATGTTGCGCTTCACCATCACATGCGGCAGACCGCTGGTGCGGGAAAGTGTCGCGATGTATTCCTGGGGCGTCTGCGTGTGGCCTTTGTCACCCAGCGGCAGCGTGCCATTGAGGAAAAGCTCGCCCGCCTTCGCGGTGATCTCGATCAACTGCTCGACCGTGAATTTCTTCAGCGCCGCCCTTGCCTCACCGATTTTAGCGAGATCCTTGCGCACGATGCCTGCGTTGACCTGACTGATCTCGGCGCAAACCTCGCCGCTTTTGTGATCTTTGACCTGCGCCTTGTCGAGTGACTCATAAGGGCGGCCTTTGCGGAGAGCGGGAAGATGGGGAATGGACATTGGGCTGGTTTTTTTGAGGACGGAAGATTTACGAGTGGCGGTTGGTTGGGGCAACGGAAAAACTGGCCCGCGCGGGCAAGTCTTTCAGGCGTCTGCCACGCGGTGTGCCAGCGTGTTGTCTTTCGGCAGCAGATCTGGTGGAATCATGTCGATCAGAGCGGTTGAATGATTGGAGTAGTATGGGTAATCAGGATGTGGTGCGCCCGGCTCGCCCACGGGACGATAACGCCAGTGTTTGTACATCCACAGCCAGCATTCGGGGTGCTCACGGATCGCTTTCTCGAAATGATTCCACACCCGCTGGGTAAGTTCGCGGGTATCCTCGTCCGGGCCCGGCTTGATGGCCTCGTAAATGTTCACTTCGTATTTTCCGTCAGGCAAAGGACGGCAGACGCCGGTCATGATGGAAAGCCCAAGCCTTTTCGCCAACTCCACATGCAGGGTGGGCACACAAGTCCAAAGACCAAAGCATTGGATTGCTGCAGCCGCCTTACCAGGCGCGATATTCAAGTCTGTCAGCAAACCCGCATGCCCCTGGCGCTTGAGCGCCTTCATGAGCTTGAGCATGGCGTTTTCCTGCGGGATCACGTCGTGACCAGAGTGCTCACGCAGACGCTTGAAGACGTCCGTGAGGGTCGGGTTTTTGAAGTCCTGAGCCACCACGGTGAATTTGAAACCACGAAAGCCCCACACCATGCTCACCAGCTCGAAGTTCCCGAAGTGCGGCGTGACCCACACGCCGCCGGTCTGCCGCGCCTGCTCCTCATCCTCGGGCTTTGGCAGATGAATGGTGAAAAACTGCTGCCAAGTCTCTGCCGTGAGCCGCGCGGACCAGAACAGGTCGAGAAAGGTGCGAGCGAAGACTTGATACGAGCCACGGGCGATGCGCTTGCGCTCTGCCAGCGTGTAGCGGTCACCAAAGGCGCAGCGCAGGTTGTTCAGAGCAGTCTTGCGACCACGCGCATCCCCGAGATAGGCAACGGTGCCAATGCCCCGTGACAAGGCCAGAATGAAACCGCGTGGCAGACGCGGCAGGAGCCAGGCGGTGGACTCGATCAGGGCGGTTTCAAAGAAATAGCGGAGCTTCTTCAAGTGGCGTTTGGTGTTTGTGAAAATCGCGTTACGATGGCGCATGGCATCGCCCAACCTCAACAACATTCTCAAGCGACTCCTCAAGCAGCCGACCGCGCCGTTTCATGAATACCATGTGCGTGCGGAAATCGAAGCCCTGCTCAAAGACTGCCGCCATGTGAAGTTGAAGCGCGACAAGTTCGGCAACCTGCTGGCCACCTATAAAAACGGCAAGTCGAAGAGCAAGCCCACCTGGGTACTCGCCGCGCACATGGACCACCCAGCTTTCATCAAGCCGCCCGGCAGCACGAAGCGCGATGAGTGGGATTTCCTTGGAGGCGTGTCCGCCGAGGTGCTGCAAACGGGCGTGAAGCGTGGCTTGCGCAAGGCCAAGGGACAGATCGCCACCTGGAACTTCCCGGTGAACGTCACCAACAGCCGCATTGAGGCCACGGCTTGCGACGATTTGATCGGCTGCGCCGCCATCGTGATGACTTTCCTCGAACTCGCCAGCCTGAACATTCAGACGACGGTGCATGCGGTCTTCACACGCGCAGAAGAGGTCGGCTGGCTCGGTGCCTGGCAGCTCGCGCAGAAGTGGCCCTTCGGCAAAGACAGTGTGTTTCTCTCCCTCGAAACCAGCCGCCCGGTGAACGGCGCGGTCATGGGCGGCGGCCCCATCATTCGTGTGGGGGATCGTCTTTCCATCTTCGACAGCGAGGCCGTGTCTGTTTTGATGACCACGGCGAAGGAGCAGGGCATCCGAGTGCAGCGCTGCCTGCTTGATGCCGGTGCCTGCGAGGCCACAGCCACCCAGGCGGCGGGCATCCGCAGCGCGGGCATCTCCATTCCGCTTGGCAACTATCACAACATCAACGACGCCCGCCAGATCGCCCCTGAGTTCGTCATGATGGACGATTTAAAATCGCTCATCAACCTCCTCAAAGCCCTCGTCGCCACCAAGCACGACGGCATCGGCGAGCGCACCATCCGCGAGCGCGTGGAACTGCGCATGGCCGAGCATGCGGAGCATCTCAAGGCGGGAACGAAGCTGTTTAAGTGAGGGGTTACAAGTTTCAGGTTTAAAGTTTCAAGTCTGCGGACCTGGAACATGAAACTTGTAACTTTAAACTTGGAACTTCTGCCACCCTCGCCTTCTTCCGCGCCCCTATGTCCAGCGAGCAGCGCAAAGCCTTTCCATTCTCCGAGTTTGAACCGAAGTGGCAGGATGTGTGGGAGGCGAAGAAGGCCTTCCGCACGCCGAACCCCGGTGATGCCGACTTCGATGCCTCGAAACCGAAGTACTTCGTGCTTGACATGTTTCCGTATCCCAGCGGCGCGGGCCTGCATGTCGGTCATCCTGAAGGCTACACCGCCACGGACATCATCGGCCGCTTCAAGAAGATGTCCGGCTTCAACGTGCTGCATCCGATGGGCTGGGACGCCTTCGGCCTGCCTGCGGAGCAATACGCCATCAAAACCGGCCAGCACCCGCGTGCGACCACGGAAAAGAACATCGAAGGCTTCCGCGGCCAGTTGAAGCGTCTCGGTTTCGCCTACGACTGGGATCGCGAGGTGAACACCACCGACCCCGGCTACTTCAAATGGACGCAGTGGATCTTCCTGAAGCTGTATAACTCGTATGTGAATGATGAGGGCAAAGCACGCCCCATCGCCGAACTCGAAGCGCAGGGACTGAGCCGCGAGGAGATCGACCATCGCCGTCTCGCTTATGTTTCATCCGCGCCGGTGAACTGGTGTCCGGAACTCGGTACCGTGCTCGCCAATGAAGAAGTCGTGGATGGCAAGAGCGAGGTCGGCGGTTTTCCTGTCGAGCGCCGCCCCATGCGCCAGTGGATGCTGCGCATCACCGCCTTCGCGCAGCGTTTGATCGACGAACTCGACGGTCTCGACTGGCCGGAAGGCATCCGCATGCTGCAACGCAATTGGATTGGCCGCAGTGAAGGTGCTGAAGTGAAATTCAAGGTCGATGGCATTGACGAAACGATCACCGTCTTCACCACACGACCCGACACGCTGTTCGGAGCCACCTACATGGTGCTCGCGCCCGAACATCGCCTCGTCGATGAAATCGTCACCGAGGAGCAGCTCGCCGCCGTCGAGGAGTATCGCGAGAAGACCGCCCGCAAGAGCGATCTGGAGCGCACGGAACTCGCCAAGGAGAAATCCGGCGTCTTCACCGGCGCTTACGCCATCAATCCGGTCAACGAGGAGAAAATTCCGATCTGGATCGCCGACTACGTGCTCCAAGGCTACGGCACCGGAGCCATCATGGCCGTGCCCGCGCATGACGAGCGTGACTTTGAGTTCGCGAAGAAGTTTGAACTGCCGATCAAGCAGGTCGTGCAGCCGCCAGAAGGCAAAGACTGGCAAGGATTCACCGACAACGGCATCTCTGTGAACTCTGGCTTCCTTGATGGACTGCCAACACCGGAAGCGAAGAAGAAGATCGCATCCTGGCTCGAAGAAAAGGGCCTCGGCAAAGGCACGGTGAACTTCAAGCTGCGCGACTGGCTCTTCAGCCGTCAGCGTTACTGGGGCGAGCCGTTCCCGCTGGTGTGGGAAGAGGGCAAACATCGCAGCATTCCCGAAAGCGAGCTGCCGCTGTTGCCGCCGACGCTGGAAGATTTCAAACCGACCGGCACGCCCGAGCCGCCGCTGTCGAAGGCCACGGATTGGGTGCGTTACTCGGCCACCGCGACGCGTGAACTCAACACGATGCCGCAGTGGGCGGGTTCGTGCTGGTATTACCTGCGTTACTGCGATGCGCAAAACAGCGAGCGCTTTGTCGGCGAGGCGGCGGAGAAATACTGGATGGGCGGCGGCAAGCCCGGCGGTGTCGATCTCTACGTCGGCGGCACCGAGCACGCGGTGCTGCATCTGCTTTATGCCCGCTTTTGGCACAAGGTGCTCTTTGATCTCGGCTACGTCAGCACGCCGGAGCCGTTCCAGCGCTTGGTGAACCAAGGCCTAATCATGGGCGAGGACGGCCAGAAGATGTCGAAGTCACGCGGCAACGTGGTGAACCCCGACGACGTCGTGGCCGAGTATGGAGCCGATGCGCTGCGCCTCTATGAGATGTTCATGGGCCCGCTGGAGCAGGTGAAACCCTGGAGCATGAAGGGCGTCGAGGGCGTGTATCGCTTCCTCGCCCGCGTGTGGCGTCTCGTCATGGAAGTCGATGACGAAGGCGTGTGGAGTGTCTCCAAGGCGCTGCAAGACATGCCCGCGAACAAGCAGCTCACCAAAGCGCTGCATGAAACGATCAAAAAGGCCGGTGAAGACATCGAGAAGCTCAGCTTCAACACCGCGATCAGCCAGATGATGGTTTGCACGAACGCCTTCACCGGCGCGGAAGTGAAGCCCGCCGCTGCCATCGTCACCTTCCTCAAAGTGCTCAGCCCCTTTGCCCCGCATCTCGCGGACGAGCTGAATGCCCGCATCGCCAGCAAGTTCCCTGCCCTGGCACACCCCGGCCTGCTCAGCGACGCCACCTGGCCGACCTACGATCCCGCCGCGCTCATCGAAGACGAAGTCGAAGTCGTCTTCCAGGTCAACGGCAAGCTCCGCGACAAAGCCCGCGTGCCGATTCAGGCCACGAAGGAGGAGATCGAAAAGATCGCCCTCGCCAGCGCCCGCGTGCAGGAATTCATGGAAGGCAAGCCGCCGAAGAAGATCATCGTCGTGCCGGGCAAGCTGGTGAACATTGTGGTTTAGGAGCGGCGACGAGTCGTCGCCATTGAAATTCTTTTTGGCGACGAGTCGTCGCCACTCCATGGTG
>JBIKYB010000160.1:0-11589 GCA_044355475.1 Prosthecobacter sp.
AGCGGCAGAGCGGCCAGCCACGCTTTCTGTTCCGGTGATAAGACGCCCCGTGTCCACTCGATGGACTGGCGCGTGGCGTCCTTCACGCCCTCCAGCCCGGAACCGGTGCTCACCATCGCATCATGATTGCCCTGCACACAGGGAATGCCGTGCTCCATCAAAAGATCAATGCAATCGCCGGGGCTGCCGCCATAGCCGACCACGTCGCCGAGGCACACGCGTTCGTTGATGCCGTGATTTGCCATGTCTTGCAGCACGGCACGCAGAGCATGGGCATTGCCATGGATGTCACTGAGGATCGCCACCGAGTTGTTCATGCCCGCACCTACCGGTGACGTGGGAAATCGTCAACCCAGCCGCCAGAGGCTCGGTGCATCCCGGCGATTGCCGAAGCCTGCATCCCGTGCCAAACATCGCTCATGCCTGATGCCGATTCATTGTTTCGTGAGGCGCTGCCGCTGGCCGACAAGATCGCGAGCGGTTATGCGAACATTCCCGGCATGACCGTCGATGATGTGCGTGCCGTAGCGCATGCGGCGCTGCATCGGGCCGCGCTGGCGTTTGATCCGGCACGCGGGGCCTTTGAGGCGTATGCGGCACGGGCCATTCGGAATGCGCTGAACTCGCTGCATCAAAAGGAGGCCCGGCATGCCCGGCAGCATTTGCCGGAGGCTGATCTGGCAGGCCCCGCCAGCACGGAAGGCAGCACCGCGCCCAGCCAGCGGTTGCCAGATGAGTTTCAGGACGTGCTGAGCCAGGTCCGCTCGCAGGAAAGCCGACGCGTGTTGGAAAACCTGCTGGCCTCACTGCCTGCACGAACGCAGCAAATCCTCGCCCTCGTCGCAGAGGGACACAGCTACGCCGAGATTGGCGAGCGGTTGGGCGTCTCCAAGCAGGCTGTCCACAAGGCTGCCGCTGCGGCCTTGGACAGCCTCCGAGAGCAACTGGCCGCTCAGGGCTTTGGTGGTCTCGACTCCCAAGGCTTTTTGCAAACCGCGACAAATCATGAGCGCGGCTGAAAATCAGATGTTTTGAGTTCTTGCTTGCTCAGGCGCGCTGAAAATGACAAGCTCTGCCTGTCGGAAGGTGAAATTCGGCTCCATGCCGTGTGATGAAGGGCTAAGGCTCTGAGTCCTCTACCTTCCGACTTTTCATTTTCACGAGGTCCAGTGGCGGGCGCTTCCGCGTGTGATAGGTGCCGTAACTGGCCTCAGAGGTGTCGTCCGCATCCACCAGCAGGGCCACCTTGGGCCAGATCAGATCCAGAAAACGGTCTTCGTTTTTGGCAAAGAGCCGCTGCACCGCCCAGAGGCAGTAATCCGCCACTTGCAGGCCCGTGCTGTCACTCGCGGGCATGGCGAGCACCTCCACCGTGGCATCGGGATAGCTGCCAGCAGCTTTCTTGGAATGCTTTTGTGCATGCAGCAGATGCTCGCGCAGAGAGCGGGTGCGTGCCTTGCCCCGGCTGGCAAAGATGACCTTGTAGGCCGGTTCCGTGTGCAGCTTCTTGTCAAAGAGCCGCCGCACCGCGCTGTCATAAAGCTCGCTTGGGGTGTAGCGGTAGGTGGGGTCGCGCTGGTTGCGCAGCACCACCCGCCGATGCACGGCAGCCATGGTGCGGATGATGCCGTAAAAGTTGAACTCGTGGCGCAGCAGCACTTTGAACACCTCCCGCCGCACCTCGGGAAGGTCGTCCTTCGCATGGAAGAACAGCGCGGTCTTGCCGCCCTCCGGTAGCATGGAGGGCACGCCTTTGAAATAGGGATCGGCCAGCAGCGCAGCCCGGAGTTCGGTCAGATCCTGCTCCAAAGCGGGCAGATCAGTGAACTCCACCATGCCCAGGATAAAATGATCCTGCACCTTCCCGCTGCCGGTCAGCACCCGACCGCGTGAGTCAAAAATCACGCCATCGCCGCTTTCATCCACAAAGTAGTGATGCGGTGACACTGTCGTGGGGAGTTGGGAATCGGCCTCCGTCATGAATCATCATCCATCGGGATTGAGGTAACGCCAACGCCTTCTCCACCTCCAATCCCCAGAGAGAGCACCGCAAGCTCTGTAGCGCAGCAAAAGCGCCGAAGGCAATCAGGAAAGCCGCAGAGAAAGCCATTCCGATTCAGACCTCTGGCCTCTGCGGCTTTCCAAGCTCTCGCGGTGTAAAGTTCTGGCATCTCAGTGACCGGCTCTCTAAGTAACAGTTCTTTTCTGATTCAACCCACCCATCTTATGGCCACACTCGAACGTGCCCTCCAAATCGCCGTCCAGGCTCATGCCGGACAAAAAGACAAAAGCGGTGCCGCTTACATCTTCCATCCCATCCGCGTGATGATGCGCTGCACCTCCCCAGAGGCAAAGATCGTGGGACTGCTGCATGACGTGGTGGAAGACACCTCGGTGACTTTTGAAGAACTGGAGGCTGAAAGTTTCTCCCCAAATGTCTTGGCTGCGCTGAGGCTTTTAACACACGCCTCCGAAGTGCCTTATGAGGACTACATTGAGCAAGTGAAGACGCACCCCCTCGCCACCGAGGCGAAGCTCGCCGACCTAGAGGACAACATGGATATCCGGCGCTTGCAAGCGGTGGATGAGAAAGCGGCTGCTCGATTCCGAAAATACTTAGCCGCTTATCTCTCACTTGGGGGCACGAACCGCTAAGCTAAAGTCGCGGCTAGCGCTCGCAGTTTGGGGTGAGACGAAAAGCCCTCGATGTCCATCGCCATGCGAAGATAACGACGCGCTTCGTTTGCGTTGCCTGATTCGAAAGCTGCCGCAGCCTTGCTTATCAAGCGATTAAATCTCTCATCTTCATACTGATGTTCTGCCCCCGATTTCGGTCGTGCTAGAACGAATGGCAGGTTGCGCAGGCTACCGGACCTCTGTGGCTGCTTCATTCGTTCACGCAAGGCTGTTTCCGCCATCTTCTGGTGTTCGGCCAGGGAATCATCAGGCTGATTGGCAACAAGGGGCGCGAGCCGTACTTTCATCTGAGACCATGTGATCTGTCCTCGGCCAGCTATCAACAGCAGTTGGTTGAAGTTTCCTTCGACGTGGTCTGGTCTTGAACTGACAAGACGATCCAGCATCGCCCCCGCTTCGCTTTCACGTCCGACTTCAAGCAGAGACACGGCACGATTGTTCAAAGAGTCTGCCGCAAGTTCTGGCGTTCCGTGTTCAGCGAAAACAATCGGCTCACCAAACAACTCTGAGTGTATCTCGCTCAGAGTTCGCGCCAACGAGTGGCAATTGGATAGACGTTTACTCGGATCAAACACAAGACACTGCGCAAGCAACTCAGCTACCTGCTGTGGCATCTGCGGAAGGCCCGGGATTCGTCGATGACGCGAACAATATTCTGCAAGCACCGCTGGAACGGCCAGACCGCTTTCCCAAATCACACCACCCATGAACATATGGAGCACGGAAGCTGCCCAGCTCCAAATATCCGTTGTCTGGGACACACGCACCCCCGACAACTGCTCAGGTGATGCATATGGCGGGGAATGCCCAGCAAACCTCGCCTTCCCGTCCTGTTGCATGCTCCTTGTCAGACCAAAATCAGCCACTTTGGGTGTGCCATCAGACGTCATGAGCAAATTGCCGGGTTTCACATCTTGATGAACAAGCCTGTGT
Source organism: Prosthecobacter sp. (assembly GCA_044355475.1). Classification (GTDB taxonomy): domain Bacteria; phylum Verrucomicrobiota; class Verrucomicrobiia; order Verrucomicrobiales; family Verrucomicrobiaceae; genus Prosthecobacter. The sequence goes on from JBIKYB010000160.1 coordinate 3,631, forward strand.
TGGTGTGCCCAATCCAGACCCAGCGCAAAACCCGCTGAAATTTGGATGATTGTGGATACAACTGCTGCTGCTTCCGCTTGGTAGAGAGAACGAGTTTGAATCCAATCTTGTAAACTCCCGCCCTCAACAAACTCACCGAACAAACACAAGCAGTCTTCGAGGTTCTGGGTGAAGTAACAGGTGGCTACATACGGATGCAGTCCGATGTTCGCCCACGTCTCGGCCTCTTGCTCAAATTGCGCAACGAACGAGGGATCCGAAGCATGGTCGCCCTTGATGACCTTAATCGCGACATCGATACCCCAAGATTGATGTCGGGCTTGGTAGACTGTTCCCATGCCGCCTGAATTGAAAGCCCTCTTGACCTGGTAAGAGCCAATAACACTACCGGGAAACCAGTTCATGAAGGCGTAGATTGTAGAGCGTGACTCAACAGGCTGTTGGCGTATTCGTTCGCTGGTGACATCGACAACACCGCGCGAGCATCGCTCGCAGCTTGAGCAGACCATCCTGATGACAAGTTTGCATAAGCACGAAGGAGGTAGGCATCTATATGTCTGGGATGTTGTTGAATCACTGCGCTTGCATCCATGTCTGCGAGATCATACTGATTCAGGTGAACATAGCCATTAGCACGCATCAATAGGGCAAAAGGATCGTTTGGCATCAAATCAAGGAGCCAAGTTGCTTCACGGATGGTGGCTTCGTAGCGTCCAGATTTAAGACTGCTTTGAGCTGCTTTTTGCAAGACAGCTACACGTTCGTTGATTGTGGGCACATGAATCCGGCGGATGTGCTCGGGTGTGATTTTCACATGAGACACAGAAGCTGTGTGCCCACGTGCCCGATCTATTTGCAGAACAGTTTTGATAAACTGAAACGCTTTGGCACCCGGCAGGCTCGTAACATTTTCATCGTAGTTCGAAAACCAAGGCAAGCCGCGCTTTTTGTATGAGTAAGCGGTAATTGGTGTTGGAGGCGGCTTCTCTCCAGTGATGGCTTCAAATGCCTCGCTGTTTACGATATGAATGAATACCGGAGTTGCGGTCATCTGTTCCCAGCTATCTGCGCCGAATGGGTCAACGATAATCTGCTGTTGAATGGCTCCTCCTGCAGCAATTCCCATCTCAACATTCGCTTCTTTATGGTGTTCTTTCTCTGCCTTTGCCGAAGAACCAAAAGGCCAAATTGAGCCTTGTGCAGGTGAGGCATCAGGTCTCCTATTCGATGCGCCCAGCGGCGGAGAATAGTCTTCGCTTCTGTAATCTATTTTGGGTTTAATCTGTGCGGAAAGCCATTCTTTTAAGGGCGTCTTCAGGTCTTCGACAAACGGCTGGAGAGGAGCTTGCGGTTTAGGTGCGATAGGAGGAAGTGCTGGCAGTGTGGGTAAATCGAGCGGTGACCTGAGATTAACAGGGTTGCTGTTGTCATGCCGCTTCCGATATTCGGCCTCTCTACTAAAGGTGAATTCGGGCGGGTAGTCCGGAAATCTGCCCACTTTGGGTTCATAGGCCATGAGTTGGAATCCACCGTGTTTCGCCTCATCTGTAACCAGTTCCTCGACTGTGTAACCTTGACCCAACGGCATGGCAACGAACTGCCCTACAATACCTTGGCCTTTGTTGATTCCATCAAGGTACGATTGATTAGGCACCACGACATAGTCCTGCGAATGTGAACGAATTTGCTCGTCAAATGTGTTACCCGTGACCGCGTTTACTGATCCTACGGCGACTTTTGCGATGGCTGGCCGCCAACTGACGCCAGCAAACTCGACAAATAGAGCCTCTCTTTGATAAAGCGGAATGAAGAAGCCGCCATCTTCTAGCCATTTTGCGGGTACTTTGTTGGCATAGTCTTCAACTCGGTAAATTGGGAGCCTGCCGAAACCGGCTGGCAGCGGGTATAGATTATCGTCCTCGGGTATGCGGAGAGTGCGATTAAATGAAATGGTGGTGTGCCGGCCTATTCTAATAGCATCATCTGTGACGCTAACTGTTAAACGAACTGGTGAGCGTGGCGCATCAATATAAATGTAAATAACATCTGCTAGAACCCAGGACATGAGTTCATAATCCCGTATTTGAGCTGCTTTGGGCAAAAGTATTTTCAAGCTATTATCGAGACAAAGGCGGTCGCCTTCTTCCATTTTTTCTAAATTTGCTGGAATGGAGGAAACTAAATTTTCAAAGTACAATTTAAATTGATTTAAATTTTTGCACTTAAGCGTGGATTTAAGCCCCTCGCCTTGTGCGCGAAGTAATATCGGAAGATCTCTGAAATCAGGACGCTCTCGAGCAAGCAACCACAAGCCATTAATCAATGCGTCAGCGAATGCAGACATATCCGCAGCATTCGCAGCTTGATTCAGTCTTGTGTGCAGGTTCCAAATTTCTTTAGATATACCGCCTTCCATTAGTTCAATTTCCCGATGTTTGGCCCTCTTGGCCAAATCAAATTTTTGGGAAGCTGGCGTCAAAATTTCCATGCCAGCTTTCCATTTTCCAGGAGGAGGTGGGAGCTTTGACTCTTCTATTTTCGTAAACTGCGGCATGTTTTACTGGCTAATTTAAGACTGCGCGAAGTGGCCGCATAAAGTCACCCGCCGTTGGATAACGATCATTCGCTTTCAACGAAAGCGCTTTGTCCATGCAGGCGCAGAGATTATGCGGCAGTGATTTGTCCCGTTTCTCCAGCGGCACGATGGGCTCATTCAAAATCACCTCGATGGGATCGCGCTTCTCCGTGAAGGGATACGGAACGGTTCCGGTGAGCATGAAGTAGAATGTGGCGGCCATGCTCCAGACATCCGAGACAGGCTTCATGTATTTGAAATTGATGAGCTGCTCGCGGGGCATGAAGAGCGGGGTGCCGGCGTAGTTGCCGGTGACGCTCAGGCCACTCATTCCCGCCTGCTGGAAGTTTTTGGCGAGGCCGAAGTCGGAGACTCGCGTAATGCCACGGTCGAGCAGGATATTGGCTGGTTTGAGATCGCGATGAACGATGCCGGACTGGTGCGCATGGGCGAGGCCCTCCAGCGCGGCGAGCATGATGGGCTGGGCGACTTTGAGCGGGAGCTTGCCGCCCTGTTTCATGATGAAGTCCCACAGGCTGCCGCCTTCGCAATACTCCATGATGAAATACGGGATGCCCTCGCAGTGGCCCTGGTCGAACAGCTTAACGATATTCGCGTGACGAAGCTGGGCCGTGACGGCCATCTCGCGCAGGAACTTCTCCATCTCGACCGGCTTCACGGCGACACGCGGCAACAGCACCTTGATGGCCACAGTGACGCCATCGGCGATGCGGCGGGCGCGGAAGACGACGCCGAAGCCGCCCCGACCCAGCTCCTTCTCGATTTCATAGCCGGGGATGTCGAGACGGGGTGCCTTGCCCTTCTTCGCCGCCTTGAGCAGGAGATCGGCAAGCTGCTGCGGATTGAGTTCATCAAAGCTGGGCACGGGGGCGGCGGGCGGTGGCCCCGCCTGCTTCTCTGCCTGCGTGACGTGGACTTCGAGGGCCGTGTCTCCTACCTGAATGCGGTCGCCCTGCTTGAGTGTGACCTCGGGATAGGCGCGGCGTGCGCCTTCCTCGGGTGATTCTCCTTCCTTTCGCCCTCCGACTTTGCGCCCGTTGACGTAGGTGCCGTTCCGGCTGCCGAGATCGCGCACGCAGGCCTGCGGTGGGCAGGCTTCGAGGATGAAATGATGCCGCGAGACGCACTCATCATCCGGCAGGTGCATCTGGCAGTCCGGGTGCCGTCCGAGGAAGAAAGTGTCGTGCGCGGCGAAGGTGAAGACCTTGCCCTTGGCAATGCCTTCAGTGATGCGGAGTTGGACGGAGGCGGGCATGGTGGATTTAAGCGCATTCTCCGCTGGTGGCGGGCTGCATGGCAAGTGCTTTGCGCCGACCGGCATCGAGACTGGCAATAGAGGCATCCCGCACAGCCTGGCACCAGGCATCGAAGGCCGCGCGTTTCGCGGGCGGGGTGTCGCGATGAGGAACCCAGTTCATGCTGCGGGTGTGAACGCGGAGGATGGAACGCAACGATGGCGGGACGTGCGCGTAGCTCTCGAAGCTGAGCCGTCCGCGCACCTGCGGGAGGAGAGCGCGACTGGCCTGCCACACTGGATGGCGCAAGGCAGCGGCTTCCCCAGGTGTCAGCGCCTCATGCTCCAAATGATGCCAGAGCGGCGCGAAGTCGCGGTCGAGCAGGAGATCGCTGGCGGGCATTCCTCCAGAGTAATGCAGGTAGTGAACCAAGTAACGTAACGCCCGCCCGAACTGACCGCACTGTGCGGCATAACCGGCGGCGGACATCCACAAATCTGGCTGCTGGCAGTTGGCAGGGTGCCTGATCCACTGCCGACACAAGGCCAGTGCAGGCGCAGCGCCACGATGCGCATTCACTGCACGTGTGACCTCACCGAGCAGCTCCGGGTTTGGCACCTGCATGCGCTGGAGAGCCAGCATGCCTGTGACCACGGCTTCATTGGCACGGTAGAGCACCAACAGGATTGCCACGCGGCCTGCACAGGCACGCATGTCGAACGTGCCGCCTGTGGGTTTCACCTCGGCATACCATTCCAAGGCTTGCTGATAACGGCAGGCTTCCTCCAGAGCGGTGGCATTCTCGAAGGCAATCTGGTCGTCGCCCTTGGCGGCGGATTCACGGGAGTGTTTGGCGATTTGCATGGTGATGAAGGGTGGTTTCACCAGCACCTACGGAGTTCGCCAAAAATCGTCAACCTGACCCGAACGCTGGCGGCAGACGATGAAAACAAAAAGGGGCGGACTCGCGTCCGCCCCCAGATTTAGAACGAGTTGGAAAACTCGTGTTACGACAGGTCTTCACCCACGGCGTAGCGCACGAAGCGGCGCACGACGAGGTTCTCGCCCAGCTCGGTGATCTTGCCCTTGAGCAAGTTCGCGATGGTGAGATCGGGGTCCTTGATGAAGGCTTGCTCCAGTAGGCAGTTGTCGGCGTAGAATTTCTCCATTTTGCCGTCCACGATTTTGTCCACGATGTTGGCAGGCTTGCCTTTGACCAGCTCAGCGCCGATTTCGCGTTCCTTGGCGATGAGATCGGCAGGGATGTCCTCGCGCTGGAGGAAGCGTGGGTTGGAGGCGGCGATGTGGAGGGAGATGTCCTTCACGAGTGCCTGGAAGTTTTCATTGCGGGCGACGAAGTCGGTCTCGCAGTTCACTTCGATGAGCACGCCGATGCGGCCAGCCATGTGGATGTAGGAGGCGATGATGCCTTCCTTCGTCTGGCGGTCGGCCTTCTTCTCAGCCTTGATGGTGCCGCTTTTGCGGAGGATGGTTTCAGCCTTCTCAAGGTCGCCAGCGGCTTCCGTGAGGGCTTTTTTGCATTCCATCATGCCTGCGTTGGTCTTTTCACGCAGGGTCATGACGAGTTTCGCGGAGATTTCAGCCATGGGTCAGTTTGGGGGTTGGATGATTAGTCTTTCTTGGCCTCGGCGGTGGCGACGATGACGGGGTCGATCAGCTTCTGCAGGATGATGCGGATGGAGCGGATAGCGTCGTCGTTCGCGGCGATCGGGTAGTCGATGATGTTCGGGTCGGCGTTCGTATCGACGAGGGCGACGATTGGAATGCCGAGGCGGCGGGACTCATGCACGGCGATGTGCTCGCGGGCGGAATCGACGATGACGGCGGCGTCAGGGATGCGGCCCATGTGGCGGATGCCGCGCAGGTTGCGCTCCAGTTTGATGCGCTCGCGGTTGAGGCTGGCGAGCTCCTTTTTGGACATGAGCTTGAACTCAGGCTTGCTCTCGATCTCCTCGAGGTAGTTCAGACGGGCGATGCTCTTCTTGATCGTCTCCATGTTGGTGAGCGTGCCGCCCAGCCAGCGATGGTTGACGTAGAACTGGCCGCAGGCCTCGGCGGCTTGCTTGATGGCTTCCTGCGCCTGGCGCTTGCAGCCGACGAAGAGGATTTTTTTGCCTTTGCGGGCGAGGTCGGCCAGGAAATCGGCCGCGCGGTCAATCTGGCCCACGGTTTCCTCAATGTTGAGGATGTGGATCTGGTTCTTGGTGCCCATGATGAACTTCTTCATCTTGGGGTTCCAACGCTTGGTCTGGTGACCAAAGTGGACGCCGGCTTCGACGAGCTCGGCAAGGATCGGTGTGGACATGTGTGTGTTGAGAGGTGCCTGTCTTCCGCACGCTGTTTGAATAGCGCTCAGCCTGGGGAGGCTGATCCGGTCGAACGGGCTGGGTGTTCAATCCCTTGGCCGGACCAACGTGGACCGGCAAAAGGGCCGCGATGTTAGCGGCATCCCCTGGTGCGGCAAGCGGTTTTTCCGCCACAAACCTGCCTCGCCCACGCTCCCCTGCCCTTCCCGCCGGGTTTGCTTTCACTGCCGGAGGCGATAATCATCCGCCTTCCCATGCCCGCCGCCGCTCTTGTCTCCGCTGCCCTGACCCTGCGTGAATCCCTCCGCCCACTGCGCTTTGCCGAGCCGGTGGACTATGTTTACCAGCCGCTCGACTACGCCTGGGCACCGCATGAGGCCTATCTGCGCCGTTTTGGTGGCCAAACGAAGCGCGTCGTCTTCATCGGCATGAATCCCGGCCCCTTCGGCATGACGCAGACCGGCGTCCCCTTCGGCGAGATCGCCGCCGTGCGCGACTGGATGGGCATCCGCGAACCCGTGGGCAAGCCGGAGCGCGAGCATCCGAAGCGGCCCGTGCTCGGTTTCGACTGCCCGCAGTCCGAAGTCAGCGGTCGGCGGCTCTGGGGCCACTTCGCCCAGCGATTCGGCCAGGCAGAGGCCTTTTTTAAAGATCACTTCGTCGCCAACTACTGCCCGCTCGTCTTCATCGAGTCCGGCGGCCGCAACTTCACGCCCGACAAGCTCCCCGCCGCCGAGGCCGCCGTGCTCAACCAGCATTGCGACACCCACCTCTGCGCCGTCATCAACGCCTTGCAGCCCGAGTGGGTCATCGGCGTCGGTGCTTATGCCGAAGCCTGCGCCATCCGCGCTCACGAGGCCATGAACGGCACCTTCAAAACCGGCCGCGTCCTCCACCCCAGCCCCGCCAGCCCCGCTGCGAACCGCGACTGGGCCGGAGCCGCCACGAAGCAGCTCGTGAAGCTCGGCGTGTGGGAGTGAAATCAGGCTTATGTCGTGAGTCGGCTTCCAAACCCGTTCAGGCGATGCCTAAAATCCAGCCCTCCAGTCGGGCGAGCGTGAGTTCAGCAGGGTGTAGCCCTGGGTGAAAATGCACGGGCAGCGTGTCGGCGGCGTCGCTCTGCTGCATCCAACGGGCGACGCTGTAGGCGTCGTGTTGGTGCGGGTTGCGGTCTTCGGTGGGAAACGTCCGACTCCAGAGCGCCGGATAGACCTCGGCGATGACGGATCTGCCCGGAGGCGGTGTCCAACCGCCGAAGGGCCAAAAATGCACGCGCTCGCCGAGATGCTGGCGCAGGTAACGTAGCCACGGCAGGCCGCTGTGAGTGGACTTCGCCACGCTGCCTTGCACATCGAAATGGAAGACCGACTTCGCCCTGGCTCGTTCCTCGGTCATCCGCCGCCAGCGCGCATCTCCTGAGCGCGCGGCACCATTCCCGTAGATTCCGTCTCGGATGAAATCGACATACAGATGGTCCTCGTCGGTCGGCCAGTGGTGCTGGAAGTCATCGAGGAATTGAGGCCAGTCCGGCGGGAGGCGATGGACCTCGAAGTAACGCAGCGGAAAGGAAAACCCGTGGTCGATGCCGACGAGCGTGGCCGGGCCGTCGCGAAGTTCAGCCGCGAGCCATTCGGCGAGTCCCCGCCGCGTCCAATACTTGCGCGGGCCGGGTGGCGGCAGCACCTCGGTGGGCGGCTGCGTGGGCGTTGCCGAGTAAAGACGCAATCCCTTCAGGCTGCTCGTGGCTGTCTCCGCGCCGGAGTAGTCGATGCCGAAGTAACGTTCAAATTGCGGCATGGTG
>JBIKYB010000416.1:0-4138 GCA_044355475.1 Prosthecobacter sp.
GATGCCCTTGTTCAGCGACCATTCGGCGAGGGAGATTTTGAAGGGCGGCTCCTTGTCTGCCGCAATGATGTGGCGTGAACCGGCGGCGGCAGCAGCGGCGGTGGCGATCTTCTGAATAAAATGACGGCGGGAGGTGATGCGGGTGCTCATGGTAAGGACGGGCGCATTATGGCGCGAATGCATAGCAATGCTCCAGAAGAATTTTCTCTCCGGCTTTGTAACAAAAAAGCTCCGCAATCCTGATCAAGCCGCTTTGCGCTCGATGCGCTTGCGCATGAGCGGGGCGCGCTCGCCTTTGACGACACCTTCGTTGATGGTCACGCCGCGCACGTCCAGCCGACTCGGCACGTCATACATGACGTCGAGCATGATGCGCTCAAAGATGCTGCGCAGACCGCGCGCGCCAGTGCCGCGTGAGACGGCCTCCTTTGACATGGCGAGCATGGCATCACGAGTGATTGAAAGCTCCACACCGTCCATGTTCATCAGCTTGGCATACTGCTTGATGAGGGCGTTTTTCGGCTCCGTGAGCACCCGCATGAGTTCTTGCTCGGTCAGCGCCTCCAAGGCACAGACCACGGGCAAACGGCCGATAAACTCGGGGATCAGACCGAACGAGAGCAGGTCTTCCGGCTCCACGCCCTGGCGGATTTTGGCAGCTTCGATGGCCGGCATCTCATGGGTGCCGACAAAGCCCATGGTCTTGCGACCACGGCGTCGCTCGACGATTTTGTCGAGGCCCACGAAGGCCCCGCCGCAGATGAAGAGGATGTTTTCCGTGTTCACCTGGATGTACTCCTGCTGCGGATGCTTGCGCCCACCCTGCGGCGGCACGTTGCAGGTGGTGCCCTCGATGATTTTCAGCAGCGCCTGCTGCACGCCTTCGCCAGAGACATCACGCGTGATGCTGACGTTTTCGGTCTTGCGGCCAATTTTGTCGATCTCGTCGATGTAAATGATGCCGATCTCCGCCCGCGCCACGTCGTAATCGGCGGCCTGGAGCAGGCGCAGCACGATGTTTTCCACGTCTTCGCCGACGTAACCGGCCTCCGTGAGCGTGGTGGCGTCGGCGATGCTGAAGGGGACGTTCAAAATGCGCGCCAGCGTCTTGGCCAGCAGCGTCTTGCCACAGCCGGTGGGGCCGAGGAGCAGGACATTGCTCTTTTCGATCTCGACATCATGCGGGTCAGGCAACGCGGCGGTGATTTTCTTCTGCGCACTGCCTTGGCGGGCGGCCTTCTGCTGGGAGTGCAGGATGCGCTTGTAATGATTGTGGACGGCAACGCTGAGCACCTTCTTTGCATGCGGCTGGCCGATGACATGCTGGTCCAACAGCGCGGCGATGTCCGCCGGACGCGGCACCAGCAGTGCGGGGCTGCCACCGTCCAGGTCGTTCGCCGCTTCCTTGTCGAGGATGTTTTTACAGACGTGGATGCAGTTGTCGCAAATGTACACGCCCGGCCCGGCGATGAGTTTTTTTACCTCCGCATGGCTTTTGCCGCAAAAGGAACAGAGAGTGACGTTGGAGCCGCGTGCCATGATTTGAATGAGATAGATGAATGTCGCACGGAAGCGTGTCGCACGTCAAGGTGGCGCTTCAATAGTACGCAAAACAACCCGGCCGGCGTCATCGCGCTCATAAACAGCGCTGAATCGGGCCTCCGCCACAAGTTGCTCCATCAAAACGCGGTCTTTCACCGCCAGCGTCGGCTGGCGATCTCCCAAAGTCTGCCATGCATACCATGAAGTGATCCCCAGGTCATGAATCACCCCGCCTGGAGGCAAGGGAGCCTCGTCCATCACCCACGCCTGCGGCACAATGGCGCGTAGTTCATCAAAATGATGCTGCCGCAGTTCCTGCCGCCAAAAGCCGCGCAAGGCGGGCAGATGCAGCAAGGCGCGCTCCAACGGCAGACCCAGCGGGCCGCTTTGCAGCCAGATCTGATCCTGCGCCAGCCCAAAACCCAGGCGCAATTCCGGCGCAGACTCCACCGGCAGCGCCCCAGCGCCCCAACGCTCCAAAAACTCCCCCAGCACACCTGAAAGACGCTTTTTCAACAGGCGCTGGCCCAAAACGTGGCGGGCAGCCGCCCAGCGGGTGACCCGGTACCCCGCAGACTCGACCGCAGCACGGCTTTGTGGGGAAAGGTGTTCAATGTCGGTGAAAATCATGCACGAGGTTTTCTAGCCGCACTCTTGCCTACAGCATAACGAGAGATTGCGTCAGTTGGTTAATTATGGTAATTATAAACCTATGTTGCGCATTCGTCGCCAGCCCCCGCTCGTTTCACCCGCCCCAGCCAAATGGCTCGGCGGCTTTTCCTTGGTCGAGGTGCTCGTCGTCATCGCCATCCTCGGCGTCCTGAGCGGCGTCTTGATCGGCTGGTATGCCACTTATCACCGTGATGTGATCGAGAAAGTCACCCATCAGCGCAACGCGCAGGAAATCGTCTCCATCGGCGTCTGTGCCACGATGGGAGGCGCGAACTTCGTGGTGCCAGGAGACAAGCGGGCGACGATTGAAAACCTCATCACCGGCACCATCGGCCAAACGGGCCTGTGGAAGGGCAAGACCTTCCGCCTCACCAGCCTGAACCCCGAGACGCTGCCCGGCGCTCTCGAATATGTGAAGTTCGACGCCAACCTACTGCTTTACGAACCGGCGGGCGGGCAATGAAAGCCTGGGTTGATGGTCTATGGTTGATTGTTCATGGACTTGAAGAGCTAGAAGCCGCCTTTCAGGCTATCAACCATCAACGATTCACCATCAACCAAAGCCTCAGTCAGCTTTCACCTCCAAGGTCAGCGTGGCGGGCAGTTTGAATGCTTCCGTTGCATTCTGCGCCGCTGGTTCATCGGGAAAGACCACCACGATCTCGCGGATGCCGCCCTGCTCGTAATTTTTTTGCTCCTTGAGCACCCACTGCTGCACAAACTTCGCCACCGACTGCCGCGCCGCCTCGCGCACGGTTCGGATTTTCCCCGGCGCGGTCGCCCGGCGCTCCAGCACCGCCGTCATGCCCTTTTCCAGCTCGGCCAAGCTTTCCACCGCGTTGAAGCGCAGCCAGCCCGCCGCTGATTTTTTCTCCACCGTCTCGGTGCGGATGGCCGGCGGCTGTGAAGGACGCACGGCCGGGGCCACCACCACACAGCGGCCGTTTTCCACGTTCAGCCGCCATTCGTCCGACAGCTTCAAATGATAACGATACACCACCATGGCGCGGATTTCAGACTCCGTGGTGCCGAGGTAAACCACATCGAAAAGCGTCTTGGAGTCGAAGCGTGTGATCGTCTCCTCCGTTTCCAGCACCGCCAGCTCCAGCACATCCCCGTTCGTCGAGGTGATGCGTTTGATGTTTTCCCGAAACGCCTCGGTGATCGTCTGCTTTTGAAAATTCTCTGCCAGCCACTTCATGCCGAAGCCTGAGTCCACCACCTTCCACACCACGATGCCGCCGATGATCAGCGCAGCCAGAAACGTCAGCAGCAATGTCGTGAGACAGCCTGATCTGCGGCGTGGAGCGTTCGAGGTGACGGTGTTCGGATCAGACATAAGCGCGGACGTTTGAAACGCAGAAAGCATGCCGCAGCCCTCGCAGGCTGCCAAACACGAATCCGCCTAAAAGCATGCCTTGACGTGCGCAGGCCGCACCCACAACACTGCCGCCGCATGAAGCGCTCCTTCACCTCACCTGTCGTGCTGCTGGCCTGTCTGGCAGTTTTTTCCACCGTCAACGCCCAGCAGCCCGCTCCTGCGGGAGCTCCAGCTCAGCCCACGAAAGAGCAGCAGGAGGATCAGGAAATGAAGCAGGTGCTCGCCGAGATCGAGTCCTTCGGCTGGACCCGCAAAGGCACCGGCAAGCTCGGCGACAAGGCGCAAATTTTTATCCCGAACGGCTACCGCTTCACCGAGGGCGAGGGTGCCCGTAAGCTGAAGCAGATTTTTGGCAATCCGCCCTCCGGCATTGAACTCGGGGTCCTCACCACCGAGGACCTTGGCCACTGGATCCTCTTCGAGTTCGAAGAGTCCGGCTATGTGAAGGACGATGAAAAGGACAAAATCGACGCCGACGCCCTGCTCAAAAGCATGAGCGAAGGCCAAGCCGCCGCCAACGAGCAACGCAAGGAAATGGGCATG
>JBIKYB010000125.1:0-14011 GCA_044355475.1 Prosthecobacter sp.
GCACCAGTAAAGAGCATTGCCGAGAATGAGCGGGAAGGAGGGCAGCAGCGCGAGTTGTTCGGACTGCGCGGGTGAAAAGGCAGTGACGACGAGTCGTTGGCCATTGAACTCACCGGCGGCGAGCACCGGCTCCGTGCCCGCGATCCACAGCGGCTCCAAAGACGCCGGCAGATCGAGCACCGTTGTTTGTGTGACGGCGATACGGCTGCTGCTGGCGCGGAAGAGCACGGGATGATCCGGCTGCACGGCACGCACGCTGTCATGCGGCACACCGCGCATGACTCGTGTGCGCAGCGGGCCGGAGTTGGTCAAAGGCGTGAGCGCGATCACCGGACGATCCGTGGGCCACTCTTTCGGCAGCCAGTTTTCGAAGACATAGACATCCGGCTGCTCCTTGGGCGGCCATGCGGCGGGATCGCCCTTTTTCATTTCGATGCGACCCGCTTCGATGAGCGATGAAAGCGCGAGTTCGGTGAAAGGATCGGGTTTTTCAGCGAACCAGGCGACGTTGAGGGGCTTCGTTTTGGGCAGCGGCGCGGCCAGTCCGTCATCCCAGCCGAAACAATCTCCCGTAGTCTTCAAGCGCATCTCCAGGCGCTGGCCGCGCAGACCTTCGAGCGGCAGGATTAGCGCGCTGGACTCGCCGGGGGCGAGTTCAAGCTCGCGCAGTTGGGCGATGCGGCCTGCGAGGGTGATTTCGAGCGTTGAAGTGGTCTTGCTGGCATTGCTGGCAGCGGCGCTGACTTTGACGAAGGCCTCGTAGCGATCGCGTGCGAGCGGGCTATGGCGAATTTGAAAACCCGTGATGCCAACGTTGAGCGGTTCGGTGAGAGCGACGGAAATCGAATCGACCGAAGCATCCGCAATACTCGAATCAGCCGCCAGCCAGATGCGGGAGCGTGATTCGAGATCAGCGAGACGTTTGGCGACATTCAAGGCGGCCTCGGTCTTGCCCTCGACGGGCACCGGTTTCAGTTCATCGAGCAATCGCAGGCACTCGCGGCGATTGCGGCTGCGGGAAAGCAGCACATGGGGCCGTGCATCGAAGGCAACGAGCGAAAGCACGACCTGATCCGGCAGCGAGCGGATGCGGTCCTTCACCAGACGTTTCGCTTCATCGAGCCGTGTGCGGCCTTGGGCATCCTTCGCGGCCATCGAGGCAGAGTGATCAACGACGATGACGACCGCGCCGGGTGAGTCGGCGGAAATATCACTGCTGGGCCGCGCGAGCGCGAGGATGGCGAAGATCAGCACCAGCAGCGTGAGGAGGAGCGAGAGCCATTTTTTGATGCGCCGCAGCCACGCGGACTCCTGATGCTCACGCGCGAGCGATTTGAAGAACAGCAACGTTGAAACCGGTACCCGCTTCGCCTGCCGACGGAACAACCAAAGTGCCAGCGGGATCAGCGCAAGCCAGAGGAGGTGAAGGTTGGCGGGAGACAGGAAGCGCATCCGCTCAGTTTCAAGTTTTAGGTTTCAAGTTGATCACTTTCTCAACTCGTCGAGCGCCTGCTTCAGATGGCCTTCCAGCACGTCCTTGCTGACGTAGGCGTCGCCGATCTTGCGCAGGAGCACGAAGCGGATCTTGCCGTTCTCGAATTTTTTGTCCATGCGGGCGATCCGCATGATGGCCTCGGTGTTGAAGTCATCGGTCAGGCGGACGGGAAGGTCGAATAGCTTCAGCAGAGCCACGACGCGCTCGTAATCATCGGCGGTGAGGTCGGCAATCTGCGCGGAGAGCCACGCGGCGGCACGCAGGCCGAGACTGATGGCCTCGCCGTGCAGCAGCTTGCCGTAACCAGCGGCGGCCTCAATGGCGTGGCCGAGGGTGTGCCCGAAATTCAGCAAGGCCCGCGTGCCGATGGTTTCATACTCGTCAGCTTCGACGATGACGGCCTTGATGGCGATGTTCCGACGAATGAGGCCGACGATGTCTCCTTTACCCTCGGCCACGTCTTTGATGGCGGTGAACATCGACGCATCACGGATGCAGGCGTGCTTGATGATCTCGGCGAAGCCCTCGTTCCACTCGCGTTTCGGCAGTGAATTGAGCGTGTCGAGATCGGCGATGACGTGAACGGGTTGGTGGAAGCAGCCGACCATGTTCTTGGCATGCGGCAGGTTCACGCCAGTCTTGCCGCCGACGGAGCTGTCCACCTGCGAGAGCACGGTCGTCGGCACCTGGACGTAGGGGATGCCGCGCTGATAAATCGAGGCGCAGAAGCCGCCTAGATCGCCGATGACACCGCCTCCGAGGGCCACGAGGAAGCTCTTGCGGTCCAAACCGAAGCGCACCATCTCACCGAGCACGGATTCACTCCACGAGAGCGACTTGGAAGATTCACCCGCTGGCACGGTGATGAGATGCGGCTCCTTGCCGACGGCCCGCAGGCTCTTGATCACGGTTTCGGCATAAAGAGGGCCGACATTCGAGTCCGTGACGACGGCACATTTCACGCGGTCCGGCATTTTCTTGTTCACTTCCTCGCCGAGGGTCTTCAAAAGGTCGCGCCCCACCTGAACAAGGTAGCTGCGGGGGCCTAAGTTGACGAAGACTGGACGGACGGGCTGGACGGGCGGGGGCATTGGGGAAGGACGAAATCAGAATGACGAATCGCGAGCGCTGAGAGAACGACGTTGTGCGCGTATTGTGCCGCCGGATGGGAATCGAGGCAAATCGTTTGGAAGCAACGTTCCCGGCGAAACCAGGTGATCTGCCGCTTGGCGTAATGCCGCGTGGCCTGCTGGATGGCGGCGATGGTGTCTGCGAGGGACATGCGGCCTGCCAGATGTTCACGCACCTCACGAATGCCGATGGCTTTTTCAGCGGTGGGGGAGAGTTCGCCAAGCGCGGCAACCTCGGCGATCAATCCAGCCTCAAACATGGCCTCGGTGCGCTGATTGATGCGTGCATAGAGTGTTTCACGGTTCCAGTCGAGGATGACGCCGTTCACCTGCGGCTCGTTGTCCGCAAAGGAGCGCCGTAGGCCCGACTGCGGACGTCCGGTGAGCAGGCAGATTTCCAGCGCTCGCTCAACGTAGCGCGGATTGCGCAGGTTCACGGTGGTGGCGGCCTCGGGGTCGCGCTGGATCAGCCAGACGATTTTTTCATCAGGGCTGAGGTGCTTAAAATGCTCTCGCAGCCTGTGAGAAGCGGCGGGCAGGGGAGAGAGGCCGTGAGTCAGCGCCTTGATGTAAAGACCCGAGCCACCGACGATGATGGGAACATTGCCGCGTTGTGCAATGTCCGCGATCACCGGCAAAGCGAGCGAGTGATAACGCTGCGCGTCGCAGGATTCGGTGAGCGGCAGCACGCCGTAAAGATGATGTGGCACGCGTGCCATCTCGGCCGCAGAGGGTTTGGCCGTCAGGATGTCCATGCCCGCATAAAGCTGGAAGGCGTCCGCATTGACGATCTCTCCGCCGAGCTGTTCCGCAAGAGCCGCCGCCAGCGCGGATTTTCCTGAAGCCGTGGGGCCAACAATAAAGATGGTGCTGGGGGGGAGCATGCGGGCGAGGTTTTACCGCGCCGCGTTCTCAATGCTGCGCCCGACGCGCTTCACCACGCTGCCGGTTTTATAAACACCGTGGTCGATGCCGCGACCAATGCGTGTAGCCGGCCCGCCGCCGCCACGGCAGGAGCCAAGGGTGAAAAGAGCGAGCAAGGATAGGAGCAAGGTCGTTTTCATGCCGAAAACATAACCATCTGCTCTCCAACCTCAAGCCACGGCTTTGTTTTGAATCGGCGGCTCACTTCTGCTTCGCTTCGTAGCCGGGAAGGGGCTTGCCATTCTCATCGAGCTTGCCGCAGGCCCAGAGCAAGCCGCGGGTGACGAGATCAAGGTAAACGGGATCCTGCATCGTGGCATTGCCATGGCCCAGTGTGGTGCCGAAGACGCGGGCGGCGCCGTAATGATTCGTCCAGATGACGTGGTGGTCCTTCTTGGTGTCCTCACCGAAGGCGGTGGCCAGCGGTACGAAGTTCTCCCACAGCTTTTCGTTCTTGTAGAGCTCATCCTTGGGGTTGAGCCACTCTTTGGGGAAAGCTTTCATGATCGGGTGGGCATCGGCGACATTGCGCACCATGAGATCGCGGTTCTTCTCGTGGCTCATCGAGGTCTGGCCCACACACTTGCGCCACTCGTCGGTCTTGGCCGTGCGGTAGCTGTGGGTGGAGCAGTGCAGCATTACGGCGGGCACGCCGTCAAAGTGCGCCTTGGCGATGCCATCGACGAACGCCACGTCCGTCACCGCTCCGAAGCATTCATTGTGCAGCACCACATCGTAGTTTTTTGCCCAGCCCGCTTCCTTGTAGATGCTGATCTGGTGCGTGCGGTCATCTTTCACCCGTGCTTCTTCATGCACGATGGTGAACTCGACATTCGCCCGTGCGCTGATGCCCTCGCTGAGGATCAGCTTCTGGTTTTCGTAATCATGGCAGCAACCGCCGCAGACCATGAGGACTTTGAGCGGCTTCACGTCCTCGGCTAGGACGGTGGAGGCAAACAGACAGACGAAAGAGAGGAGGAAGAGCAAGGTTGGGCGCATGGCGGCAGCATTATCGTCAGGTGATGACTTTTTCTCCCAAAATTCTGTTTTTTCGGCTAAGCATGCCGCCCTCTCATGAAAATCGTTCTTCTCGACGCCCATACCGCCAACCCCGGTGACCTTTCCTGGCAGCCGCTCGAAGCCATCGCTTCCTGCGAGGTGCATCCGCGCACGCCGTTGGATCAAACCGTGGCTCGCTGTGCCGGTGCAGAGATTGTGATCACGAACAAGTCACCGCTGACGCGTGAAATCATCGCCGCGCTGCCGGATTTGAAATACATCGGCGTCACGGCCACGGGCTTCAACATTGTCGATGTAGTCGCGGCGAAGGAACGCGGTATCGTGGTGACGAATGTGCCGGGTTACAGCACGCCAGCCGTGGCGCAGCATGTGATCGCGTTGATGCTGGAGCTGACGAACCACGTCGGCCATGCGGCGAAGAGCGTGGAGCAAGGCGGCTGGGTGAAGTGCCCGGATTTCGCTTATTGGGATCATCCGATCATCGAACTGTCCGGACGCACGCTCGGAATCATCGGTTACGGCGAGATCGGCAGCGCCGTGGCGCGGATCGGTATCGCTTTTGGCATGAAGGTGCTCGCCTCGAAGCGCACCTGGAAGGAAGCGCCGCCCGCAGGCGTCGAAGCCGCCGAGATCGAAGATCTATTCCGCCAGTCGGATGTGATCAGCCTGCACTGCCCGCTGACCGATGCCACGAAGCATCTCATCGGCGAACGCACGCTCGGTTTGATGAAGCGTGAGGCATTCTTGATCAACACCGGTCGTGGCCCGCTCGTGGATGAAGCCGCTTTGGCCAAGGCCTTGAACGAAGGCCGCATCGCCGGTGCGGGACTAGACGTGCTGTCGGTGGAGCCAGCGAAAGCGGACAATCCAATGCTTAGCGCGAAGAACTGCCTCATCACCCCGCACGTCGCCTGGGCCAGCCGCGAATCACGCGCCCGCCTCATCGACATCACCGCCGCGAACTTGAAAGCGTTCCTGGCGGGGACACCGGTGAATGTGGTGAACGGGTGAGCTTTGCCCACGGTAGGCGAGCTAGTGGGCACGATGGCCTTGTCCACTCCGGCGACGTGCTTGCGTGAGTCGGGGACACGGTGCATGGTTAACGCCATGGAACATCGTAATCCCTTTCCAGGCATGAATCCGTTCATGGAGCGGCGCTGGCGTGATGTGCATCTCAAATTGATCGCTTTCATCAGCAACGAACTCGGGGTCGAGATGCCGGAGAGCTACTCGGCTCTGGCTGAGGAGCAGGTGCATGTCTTTGGCGACGATGCCGGGGTGTATTATCCGGACATCAGCATCGTGGATGAGCCGTGGAAGCGGGGGCTGCCTCCGGTTTGGACGCCTGAGCATGAGTCCGGTGTGGATAGGGTGGTGGCCGAGCCGGAAATCGTGAATGTGGAGACGCCGCCGGAGCGCTGGATCGAGGTGCGGCATGATGACGGCACGCTCGTCACCGTCATTGAGGTGATCAGTCCCACGAACCGCGAGTCAGGTCGGCTCGCCTTTCTCACCAAACGCCGGGACTACATCGCGGCAGGTGTCAACGTGGTGGAGATTGACCTTTTGCGCCAAGGACGACGCTTGATCGATCTGGACGACAGGGACTACCAGCGGCGCTTCCCGAATGCTGGCGAGCATTACACGGTGTGCGCCATCCGCGCCGGCATGCCGGACCGGCGAGAGATTTACATCTGCCCGCTGCGCCAGCGGCTGCCGGTGATCCGCATTCCGCTGCGCACACCCGATCCCGATGTGCCGCTAGATCTCCAGAAAATGCTGGATCTCGTCTATGTCAGCGGGCGCTACTGGAAGCTCAACTACCTGGAACCGCTGGAACCCGCGCTGCCAGAGGCAGAGCAAAGTTGGGTGGCGGAGCAGTTGAGCAAAAGCGGGCTTGGGGCATGAAGCGCCAAATTTTCTGCTTCACCGGCCATTAATGCGCGCACAAACTGAGCGTTTCCAGACACGAATTACGCGCCCGCCTCATCGACATCACCGCCGCGAATTTGAAGGCGTTCTTGGCGGAGAGCCGGTGAATGTGGTGAATCCGTGAAGTTTGCTTCACTTACAACGTTGAGATTTCATGAACTTGTCTGCAAGGAAGCTGTCTTGGTGCATCAAGGCCCTGATCTTCATGGCTCAGTGTTTTGGAGGAGCGTGTGTGGCGGAAACCAAGATCGCCCCATGGGTGGTCGAGCTTTATAGGACCCAGCATGTTTTAAAGATGACCTTGGATCTGCTTCCGTTGTGCGCCCAGGACGATTGGGATGCTCAAACCGTCGCAAAGGCCGCCGAAGCTCTCGCGCAGTACAAATTCGAGTCATTGGAAGCTTCAAATGATTTGGATTTGAAGGCTCCCAACTATGAGGCCATCGAGCGGGCGAAGAAACGGCACGAAGATTTTTTAACAGCGGCACTCACAAACGATCAACTCAATGATTTCTTTAAGCTCAAGAGGCTGTCCGCGATGTTGGAAGCTCAGGGGCGTGAAGCGAGCGATGCCTGCACGCTTCATATTGGGGCAATAGGAATGGAGGTGCTCGGTAACGCCGATGAGATTTCAAAGTGGGAGATCACCATCCGTGATGTGGGTGATGTTCTGTCGGCTCTGAAGAACGATCCGAAGCTGGTCAACGCCGACATCCAGTCTGCGATTGGCGATCTTCAGGATGTGCTCAAGCGCCACCCTCAAAAAGCAGCGGCTCTTGCCAAGCAGCTCACGAGCACGCTCAAAAAAGCTGATGTTGGGCTTTAACTGAGCTGCTTGTGAGATCGCGTTGTCCATCTTGAGGCAACAAGGGCTGCCCGAACATCAGCCGAAAGCGATTCCCGGGATGGAGCTGATCGAGCTGCCTCCTGGATGCCTTGCGCTCGCTGTCACTCAATGGCAGTGCCATTTGCTCAAACTCCTCAGCGGAACGAGTTTTCGTTGAGAAGTTCGCATTCACACCGGGTTGCCGCTTGTTCTTCAAAGCGCCGCGATGATGGCGTCGCCGATCTCTTTGGTGTTCACCTTCTTGGTGCCGGGGGCACCGCTGAAGATGTCTCCCGTACGAAGGCCGGCGTCGATGACTTTTTTGACGACGGTTTCGATCTGAAGGGCTTCTTGTTCGAGGCCGAGGGAGAAGCGCAGGAGGAGGGCGACGGAGAGGATCTGGGCGATGGGGTTGGCGATGCCCATGCCGGCGATGTCGGGGGCGGTGCCGCCGGAAGGCTCGAAGAGACCGAAGTAGAGGCCGTCGCCTTTCGGTTTGCCGAGGCTGGCGCTGGCGAGCATGCCGAGGGAGCCGCAGATCATGGCCATTTCGTCGCTGAGGATGTCGCCGAAGAGGTTTTCGGTGACGAGGACGTCGAAGCTGCGCGGGGCTTTGATGAGCTGCATGGCGGCGTTATCGACGTAGAGATGCGCGAGCGTGACGTCCGGGTATTCCTTGGCGACTTCGACCATCGTTTCGCGCCAGAGGACGGAATTGGTCAGCACGTTGGCCTTATCGACGCTGGTCACGTGCTTGCGGCGGAGTTGCGCAGCTTTGAATGCGACATGGGCGATGCGGACGATCTCGCTCTTTTTGTAAACCATGGTGTCGATGACCTCGATGTCGCCATCAGGGAGCGTGGTGCGGGTCTTTGGCTGGCCGAAGTACATGCCGCCGGTCAATTCGCGCACGCAGAGCACGTCGAAACCGCCTTCGACGAGGTCGGGGCGGATGGGGGAGGAGGAAGTCAGGGCAGGGTGGCAGATGCCGGGCCGCAGATTGGCAAAAAGGCCGAAATGTTTTCTCAGGGGGAGCAGGGCACCGCGCTCGGGCTGCTCGTTCGGCGGGAGTTTTTCCCATTTCGGACCGCCGACAGAGCCGAACAAGATGGCGTCGCTGGCTTCGCAGGCGGCGACGGTTTCAGCGGGGAGAGCTTTGCCCACGGCGTCGATGGCAGCACCGCCAACGAGCTGGTGGTTGTATTCGAAGGTGAGGCTGGAACGGGCGGCGACGGCGTCGAGGACTTTGAGCGCCTCGGCCATGACTTCAGGGCCGATGCCATCTCCGGGGAGGACTGCGAGTTTGAAAGAGCGGGACATGTGCGGGGTGGGAAAGGGGGCTTTTAGTGGATGAGGATGCCGTGGATGGCAAGCGGGCGGGGAATAGCGAATGACGAATTTTCGAATGACGAGCAGGGGACCATGATTCTCGCCGCTAAAGTATTAAAATTATAAAAAGTGGTAAATTTTGCTTTAAAACAATCTGAACGACCATAATTATTCCATATTATGCGAGGTAACCCTGTGAATATTCCAGAAATTGATAATCTGTGCATCAAATCAACCCACCTTTCCGCTCTGCGGACTTGCTGGAGTGTTCTGGCAGTGACTTTGATCGCTTTGGGCGGAACCGGGCATGCCGGGGAGAATGATCATGGGTTGTCGGACCAGCTTGCGGCGGAAGCCCAGGCGCTGTCACCGGCTTTTAGGATCCTGGCTCCTGCGGCGACGACCGCCACAGCGCGGATTTCTCTCGGAGAATGGGGAAACATCATCGCCTGGACGCCGCATCTGCCGGTGACGGCGGCGACGCTGCCGGACGGGCGGCTGCTGACCTTTGCCTCTAATCAGCGCACCACGTTTCCGGTGGGCGCTGAGTTTACCTATGCGGCGGTGTGGAATCCGGCCACGGGCGTGTTCACCGAGATCAACAACACCCGCCACGACATGTTCTGCGGCGGCACGGCCATGCTGCCGGACGGGCGGGTGATGATCAACGGCGGGCGCAACACGACGCGGTTGAGCAGCATCTTTGACTGGCGCACCAGCCAGTGGACGGCGGTGCCAAACATGAATGACGGGCGCTGGTACAATACCAGCGTGGCTTTGACGGACGGCAGCGTCTTCACCGTGACCGGCGATGGTGGTACCAACACCGCCGAGCGCTGGACCAGCGCCAGCGGTTGGTCGCGCCTGACGGGCATCAACTGGGCTACGGTGGTCGCGCAGCCGGGCTACGTCACGCGCTGGCACCCGCTGGTGGTCGTGGCTCCCGACGGACGCCTGTTTCATGGCGGACCCACACGGCAGATGAACTGGGTCACGGCCGCTGGAAACGGCAGCCTGACCTACAGCGGCGTGAACGTCCCTGGCACGCTGTATCCGAAGGAAGGCTGTTTTGCCATGTATGACGAGGGCCGCATCCTGGTGATGGGCGGTTCGACGAACACGAACACCAATCCCAGCGACGGCTCCACCGGCACCAGCGCAAGCGCCGCGTTTACCATCGACATCCGCACAGGCACTCCAGTGGTGCAAAGCGCGCCGTCCATGAGCTTTACGCGTCAGTTTGCGAACTCGGTCATTCTACCCAATGGCGATGTTCTGGTGATCGGCGGCAACACCTCCGGCTTGAAGTTCAACGACACCGGCTCTGTCCTCACGCCGGAAATCTGGAATCCGACCACACGCCAATGGCGTCAGCTCGCGCCGATGAATGTGCCGCGCAATTACCACTCGCTGGCGTTGCTGCTGCCGGATGGGCGAGTGTGGTCCGGTGGCGGCGGTCTTGCTGGCAACAGCGCTGATCATCGCGACGCACAGCTCTTCACACCGCCAATGCTCTACAATGCGGACGGCAGCCTCGCCACGCGGCCGGTCATCACGCAGGCACCTGCCTACATCGGTGTGGGCACCACCTTTGCCGTGCAGGCCACGCCGGGGATCACGAAATTCAGCTTCATCAAGATGTCCTCGCAGACGCACTCGATGAACACGGATCTGCGCTACCTCAGCCTGCCGTTCACCGAAACCTCGCCCGGCATCTACAGCGTCGCAGGTCATGCGAATCTCAGCGTCATGACACCGGGCTACTGGATGCTCTTTGGCATCGGCGCGAACGGCGCTTATTCAGTGGCGAAGGTCATCCAGGTCGATCCGACGACATCGGTGTCCGTAGTCAATCCCGGTGTCCAAGTCAGCGCGGTGAATGTGCCGACGACGCTTGCCGTTTATGGCACGGCTCCTGGTGGTGGCAGCGTGATTTACAGCGCCACGGGACTGCCCAACGGTCTTTCGATCAATGCCAGCACCGGTGTCATCAGCGGCTCACCGAGCAGTGCAGGAACCTTCAGCAATGCGCGTGTCACCGTCGCGGATGGCATCACCAGCGCGAGCACCACCTTCGCGTGGACCATCACGCCGCCGAATCTGAGCCATCAATTCGCCAGCTTCACTTCGGCGAACGGCTTCCAGCTCAATGGTAATGCTGCTGTGACCGGCGGTGTGCTTGTGTTGACGCCAAACGCGGGCACG
This sequence comes from Prosthecobacter sp., assembly GCA_044355475.1. Lineage (GTDB taxonomy): Bacteria > Verrucomicrobiota > Verrucomicrobiia > Verrucomicrobiales > Verrucomicrobiaceae > Prosthecobacter. The sequence goes on from JBIKYB010000125.1 coordinate 10,862, forward strand.
CAGGCCGGTTCTGCTTTCTTGAGCAATCCCGTGCCGGTTTCCGAAGGCACGTCCTTCAGCAGCCGCTTCGTGTTTCGCATGAATGGAACGGCGGACGGCGCCGACGGCATGACCTTTGTGCTGCAAGGCAGCGCGGCGACCGCGTTGGGTGCTGCTGGAGGCGGTTTGGCTTATGAAGGCATCACCAAAAGTCTCGCCATCGAGTTAGACACCTTCGCAGGCGGCACGGACCCGAATGCGAATCACATCGGCGTTTTGAGCAACGGTGTCGTCTCGCCGCATCTCAGCACCGCGAACGCCGCGTTCGATCTCGAAAACGGCGCGAGCCATACGCTCTGGGTCGATTACGACGGCCCGGCGGACACGCTGCGAGTGTATCTCGTGCAAGGCGTGAGCACCGCGAAGCCTGCCACGCCTGTGCTCACGCAAACCGCGCTCAAACTCGCGAATCTCACCGGCCCGAGTGCCTGGATCGGCTTCACCGGCGCGACCGGCGGCTCCACGAACACGCATGAGGTGCTCGCTTGGGACTTTAACTTGAACGCCTTTGCGCCGCCCGCACCGCCGGTGGTCACGAATCCTGGTGCCCGCAGCAGCGTCATCAATCAAGCAGCGTCACTCAGCATCCAGGCCAGCGATGCGAACCAAGACACGCTTACCTTCAGCGCCACCGGCTTGCCCGCCGGTTTGTCGATCAATGCCAGCACCGGCCTCATCAGCGGCACACCGACCACCGCAGGCAGTTTCCCGGTCACAGTGAGTGTTAGTGATGGCAACATCGCACCGGTTAGCGTGTCGTTCAACTGGACCATCAATGCCAGCCTCGTCGTGCAGCCGCCGCTGTCGTTGCCAAACGCGTCCGGCGCGGTCAAGACCTTCACCGCAGGCAGCACGGGCGGCGCGAATCCGCGCTTCAAGTGGAACTTCGGCGATGGCACACCCGAAACCGCCTTCAGCAGCAGCGCCAGCATCAGCCACACCTTCGCGAACCCGGGACGTTACACCGTGGTCGTCACGGCCACCGATGACACGGGTAGGACCGTCACCAGCACCTTCTTTCAGGCAGTGCATGCGCCGCTGACGTCGAGGAAGCCGACCGTTTCATCCAGCATCATCTTTGAAGACCTCGCCACGGGCAACGATCGCGTCTGGCTCGTCAATCCTGACACCGACAGCGTGACTGTTCTCGATGCCGTGTCACGCGCGAAGCTCGCTGAAACCAGCGTCGGGCTCGCACCGCGCAGCCTTGCTCTCGCGCCGGATGGTCGCGTGTGGGTGACGAACGCGGAGAGCGCCACGATTTCCATTTTGAATGGCAGCACTTACGCCGTGGCAGCTACGCTCACGCTGCCGCGTGGTTCGCGTCCGTTTGGCATCGCCTTCGATCCGAATGGCGCCGCTGCTTATGTCGCGTTGGAGGGCAGCGGGCAGTTGTTGAAGCTCAATCCGAGCACCGGAGCGCAGATCAGCGGCCTCAATGCTGGTGCGAACGCACGTCATGTGTCCGTCAGTGCGGATGGGGCGCGGGTTTACGTCAGCCGCTTCATCACGCCGCCGCTGCCGGGTGAAAACACCGCCGTTCCCGTTACCACCGGACGTGGTGGCGAGGTGCTCGTGGTCGCGGCATCGACCCTGGCGCTGGAGCGCACAATTTTGCTGCAACACAGTGATAAAGCTGACTCGCCCACCTCCGCTCGCGGTCTGCCAAACTACCTCGGCGCCACAGCGATCTCGCCAGACGGTCTTTCCGCCTGGGTGCCTTCAAAGCAGGACAACATCAAGCGCGGCACATTGCGCAACGGCGTCGGCCTCAATCACGATCAAACGCTGCGCGCCATCGCCAGCCGCATCAATCTGACCACGCAGGCCGAGGATTACGCCGGGCGCGTCGATTTCGACAACGCGGGCATGCCCAGCGCGGCCATCTTTGATCCGTGGGGCGTGTATGTCTTCGTCGCGCTCGAAAGCAGCCGTGCCGTCGCCGTGGTGGATGCCTGGAGCAAGGAAGTCATCACCCGCTTCGACGCCGGACTCGCGCCGCAGGGACTCGCGCTGTCACCGGACGGGCGCACTTTGTTCGTGCATAACTTCATGGCCCGCACAGTCAGCGTGCATGACATCAGCAGCCTCGTGCAAGGCGGCAGCGGCACGCCGGTCACACTCGGTGTGGTCAATGCCATCAACACCGAAAAACTCAGCGCCACCGTGCTGCGCGGCAAACAGCTCTTTTATGATGCCGCTGACGCGCGTCTGGCTTTGCAGGAATACATCGCCTGCGCCGCCTGCCACAACGACGGCGGTCATGATGGTCGCACCTGGGATTTCACTGGCGTGGGCGAAGGTCTGCGCAACACGATCACGCTGCGCGGTCATGGCAATCAAGGAGCGCTGCATTGGACGGGTAATTTCGATGAATTTCACGACTTCGAGGGCCAGATCCGCAGCTTTGCCGGCGGCACCGGCCTCATGAGCGACGCGCAGTTCAACACCGGCACGCGCAATCAACCGCTCGGCAATCCCAAAGCCGGTGTGAGCACCGATCTCGACGCGCTGGCCGCCTACATGGCATCGCTGAGCACCGAATCGAACAGTCCGCACCGCAACAGCAACGGCACGGCCACCACGGCGGCCATCGCGGGCGAGCGTGTGTTTCGTCAGCAAAACTGCGCCGCCTGCCACAGCGGCACGGCCTTCACGAACAGCGCGTTGAACGTCTTCCGCGATGTCGGCACGATCAAGCAGCCCACCAGCGGCAAGCGCCTCAATGGCGCGCTCACCGGCTTTGATGTGCCGACGCTGCGCGGCCTGTGGGCCACCGAGCCGTATTTGCATGATGGTTCCGCTGCCACGCTGGCAGGCGCGATCACCGCGCATCAGGGCGTGACGCTGAACGCGACGGATTTGAACAACCTCGTGTCTTATCTTCAGCAGATCGACAACGCGCCTGCCGCAGCGCCGCTGCCAGTGACCGTGGAGCTTGCCACGACGGCTCCATCGAATGTGAGTGATCCGTTTGTCGTCACCGCCACGTTCAGTCATGCGGTCACGGGCTTTGCACTCGCGGACATCAGCGTCACCGGTGGCTCGGCCAGCGCTTTCAGCGGCTCTGGCACGAGTTACAGCTTCACCATCACGCCGACGGCCAATGCG
>JBIKYB010000126.1:0-14004 GCA_044355475.1 Prosthecobacter sp.
TAGGAATCGCGATCGCGGCGATGATACCGATGATGGCGATGACGACGAGCATTTCCACGAGGCTGAAGCCAGCCTTGCGGGAAGTGTTGAGCTTGATGTTTTTCATAGTGTTGTATGTGTTTGGCTGTTGGCGTTGAGTTCGAGTTGAGCAGCCCGTTGGAGTCGTTCAGCGTCGAATTATGATATTTATAGTTTATGTTAAGAGTTGCCTCAATAATTATTTTCATAATACTCACAATTTTCTGACATTTCAAAGGAATGTATCTCTCCAGTGCTCGACTTCCAGCCACTCCTGCATCCACTGTTCTTTGGGCACTCAGTTCCTCGTCCTCTTCGTTTTGCCCCGAGTTTCCATCAATCGAAGGCAACCCAAAAAACTTCTGCCGCTCCGACTCCCCTCAGTTTTTCCGCACGGCTTCATTTTGTGAGGAGCCTCAACTCTTGAAGAACCTTGAAGTCTGTATCTGCGGCGTGTGCTGAGGAAACACAGATTTAACACCGCAGAGGCAGGAACGCCGCAGGGAAAACCCTCTGGATCAATCCTCTGCGGCGTTCCAAATTCCCTTCGGCTGCTTCCGCTGCGCTCCAGAGCTGCGGTGTGGCTTGAATCAGCGGTTCCATAAAAAATCCTGACGGTTAGCAGGGCTCTCTGTTCCCACGCTCGGATCTTTTCAGGTGGGCTGAAGCCTTGACTCCTGTTTGACACGAGCGTTGCCGAAGTGTGGGCAGCCGAAGGTCAGACTGTCCTCATTCGCTTTCTCGCTTTTATGCATGGCTTCTGACGGTTGTCTTTTCGGCCCAAGCTCTGAGAAACGTCTCGTCTGGCTGAAAAAAAAATCCACCGGGGAAATCTCCCCGGTGGATGCAAATCGTCCGAAACTGAAGGTCAAACCATGGAACCAGACGACAAGGCGAGTCGAAGGTTATTACGAACCAGGATTGTACTTAACCTGCTTGTTGCTGGAGTCGTACGTCAGGTAGCTGGCCACTTTGGCTGCTTCATCGTCGTCGATCGGGCCGGAGGTGAAGGTCTTGCCCTGGAAAGCGCCGTCCGCAGGGGACACGCCACTCTCAGCAAGGGCCACGATGGCGGCGCCATCCGCAAGGGTGCCGAGGTCAGCACCAGCGGCGACAGCGGCGTTGAGCACGGAAGCCACGGTCTGGGCATTGCGCTTGGCGGCAGCGTCACGGGCGCTGTCGTTGAGGCTGCCGATGTTAGGAATCGCGATCGCGGCGATGATGCCGATGATAGCGATAACGACGAGCATTTCCACGAGGCTGAAGCCAGCCTTGCGGGAAGTGTTGAGCTTGATGTTTTTCATAGTGTTGTATGTGTTTGGCTGTTGGCGTTGACTTCGAGTTGAGCAGCCCGTTGGAGTCGTTCAGCATCGAATTATGATATTTATATATTATGATAAGAACCGCCTCAATCATTATTTTCATAATTCTCGCAATTTTCTGACATTTCCGATCAAAATCTGGGCTTCAGGCCTGTTTTAAGCACCCCCAACCTCATCTCTTCCATGCGCTCTCCACTCTTCTGCCTGCTTTTAAGCTTGGTTCTCCTCTCCCAGAACGGTCAGTCCGAATCTGCGCCCACCTCACCGACAGCAGTCGTTCTGCCTGCGGAGATCGGCTTCATCGCCCCAGCAGATGTTCAGCGTCATCTGGTGGAGCACCTGGACACACAAATCATCGACGTACGCACCGAGGAAGAGCGCCAGACGCGGGGCTACATCCTCAATTCACTGAACATTGACCACTTCCACGGTCAGAGGAAGCTCGACGCCCTCGCCAAACTCGACAAATCAAAGCCCTCCATCGTTTATTGCGCCATTGGCGGTCGAGCAAAGCTCGTCGCCCTGGAAATGCACAAGATGGGCTTCAAAAACATCCTGCTACTCAAAGGCGGCTTCAACGCCTGGACTGCCACGGGTCAGGCAGTGGCGAAATAATCGTCCGCTTCGCACTCCCGCCGCAGTTCCAGCTTCTCCCCACAGCGCAGCACCTTGTAGGGCTGTTCCAGCCGTTCGCAGGCGGTCATAAACTCATCCGGCGTCACTGTGTTGAACTCAAACAGGTCATAGTGGCATGGCACCACCAGCCTCACCTGCCCTGCCTTGGCCAGCGCCGCCGCCTCCGTGCCATTGAGGTTCCCCGCAACACGGCGCTCGGGTTTGTTGCCGTTGATGGGCAGGAAAGCGATGTCGCAGCGGTTCTCACGCAGGATTTTCACGATGTCATCATGCCACAGCGTGTCCCCGCTATGGTAGATTGTGAACGGGCCGCATTTCACCAGGAATCCGGTGTAGTGGCAGTGGTCGTGCTCATCACGCAGCACCTCGTTGTGCTTTGCCACCACGCCCCGCAGTTCCCAGCCGTTTTCATGGTAAAAATCGTGATCACCGATGGGGCAGAGCGTGACCTCCGCGTCTCCCAGCCGCTTTTCCGCCTCTGCGATGATCGGATGCGGCAGATACAGCCGGAAACCCGGATTGGCCCGCGCCAGCGGCACCAGTGTCTCGCCGTCCAGATGATCCGTGTGGACGTGACTCGCCGTCACTCGGCGGATGCCGGTCAGTTTTCCTGGATCGACACAGCGCTCCGTCATGCGCACATGCGGTTTGTCCGTCAACGCGTACTTCTTCGTCAGCGAATCCGAGAGGTAAGGATCAAACAGCAGCCGCTCACCGGCCCACTGCACCAGAAAACCGCTCTGTCCCAGCCACCACACATGCAGCGTGTCTTCATCCAACGACGACGCCGCGAGGTCGTCCAGCAGGGCCTCGTCTTTTTGAAAGGCAGGAATCATGCTCCGAATTGAATCGCCGCGATTTTTTCCGCCATGTCATGGCTGGCGCAGAACACCAGCTCCACCGCCGCCGCGCGAGACAGCCGCGCCCGCAGCGCCACGACGCGCCCCATGCTCAGGCCGTCCACAAACGCCTCCACCGGCCGATCTTTCGGCTCCAGGCTGCGGATTTCGACCGTGGTATCGGGAGAAAGCAGTGCGCTGCGCCAGTGCGCCGGCTCCAACACGTTCGATCCCACCAGCAGCCAAGCCGGCGTGTCTGCCAGCAGCGGCGGGGCCCCCATGCTCCGCGCATACGCCGTCGAACCGGCTGCCGTGGCCACCAGCGCACCATCGCTCACCAGTTTGGGAATTCGCCGGACGTTGTTCACCGTGATCTCCAGCCAAGCGCTCTGACTGGTCTCACGCTCCAGCCAGGCATCGTTGAAGCCGTGCGCCGTGCGCGTCTGTCCGCTTTCATCCTCGAATTCGAGGAACAGCATCGGCAGTTGGCGGAAAATCACGTCGCAGGGCGGAAACTCGCCCGCGCTCACCTGCTCCGGCCCGTTGAGCAAAAAGCCCATGTGCCCCGCGTTGATACCAAAAAACGGCAGCCGCGCCCGCCAGTGCTCGCGGATGCTGCGCAGCATCGCCCCGTCACCGCCCACCACGCTGATGAAGTCCGCTTCACCTGCGGGGACGTGCCTGGAAACCAGCGGTGCGCTCAGCTCCTGCACTTTCGGGATCGCTGCGTTCGCTTGCAGGAAAAAATTCGCGCCCTCCAGCGTCCCACGTGCCCAGTTCCCCGGAATCGGTGCCCGATACAGGCCATAGCGCTCAATGTAGGCCAGCGCCCGTGGATGCAGCATCTGCGTCACGTCCTTGCCGCTGCTCAGGCGCTCACGGATGAGGGTGCTCGCCCCTTCCACGAGCAAATCCACCTCACGCGCATGCGGCGGCAGGTCACACGCGTCGATTTCATAGCCAGGACGGCGCAGCACCGCGAAATTCGCCGTCTGCCACAGCTCCACGCCCCGCGCCCAGCTCTGCTGGATAGGCGATTCGCCCCTGGCACCACCTGCGAGCAAATCCGCGCCCACCACATGCCACACCTCGCCTTCCTGCTCGAAGCGCGTCTGCAGTTCGTGGTTTCGCGTGAACGTCTCCTGCTCGAAATCGCTCAGGTCCACGATCACCTTCGGCAGACCGCCAAAGACGATGTCCGCCAGCGCTGCGCGGTACACCGGTGGCACGCTGCCCGTCACCAGCTTGTCAGGCCGTGGTCCGCAGGGAATCACCCGCACCTCGTCAAACATCTCCGCCAGCCGCAGCGCGATGGCCGCATGATGCTGCCCCGGTGGATTGAAACTTCCTCCAAATATGGCGATGCTTTTCGGCATGGGGCATCCTGCCAGCGGTCGAAACGAGTGCAAGCCGCCAGAACTCACCCAGGGTAACAAAAGGTGCTTCTCAGCGCCGGATTAATGGCGCAGCGATGCAATCCCCACGTATCCTCCGAGCGAATGAAATTCCTCCCTGCCCTGCTGTTCGTTACCACCCTCACCACGCTTTCCAAGGCAGAACCCACCTTCATTCCCTGGTCCTACACGGAAAAGGATCTCTTCCCCAGCGCCATCGTCGCCACCGCCACCGTGGACTGGAACGGCGAAGAGGAAAACGCCGAGGACAAAAAAACCGAGGACGACCCCAAACTCAAAAAGCAGGAAGTGCCGATCTACGGCGAGGAAAATGGCTGGCTCGCGGTGGAAATGACCGGCGTGCCCAAAGGAGCCGAAGTCGTGGTAGAGATCAGCGTCGATGGCTTCATGCGACCCTCGAAATGGAAGGGCACAGTCAGCAAGGTCAACCGCAACGGCGAGGCGCTCATCTTCCCCAAGGCCGCTTGGGACTACGCTGCCTTGCTGAAAGTGCGCCAGCAGCGCCCGGTCAACGTCACCTTCAAAGTCACCGTCGATGATGAGGAACTGCCGGAGCAAACCGAGACCTGCATCATGAAATCTCTGAACGACTGCCCGTTCTATGTGCTCCTGGATGAGGATGGCGAGGAGTTCGACGACTTCTCCTGGCTCTTCGCCGCCTATGTGAATGAAAACCATCCGCTGGTGGACAGCATCCTCAAAGAGGCGCTCCAAAGTGGCCTCGTCACCGGCTTCACCGGCTACCAGGCCGAAGATCCCAAGGAGGTGATGGTGCAGGTCTTCGCCATTTGGAACGTCCTCCAGCGCCGGGGCATCAAATACAGCGATGTTTCCACCACCACGCCGAGCAAATTCGTCGTCAGCCAGACGGTGCGTTTCATGGATGACTCCGTCGCCGCCAATCAGGCGAACTGCGTGGATGGCTCCGTGCTGATGGCCTCCATTCTACGCAAAATCGGCATCAATGCTTACCTCGTGATGGTTCCCGGCCACTGTTTCCTGGCCTTCGACACCGGTGAAAGCGAAGAGGATGGAATCGTCGGCCTCGAAACCACGATGCTCGGCAATAACAACCTCAAACCCGTCAAAGACCTGCCCAAGCTGCCGCAAAAAGCGCGCAACCAGGAGTTTCAAGCCTCCTTCAAAACCTTCAGCAACGCGATTGATGCCGGCAATGCCTCGCTGGAAGAACACGCCGAGGCGCTCGACAGCGGCGAAGACCCAAACATTCAGCTCATCTCCATCTCGGATGCCCGCGAACTCGGCATCATGCCTATCGCCACCGGTCAGGAAAAATAAGCGGCCCTCACTTCTTCATCGCCCGCACATGCTTGAGGGCGGCCTCCTGCATGAACTTGGAAGCCGCAGGCGTGTTGGTGTGGCCGGCGAGGACATCGGTGTGGATCGACTTTGGCATCGTCAGCGCATTGTAGGCCGCATAGACGCTCGTCGGCGGGCAGGTGGTGTCGATGAAGCCGACCGTGACCGCTGCGCCTTTGCATTTTGCCTTCGCCGCGAAGTTCATGCAGTCAAAGTAACGTGATGCCTGCAACGCTGTGGTGTCCGGTTTGCCCTCGGCGTCATTCGGCACGATTTTCGGCCAGCCGTTGATGCGATTGGCCTGGCTGCCGGTGTGATCACAGCCTGCGGGCACGCCCGCGCAGATGAACGTCACCCGCTCGTCGAGTCCCGCTGCAGCGAAGGCTTGGAAGCCGCCCTGGCTGCTGCCATAAACGATCAGCGTCTTCCCATCCCACTCCGGCTGTGCAGCGAGGAAGTCGATGGCACGGATCAGGCGCAGGAACATGCCTTTGAAGTAGCACTGCTCGCGGTCCTTGTTGCCAAACTGGGGATAGCCCTTCAACTCGCCATTCGAGAGCGCGTCATAAAACGCTTTCGGCTGCCCGTTCGGAATGCCGTGAGCGTTGATGTCCAACGACAGCATGCCGCCCTCGTTCGCGGCCCAGGAAACGCTGGCCAAGCCTGAGCTGCGCACGCCCGCGCCATGAACATGCAAAATGGCGGGCAGAGACTTCGGTTTCGCGTTCTTCGGACGGCCCAGATAGCCGGAGACTGGCTTGCCGAGGCACTCCACCTGCACATCAAACGCGTCCACATTCTTCGCGGCGGCAGTCACGGGTGTGAGGGTCGATTTCATCGGCACCTTGGCCAGAGCAGCCTTCTGCGCGGCCCAAAATGCGTCAAAATCGTCTGGCACCGGCATGCTAGGCTTGAGTTGCAGCGGATCGTAACCTGCGGCGGCCAACGTCGAGGCCTTGCCACTGCTTGCGCGCAGCAGCAGGAAGCCGGGTTCATCCAGTTTGCCGATGATCGTCGCCTTCCCGGCCTTCACATTCAGTGTTTGCGGCGGCTGTGGCTGCACACCGTCCTTGGACAAAACACCAGTGACTTTGCCATCCGCCATCGGCTTGCCATCCTGCGTCACCGTGATGGTGAAGGTGACAGTCTCGCCGGTTTTGTAGAGCGCGTCAGGCCGGTCTGTGGCGGCTTTGAGGGCGATGACCGGCGTCTGCGCATGCAGATTAAAGGCGGCAAGGAAAAGAGCGGTGGCGAAGGCTTTCATCATGAGGGCGATGCTGTGGCAAGGCGGCGCATGAATCAATCTTCATCTGCGGACGGGCACATCGCGCTTGATCGGCATTCGGCGTGCTCCATTCTGCCGCACCCTCATCATGGCCGGAAAACGTGGATGCTTGAAAACGCTGCTGCTGCTCGCTGTACTCAGCTCGCTGCTGGTGTGGCTTGTCGCCGAGGTGTTTTTCAATGTGAACAGCAACATGGTGGCCCTGAGCGTGCGGAACTCCACCCAACCGCTGCAAATTCTCTCCAAACGCGGCGATTGGAAATCCGCCAGCGCTCTGACCACCGCCGATCTAGCCGCAGCGATGATCAAGCGCCACGAGGAGCCCGGCATGACCTGGGGCACATTCAAAGTGCGGCGCACCGGCGGTTCCTTTGCAGACATGGCGCAGCGTGTGTTCGGCGCAGAGGTGCATGTGGTCACGCTCACGCCTGATCGCTTTGATTTCATGACCACTTTTCTGCCCAAGTTCGCGCTCACCACGGCGCGTGAGCGCATCGCGGAGGAAAACCTGTGGTTCGCCATCACCGCGAATTTTCGTGATCCCAAGGGCCGCCCGATGGGCTGGGTTTATCACGAAGGAAAGCAGGTCAACTCGCCCTTTGGCGACTGGAGCGGCTGCTTTTTTGTGAAAGACGGCCGCCCGTGGTTTGGACCGAAATCGCTGCTCAATGAAGTGCCGGGCCTGATTCAGGAAGGATCGCAGGTTTATCCCTCCGTGATGAAAAACCACACGACCTTCTCCTATGTGGAGCTGAAGCCAGATGAATTTTTCGACGGCTCCAAAATCAGCTACCGCGCCCTCGGCGGCATGCGCAAGGACGGCACCATCGTCTTCGTGCTCTCCGGCGACGGCGGCGTGATGAATGTGAGCGAGGTCACTGAGATCGCCCGCAAGCTGGACGTGCAGCATGCCACGCTGCTGGATGGTGGCCGTGCGCTGCAATACTCCATCCGCACTGACGACGGGCCATGGCACTTTCATGCCTTCAACACCGAACTGCCCTTCCAACACCAGTGGCTGGAAAGGCAGCGTTCGCCAGTGTACATCGGTGCGCGCCGCAAGGCACCTCTGATCATCACCAGCTCACCTTGAATCAGTTGGCGCTGGCGGTCTTGGCAGGCTCGGCTTTTTTCAGCACTTTTTCCAACTTCTTGGCGAATTCCTTCGGAGAAGAGCCGCCTTCCTGCTGGTCGATGGTTTTGCCACTGGCATCCAGGAAGAGGAGATGGGGGACGCTTTCGAGCTTGTGGCTTTCAAACAGCTTCAGGTTCGCATCCACGTCGATGTCGAGGTAGGCCCAGTTGAATTTATCATGGAAGGGCTTCACCGCAGCGCTGGGATAGACTTCCTTCTTCATTTCCTGGCACGGGCCGCACCAGGAGGCGGAAAAGACAAGGATCGTGGGCTTGCCGTTTTCCTTGGCCGTCTTGGTCACGACCTCGTTGGCGGTGGCAAATTTGGGGCTGCCTTCGGGGAAATCAGCCGCGTGGAGAGAGACTGCAAAAGCAGTGGCGAGAATGAGGAGGGTTTTTTTCATGGTGTGCAAAAACTAAACGCCGAATAGGCAGGACTAAGACGCGACGCGCCGTGAATTATTCCAGAGGGAATCATTTTGAGCGCAGCTCATGCGCGAGCACCGCCAAACGACGCCAGCAGGTCCACAGACCGCCGAAAAAGATCATCGTCAGTGCGATCAAGATGCCCAGACGGTCACGTCCGGTCAGATGCTGAACCATTTCGATCAAAACGCCGCCGCAGAGCACCGCCATGCGATGCTGCTTTGCCATCGGACCACGGTAATCATGTTTCGCGGTCAAAGAAGCCCCCAGCACGCGAACGTAGGCCGCCCACACTGCCACGACGGCGCAGCACCAGCCCAACGGGATCACATCAAAGAGCTTCACCACGCCTGGATCACCGGCACCGCTGTAACCCGCGCCCACAAGGATCAACACATCCGCCACACGATCCGGCGCATCGTTGTAGATCGCTCCCACGGGCGAGCCTTTGCCGCCTTCCACCGCCACCATGCCGTCCATCAGATTGCACACCAGACGCAGTTGGATGCAGAAAATGGCTCCCAGCCAAACGCCCAGAATGCCAGCCGTGCTTGTTTGATCTCCTGCCACAAGGAAGCAGGCCATCGCGCCAGCAGCAAAGAACACGCTCAAAACCGAGATGGCATTCGGCGTCACGCCGGATCGCGCCAGGATTTCCGCCAGCGCATGCGCCCAGCGTGTGTCACGGGACTTCAGCGCCCGGCGTGAGTTCAGATGCTCGCCAGGAACACTCATGGACGAAAAAGTTGAAATCTCAGCGCGGAGTCGCGCTCCAGCGCGTCACGCGACCGCGGGTGAACTCCACCACTCCTGCGGTGTAAGGCACATACATCACCGCTGGACCGCCGCCCATGAACGGGCCGCCGCCCCAGCCATACGGACCGCAGCCACCCATGCCCCAACCGCCAAAACCAAAGCCCATGTTCATGCTGTACGTGCGGACTGGGCGCTCTCCGACATAGGTCCATGACTCGATCTCCTTGCCCCGGCTCGTTCCCACGGTGACCTGATCTGGCCTGCCCCAGGCCAGAAAGACTGCGTCACGGTTCATGCCCTCGCGGATCACACCGCTGGTCACGAGCTGCCGGTCTCGGGCGCTGAGTTGATTGAAAAGCTGGGGATTGCGTTCGATGCGGCGCTGTGGGCCAGCCACGCATTGCGACAGCAACAAGACGGCCACGAGGCCTGAGAAGAAGCGGAGGATGGAGTGATTCATGATGTTCCTAGATACGTTGTGAATCTGGCAAAAGTCGAGCAAAGCTAATGACGACTCAGCTCCCTGGCTTGTTCATTCAGCGGAGCGGAAAAACGCCTCAGGGCCAGCCACGCGCCCGCCACCACCAGCGTTCCCACAAACCACCACGGCCAAAGCGTCAGCGCTTTGGCAAAAACCTGCGGATCATCCGCGCTGAGGCACAGATTCCCGCCGACCCAGCTCGTCTGCCAGCCAAACAGCAAGGTCAGCACCCCATAGGCCAGATTCGTGGTCAGGCCGCGAAAACTCAGCGCCGTGGCCCGTTGTTCCGAGTTCACGATCTCATTGAGGTAATGCGAGAGGAAGAACTGCAAAAAGCGCATGCTCATGAACAGCGGCACCACCAGCGCGATGCCCGCCCAGCCCGGCTGCGGGTGTGCCGCTGCCATCAGCCCAGCGAAGACCGCCACGCCCAGCCACGTGAAATTCTGCCGCGAATTCATGGCTCGCGTGCTTTTCTCCATCAAACCCGCCGTCACCAGCCCAAGCAACGACACACAGGTGCCGATCACGCCGTACCAAGCCTCCTCAATGCCCACGAGCCGGTAAAAATTGCTCGCCACCGTGAGAAACAGCCGGATCACGCTGTCAAACACCACCCCAAACAGCAGCAGCGCGAACGCCGCCCGCGTGCGCCAGATCCAGCCGCCTGTTTTCAGTATCGAGGCCCAGGTCTCGCCCACACTTTGCCAAAACGAGGCTGCCGCCACGGGAACGCGCTGCTCCGTCATTCGCAATGTCACCATGAGACAGGCCAGCGCCGTGCCGAGGCATAAAAACAGCGGCAGCTTGATCGCCACATTCTTCGCCACGACGACATCCAGGCCCAGGAATTGCATCGCGGCAGTCAGGCTGTGATGATCATAGACCACGGAGCCAGTGATGGAAGTCACCACAAAGCCAAGCGCCATCGCGCGCGACAATTTCGCCATCACCTGCGGCCACAGCTTTGAGCGTTCCGCCTCTGGCAGTGAGTCATACGCCAGCGCCTCATCCGCTCCGCTCGCGCAGGCCTCCGCCGCGCCGCTGAGCACCCGATTCAGCACAAACAGCCACAGCACGATGTCATGCCGACCTGGCGGCATGGCGCAGAGCACCGCCATTTCCAGCACCATGAGCACCCCCGCCGCCACCACCAGCGGCCTGCGGCCAAACCGGTCCGCCAGCGCTCCTGACGGAACTTCCAGCACCACGCTCGTCAGCGCCCACACCACGTTTAGTGCCGCAAACTCGCCAATGCTCAGCCCCAAGTCGAGAAACAGGATCGTGAACACCGGGTAATAAAACCGGCAGTTGAACAGGAGGCGGAACCAGACAAAGAGGCGCGCGTTGGGATGCTCGGACATGACGCGTGGATACGTCTGTAAAACACTCTGGGCAAGAAATGCCAATGCTGAAGCCTGCTGACAAACCCGCCTTCAAAAAAGGGCTGGCAGCGTCAGCAGGCGCAGATTTAGACGAATGGCGGGCTTTCGCGCTTACAGGCCCGTGAGCGCGAAAGGAATGTGGCCACTACTTTTGGGCGTCCACACGCGCCTTGGCAGCGACGGCTTCGGCCTCGGCCTTTTGCTTGTCCGCATCGAGCTGGGCCTGAGCGGAGACCTTGCTGGCCTCAATGTTGGCCTTGTCAATTTCAGCGTTCGCGTCCGTGCGCGTCACCGCTTCTTTGGCGGCAGCGTCCACGGCTTCTTTTTCATGATTGATCGCGTTTTCTGCGGCGTCCGTGCGGGCGTCGATGGCGGCTTTCTCTTTGTTGCAACTGCTGACTGCAAGAGTGGTGAGGGCGAGGAGTGCGAAGGCGGTGAGTTTCATGGTGTGCTTTGGTTGAGGTGCCTGCTGGCCGGAAGGCGAACAAGCACAGTCGTAGCGTGAACCATCCGCCCCTCGCATGCCATGGGGTGAAGTCCTACCTGTCATCCACCGAGGAACCACCCCATGATGGCAGCACCAAGATGAAACCAAACTCACCCCTCCTTCTCATGGCCCTGGGTCTGCTCTCCTGCGGCATGATCTCGTGCGACAAAAAGGCAGCCGAGGCCAAAGCCAAAACGGCCGCGCAGCACGAAGCGGATCAAAAAGCCATCGCGGTGAGGGCTGCGGCAGACAAAATCATCGCAGATCAAAACGCAGCGGCAGTCCTCAAGACCCAGGCGTTGAAGAAGTCAGCAGCCAAGGAAGACACCGCGCCACCGAAATGACACGGCTCACTTCGTGCCTAGTGCCGCGTTACGCTCGATTTGGTCCGTGATCTCCAGCGCGATGCGCACGGCCTCCGCGCCTTCCTGGCCGGTGACGACCGGGCGGCGGCCATGACGGGCGCATTCGACGAAAGCGGCGATCTCGAGCTTCAGCGGCTCGTCTTTTTCGACCTCGACGGCCTCACGGATGATCTGCATGCCATCCTTGCGGTAGATCCAGCCGCTCTGCTCCTGGTAATCGAGGCTGAGGTAGCTCTCGCTCTGGAAGACACGGATTTTGCGCATCTTCTCTGGGCTGATGCGGCTGGCGGTGATGTTGGCGATGCAACCGTTGGCGAATTTCAGACGCGCGTTGGCGATGTCCTCGCGTTTCGTCAACACAGGAATGCCCACAGCATCCACCTGGATGAGCGATGACTTGACGAGGTGCAGCACGATCTCGATGTCGTGAATCATCACGTCGAGCACGACGCCGATGTCCATGCTGCGGTTTGGGAAGGGCGAAAGGCGGTGCGCCTCAATGAAACGCGGGTTGTCCATGCGCTCCTCAAGCTGGCGTAGCACCGGATTGAAGCGCTCGATGTGCCCGACCTGAAGAATGACGCTCTTCGCCTTGGCCAGTTCGATCAAGGCCTGGGCCTCGGCGTAGGACTCGCTGATCGGCTTCTCCACCATCACATGGATGCCGTTCTGCATGAGTGGCTCGGCCACTTTGCGATGAAAAACAGTCGGCACGGCCACCGTGGCGGCATCGACTCGTTTGGCGAAGTCCTCCAGGTCGCTCGCGGCATGCGTTTGATACTGTGCGGCGAACTCGGCGGCGCGGGCAGGGTCAGCGTCATACACGCCGGCGAAGGTGATCGCGCCATCGCTCTTCGCGGCGATCTCCGCCATGATGCGCGCGTGATTTTTGCCAATGGCGCCGACGCCGGCGACTCCGATACGAAAGGGTGTGTTGCTCATGTGGGTCTCGTGAAGATGAATTAGAATTTGCCAGGGAACTTCATGCCTGGCGGCAGCTTCGGCATCTTGCCGCCTCCACCGAGGCCGCCGAGCAGGCTGCCGAGTCCGCCCATGCCTCCCATGCCGCCGCCTCCACCCGCACCGCCCATCATGGCGTTGGCCATCTGCATCATCGCGCCCTGGTTCTTCATCATCTTCTTCATCATCTCAAACTGCTTGAGAAGCTGGTTCATCTCCATCACGGGACGACCTGCGCCATTGCAGATGCGCTTGCGGCGCTGGCCGTTGATGATCTCGGGGCGCTGGCGCTCTTTCGGTGTCATGGAGAGGATCAGCGCCTCGGTGTGCTTCATCTTTTTGTCGGCATCGGGACCGATGGCGTCCTTCATCTTGCTCATGCCGGGCAGCATGCCCAGCAGGCCGCCCATGCCGCCGCCGGAGGTGAGCTTCTTCATCATGCGCATCTGCTGGAGCATGTCGTTGAAGTCGAATTTGTTGCTCTGCATGCGCTCGGCCATCTTCATGGCCTCCTTCTCGTCGATCTCCTCCGCCGCCTTCTCCACGAGGCTGACGACATCGCCCATGTCGAGGATGCGCTGGGCCATGCGGTCCGGGTGGAAGACCTCAAGCTGGTCGATCTTTTCGCCCACACCGAGGAACTTCACCGGACGGCCCGTGACCTGGCGCATGGAGAGCAAGGCACCGCCTCGCGCGTCGCCATCGAGCTTCGTCATGATCAGGCCGGTGATGCCGACCGCGTCGTTGAACTTCTGCGCCACGCTCACGGCCTGCTGGCCGGTGGCGGCATCGGCCACGAGCAGGATTTCGTTCGGCTGCACGATCTCGCGGACTTTTTTCAGCTCGGCGAGCAGTTCCTCGTCGAGATCCTGACGGCCGGCGGTGTCGAAGATGGCCACGCCGCTGCCCTGCTCCTTCAGCCAGATGAGCGAGGCCTTCGCGGCCTTCACCGGATCGGTCTCGCCTTCCGCCGGGGCAAACACCGGCACATTGAGCTGCTGGCCGAGCACCTGGAGCTGCTTGATGGCCGCCGGGCGGTACAAATCGAGCGCGAGGAGCAGCGGGCGGCGGCCTTGCTTCTTGAGCCAACTGGCGAGCTTTGCGGAAGTGGTCGTTTTGCCCGCGCCATTGAGGCCGGTCATCAAAATGCGCTGTGGCGGATCAACATTGAGCGC
>JBIKYB010000417.1:0-4114 GCA_044355475.1 Prosthecobacter sp.
GTGGCGAAAGAAGCGCGACGCCTCGGTCGGCGGACTGATGGTCACCTGTGAAAAATTCAGCGCGACACAGCCAGCCACAGACGAGGAGGGTACAACCGCTCCGCCTGAAAGCCGTGAACCGGTCTCCACGCTGCCGAAAATTCCACCCTTGGTCGAATGCGCCCAGCCCATGCTGATGCTGAACGCGCAGGGAGTGATTCAACGCGCCAATGTGACTGCGGCGCGGCTCACCCTCGACCGTGGCATCCAGGAAGGCACGACATGCTTTTGGGAAGTTTGGAGTGACGGACGCGACAGCGCCTCGCTGCGCCAGCAGGTGCTCGAAACCCTCGCCGACCTTTCCGCCTACCCGGGCAAGCACTCCGCATTCATCACCACACGCCCGGAACTCTCAGCCGATCCCACCTCTCCCTCACGCTGGCTGGTTTCCATCCTGAGCGAGAAGCACCTGGACGATGCGTCTCCATTCTTCCTTCTGATGGGGCTACCCACCCAGGTGGCCGAAAAGATCACGCAGGTCACGGTCCAAGTGCCGCAGGTGGCTCCCGTGGTGCTGCCGCCGCAGCCAGATCCGGCCCTTGAGGCGACTGTGAAGCATTTGGAGGAGGAATTACGCCGCGCCAAACAGGAACTGCGCACGCTCGGCGAGGCGCAGCAGGCATTCAGCCGCCGTGAAACCCGGCTGCGTTCCTATCTTGAAGGCGTGCCCTGCGGAATCTTTGTACTCGATGAGCGTGGGGCTCCCCTGTTCCAAAATGAGCGTCTCGCCCAGTTGCTCGGTCGTCCATTTGAAAAAGAGCAGACGGTGGAAGAATGGCTCTCCCACTCCTGCCACACAGATGAGCACCGCCAGCAGGTGGCGCTCGTCTGGCGTGAAAGCGTGTGGCGCCGTCAGCTCACACGCACGCTCTCGCTCGCCACGGCAGACGGCCTGCTCAAGGAGCTTGAATTTCACCCAGCCACACTGCTGGGCGGTGGACTGCTGGTCAGCATTCAAGATGTCACCGAGCACACACGGCACGAGGAGCAGCTCCGCAGCATGGAGGCCAAACTGCGCACCCTGCTCACAGGCAGCCCCGTCGCCGTCGTTTTGACAGACAAGACCGGCGTCATCTTTGAGGTCAACCAGCACGCCGAGAAGCTGCTCGGCCAGGCGAAAGCCGAATTGCGGCGCTACCCGCTCGATGCCTGGCTTGATCCTGACAGCGCCACTGCCCGGCGTGACGCCTTGCGGCAGTTGGGCAAAAGCGGTCGGCAGGCCGAGGCGCTTGGTGTGCGAGTCAAACGTGCCGACGGCACCTTCTCCAACGCCATCCTGCACCTTTCCACCGTCGCAGACGCTCAAGGAGAGATGCACTGCACCGTCCACTTCCTCCAAGAAGCCCTGCCACCGGCCGCCGTGGCTGAAGCAGTGCTTGCGGCTCCGACCCAAGTCGCATCTCGCCTGCCAGACCTGACGACACCTCGGAAGAGCACCGAACTGCTCCTCACCACCGATGCGAATGGCCGCGTCCGCACCTGGACTGCCCATGCACGTCAAATTTTCGACGTTGAGGAGTCCTCCGCCGTCGGCCGGCCACTCCACCAATTTTTCCGCCCCTCCGACGCCACAGGATTCTTCGCTGATCTCGCCCAGCAGGCGGCCCACCCGCAGCAGTTCGTTGTGCGCCCGTTCTTTGGCGGCAATGGCCTCCGTGGCGAGGTGCCGATCAGCGCTCGAATGCTGGAACAGGGCGGCTGCGAGATCATGACCCAGATCACGGACCGCGTGGCTGCCCCAGCGCCTGCCGCGCCACCGACCGCGCCCCTGCTGACCGCCGCCGTGCCCCAGGCCTTCAAGGTGGTGTCCGCCTCCAGCCAGCGCTGGCCCGTAGCCGACTTGGAGCGTGAAAAGCTACTGCTCACCGAGACGCATCACCGCATCAAAAATCACCTGCAGATCATCTCCAGCCTGCTGAACATGCAGATCAACGGCGTGAGCGACCAAGACGCGCGCGACGCCCTGCGCTCCAGCCAGAACCGTGTGCGCGCCATCGCTGCGCTGCATCAGCATTTGTATCTGCTCGCACTGGGCAAAGGAGACACCTTCAGCGACTTCACCCTCAGCCTCGTCGCCCACCTGCGCGAATGCTATGAGGTGACGCCGGAGCAAATCAGCGTGCGCCTTGAAATCCAGGAAGGCCCCGTGCTACCAGAATGGCTCATGCCGCTGGCGCTCACACTCAATGAAGCGCTCTCCAACAGCTTCGAGCACGCCTTCCCCCATGGCCGCCAGGGCCAGATCGTCGCAACACTCAGCTACACGGAGGAAAGCGGCGAACTCACCGTTCGGGATGACGGTGTCGGCCTGCCGACGGAGTTCCATCCCGGCGAAGGCGGCGGCCTTGGGCTGAAAATCCTCGCCGTCTTCGCCGATCAGATGCGCGGCCAGCTTTTTGTTCAAGGCAGTCCTGACCGTGGGACCGAAGTCCGCCTCCGCTTCCCGCTCGTGGTCAATGAAGCGTGATTCATGCACACCACGCCGCTTGACCATTCCTGACGCAGCCGTGACAATGGCGCGTGCATTTCATGCCCATGGCCGCCCTGCGCTCCCTTGCGTTTCTCACGCTGGGCATTTCGGTCGTCCATGCCCAGCAGCAGCCCGTCACCACTCGTGGCGATGAAGTCGCGAAGCTGCTCAACGAATGGTTCACCAACGGCACTGCCGCCGGGCTCAAGGCCATCACTTATGAAAACCGCGACGGCCAACACTCGCCGCTGAACACCGCGCTCTACCCACAATTGCAAGTTCACAAGGCTGTGGCGGGTGAAATCGGTGCTGCCACGCAGGTTCGCCAGCATCCCACGCTCGGAAACTGCTCCATGGCCTCCAGTGCCGAGCAGCTCGGCTGCCTGCCGCGCCTTTACATGATGGACCCCGGTGGAAACCGCTTCCTAGCCCAGCAATACCTCGCCAACAACCTCTTCATCTACCCCGAGCACCAGGATCACGACATCGGGGCCAACGGCATCGGCGGCTATGGCGATCTCCTGCCGGTGAACACACCCGCCTTGCTCATCTCGCAGGGTTCGTCCTTCACCGACCAGCCTTTCCTCCAAGCGCTGCTTTCCACCACCGCCGCCTTACCGCCTGACACGCAAAAGCTCCTCCTCGCCAAGCGGATGCTCTGCCCCACGCTTCAGTCGATCTTTCGCCGCTCCAACAAGATGGTGCAGACCCCCGAGGACTACTTCACCGGCAAGGCGCATCCCGTGGTCTTTGACGGCACACAGATCGACGAGGAAAAGATGGTCCGCACCGCCCATGAGATGACGCCGGAGAAAATCCCGCCCGTCGTCATCATGCAGATCATCGAGGAGACGAAGATCGAGGCCGGAAAGCACTACTTTGAGCACGCTGGCTCTTATCCCTGGCAGCTTGCCGACACGCCCGCCTCCATCGCCCGTGTTTTGCGTGGCAACGAGGCCGAGCACGGCCTGCTCATCAGCCTCGAAAAGACCCTCAACCCCGTCAATGGTCCGATCCAGATGCGCGCCGCGTTGCTCCAGGGCGATCCGCGCTTCGTCAGCATCGAAAGCGCCCCCGACAAGCCCGTCATGCGCATCCGCGTCCGCTGGCAGCCGCCCGTGGTCAACAGCACCGGCATTCGCAGCCACCGCATCGACATCGGCCTCTTCGCCGACAACGGTGCCAGCATCAGCGCTCCTGCCATTCTCAGTTTCTACATGCTGCCCAACGAAATGCACTTCTACGACGAGCAGGGCCGCGTTTCCGAAATCCATTATCAAACGCACAACCCCGACTTCGGCCTCCCTTCCACGGACACCGATCCACGCTGGATCAAAGTCCTCCTCGCCTTCAGCCTCAAAGACACCAACCTCCGCAGCCGTCTGCTCGATCAAATCCTCACCCCCACCGAGCGCAACGGCCTGCAAAAGCTTTACCTCGGCCTCAAACCACAGTCCGAGGCCCTCGCCTCCGCAGAACGTGACGAAAAACGCAAAGACGAGGCTGGCAAGCTCCGCAGCCAGCTTGGCGAAGCCGTTCGCACCTCCGTGAACGCCCGGCTCGAAAACACCACCGGCCTCACCGCCCGCCAGACCATCGAAAAAG
>JBIKYB010000418.1:0-4109 GCA_044355475.1 Prosthecobacter sp.
CGGAACCAACCAGCATGCGCCTACGGAACTGTTCTCTTTGATGCCAACACTGTGGGACCGTGTTTGTGATGTGCTACGTCAGCGTCTCGGTGGCGACAATTTCCAGCGCTGCTTCAGCGGCACCAGCGGACGCCTTGCGGATGATGGGCGGTTCATCATCACCGTGCCGAATCCGATCCATCAATTGTGGATCGAGAGCAATCACACCGCCGCCGTGGCTGATGCCGTTGCTGAGGTCACGGGTGTTCCTGCCGCGATTGAGTTTCACGTCGCCACAGAACCGGTGCCTGCAGGGCTGGCTTTTGCGCCCATGCCGGAAATCAAGGCCGCGCGCGTTACCGCCACCGATCAGCCGCCCATCCGCTTCTTCAGTGACGCCGGTTTGAACGCCAAGTTCAACTTCGACAGCTTCGTTGCTGGTCCAAACAGCAGCTATTCCCTCGCTGTGGCCCGCGCTGTCGCTGAAAAGCCCGGCCGCATCTACAACCCGCTGTTTTTCCACGGTCCAACGGGGCTCGGCAAGACGCACCTCATGCAGGCCATCGGCCAAGAGGTTCTGGCCCGCAAACCGCGCACCAATGTGCGTTACGTCACCTCCGAGCAGTTCACCAACGAGTTCGTGGACGCCATCAAAAAGCAGACCTTCAGCCAGTTCCGGCAAAAATACCGCAAGGTCGATGTGCTACTCATCGACGACGTGCATTTCTTCGAGGGCAAGGACAGCACGCAGGAGGAGTTCTTCCACACCTTCAACGAGCTGTTCAACAACGCGAAGCAGATCGTGCTCGCCAGCGACCGCCCGCCTAGTGACATCAAAAATCTCGAAAGCCGCCTCGTCTCCCGTTTTGAGTGGGGGCTGGCCACGCAGATCCAGATGCCGGACTTCGAGACACGCATCGCCATCCTGCGACGCAAACAGAGTGATTTCAACGTGGCGCTCGATTCGTGGATTCTCGACTTCATGGCGCACCGCATCCGCGCCAACGTGCGCAAGCTGGAAGGTGCCCTCATGCGAGTGGCCGCCCATGTCTCCCTCGAAGGCCCCGTCACCACCGAGTCTGCTTTGGCGACCTTGCTACATGACGTGATCGACGACGACCAGTCCAAGACCATCACGGTGGACCGCGTGCAGCGCATCGTCGCCACGCACTACGACCTGCGCGTCAGCGACCTCACCGGCCCGCGCCGCCCAAAAAATATCGCAGAGGCTCGTCAGGTGGCCATGTTCCTCGTCCGTAGCCTCACCAAACTGCCTCTCGTTCAGATCGGCGATGAGTTTGGTGGCCGCGACCACGGCACCGTCATCCACGCCTGCAAGGTCGTCACAAACCTCATCAACGGCTCCAACGACTTCAAGCGCACGCTCGACTCTCTGGCTGGGAAAATCCGGGAAAGCTGATGTCTGGACGTTTTTCCCTCGCCAGAGGCGTGCATCGGGATTCTTGGAAGGGTGGAATTGCGTCAATAAATCGGCTTGCTCATCTTCGTGAAAGTCGCTACTGATTCACTGCGTTTGAGTCAATGACTCCGCCAGCGTGTTTCCTAAAGCCGCTTGTTTCCGACTTTCCCCGCATGATTTTTTCTTTGACGCGTCTCCAGACCCCGCATGACCGGGAGGTTGAGGGTGCGTCCATGTTGGAATCGAGTCTGTGCTGATATGATGTTCGCAGCGCGTCTTTTCCTTTTGATTTTCCAGGTGATCGCCACACGGCCTCCTGGATTCCTGAACCCACACGGAGGTAACCCGCCTCGTCCCGCAGGACCTGCTGGCCCAGCCAATCCAGCCGCTCCGCGTCCAGCAGGGCCTGCCGCTGGTGCCCCGCGCCCCTCGGGACCGGCTCGTCCAGGAGGCTTCTCAAACAATGGTCCATTCCGTCCTGGTGGCAATCGCCCCGGAGGCCGTGACCGGCCAAACGGTCGCTTTGTCGATCAGACCCGCATCAATGAGCGCATCCGTGCGCCGAAAGTGCGCGTCGTAGAAGAAGATGGCACGCATCAGCTCGGCATCCTGCCCACCGCTCAGGCCATCCGCATCGCCAAGGAGCGTGGACTGGACCTCGTCGAAGTCGCGCCGAATGCTGATCCGCCCGTGTGCAAGATCGTCAACTACGGCAAATACAAGTATATCCAGGAGAAGCACAAGAAGGAGGCCCATAAACATCACAAGGCCGGCAAGGTGAAGGAAATGAAATTCCGCATCGGCATCGACCCGCATGATTACCTGATCAAAATCGTGCATGCCGAGGACTTCCTCGCTGAAGGTCACAAGGTGCGCATCCAGCTTCAGTTCCGCGGTCGTCAGATGGCGCATCAAGAGCTGGGCCATCAACTGGCGCAGAAGATCAAGGCCGATCTTCTCACCATGGGCCATGTCGATCAGGAGCCGAAGATGGCAGGTCGTAACATCAACATGCAGATCAGCCCGCTGCCCGGTCAACAGCGCCATCGTAAGTTCAAGACGCACCTCAAAGGCGTCACCGAGCATCACGACATCAAGCATCAGGAAGGCCATGATCCGCGCGAGGACAAGCACGATCAGGATGATCATCACGACGATGACCATCATGACGATAATCACGCCCCGGCGACTCCCCAGCCGGCAGCGCCACCGCCGCCTGCGAACTAAAAAATCACGAAGGGCAGGAGTTCATCTCCTGCCCTTTTTCATTTTAGGTCAATGAGGCCGCGAGATCACGCATGGACTGGTTCATGTCCGGCGGGCCAAAGGAAGACGTGCCGCAGACGAACAGGTTCGCGCCGTTCTGCTTCGCGATTGGCGCGGTGTTTGTGTAAATGCCGCCATCCACCTCCAGATGGAATTTCAAGCCGTGCGCGTCGCGGTAATCACGCGCGGCGGCCAGTTTCGGCATCGTTTCATTCTCCATGAAGGGCTGTCCGCCAAATCCGGGCACCACCGTCATCACCAGCAGAAGGTCGATGTCGTTCACAAACGGCAGCGCCGCTTCAAAGGGCGTGCTTGGGTGCAGCGCAATGCCGCAGTGCAGCCCGGCGGCGCGGATGCGCTTCAGCGTCTCCGCCACCGAGCTGTCGTAGTTCGCCTCAACATGAATCGTGATGTTGTTCGCGCCCGCCTTGATGAAACGCTCCAGATAGTGGTCCGCACGGTGAATCATTAGATGCACGTCCAAATACAGGTCAGTCAGCTTGCGCACCGTCTGCACCATCTGCGGCCCGAAGGAGATGTTGTCCACGAAGGCCCCGTCCATCACGTCCAAGTGCAGCCACTGTGCCCCGGCGTCGGCGGCACGCTTCACTTCGGAGCCGATTTTTGACCAATCGGAGGCCAGCAGGGACGGGAGAATGAGGTCGGTCGTGTGATCCATGCCCTGAGATAAGGTTCAAGGTTCAAAGTTCAAGGTTTGAGTTGGCCGCGCAGCCGTTTATAAAACCCGCGTGTCCGACACCCTCATCATCAACCCTTTCGACGACGAGCATTTCATGCGCGATGCCCTGCGGCAGGCCCGCAAGGCTGCCAAACAGGACGAAGTGCCGATTGGAGCCATCATCGTGCATCAGGGCACTGTCATCGGTCGCGCCTGGAACCAGGTGGAGACGCTCAAGGACGCCACCGCCCATGCCGAAATGCTCGCCCTCACCCAGGCTGAGAGCGCCCTGGGGGATTGGAGGCTCAACGAGTGCGATCTCTACGTCACCAAGGAGCCCTGCCCCATGTGTGCCGGGGCCATCATTCACTGCCGCGTCCGCCGCGTCATCTTTGGCTGCCCCGATGTCAAAGGTGGTGCCGCAGGCGGCTACTGGAACCTCCTTCAAGCCCCCAACCTCAACCACCGCTGTGAAATCACCTCCGGTGTCCTCAATGACGACTGCGTTGGCATCCTCAAAGAATTCTTCGCCGAGGCAAGGCGTCGCCGTGCCGAGGGCATCGAGCACAAAAAAGGCATCGGCAAAGAAACGGGAGACGGTGTGGTGTTTGACGGTCCGTGATCACTCCGCCCCCGCAAATGTCGCCACCACCTTGGGCTCCTCGCCAGCCTTGAGCGAAAACACCTCGCAACTCGCGGCGAAGGCGTCCTCGGCGTAGCGTTCGGCGAGGTCGGCGGTGAATTCCTGGAGGATGTCGGGCCGGG
>JBIKYB010000127.1:0-13974 GCA_044355475.1 Prosthecobacter sp.
CAAAAGAGCAGATAGCCCGCCGTGATCAGGCCCAGGGCCAGCCAGCAGAGGTTGGAGCGGTTGAAAGTCATGCAGCAGGAGCCATCAGACTAAAAGCCACCCATCCATCGCACAACTTCAATAGCGCATCTTTCACTCCACCTCTGGCACCGTGCGGTCCACCGAGGCTTTGTTCCAGCGGCCTTCGAGGGTGAAGGCGAGGTGCGGGGTGTAGAGCTGGGGTTCGAGGAGGAAGGAGTCGTGGCCTTTGTCCGAATGCACGGTGATGTGCATGTTGGAGACCTCGGCTTTTTCGAGATGACTGACCAGCTCGGCCTGCTCCTCGGGGTAGAAGCAAAAGTCGCTGTCGATGCTGAAGATGAGGTAGTGCTGCCCGGCGGCAGCGCTGCGGGCGAACAGCTCGGTGTACGATGAGACGCCCGCGTCTCGTAGGGGATCAAAACGCAGCCACATGTCGGCGATGCGCAGGTAGGTGTTCGCGTCGAAGCGCTTCACGAATTTTTTGCCCTGGTGGAGCATGTAGCTCTCCACGTTGTGCTGCACGCGGTACCAGGAGAGCGTGTCGCCGCCTTGCTTCAAGTCCTGCCTGGCGCGGCGCTCGATGGCGTCCAGATGCACGAAGGTCTTGTGGCTGATCATGCGTGCGAGCGCGAGGCCGTACTCAGGCGCGGTGCTCTCGTAATAGTCGCCACCTTTGAAATGCGGGTCATTTTCGATGGCGAGCACCTGCTCAAACAAGGTCAGGCGTGTGAGAACAGTGGTGCGGCAGCCGCTGGCGATCGGCACCACGAGCTTCACACGTTCCGGGTGCAGGGTGGCCAGATTGATCGCCAAAAGGCCGCCGACGGACGCACCGATCACAGCATGGAGTTTCTGGATGCCAAGATGGTCGAGCAAGGCGAGCTGGGACTGCACCACATCACTGGTTCGCACGGGTGGAAAGCTGCCGGCGTAGGGTTTGCCGGTGGCGGGATTGATGGAGGCGGGGCCGCTGGAGCCGTAGCAACCGCCGAGGTAGTTTGCGCAGATGATGAAGTAGCGTTTCGTGTCCAGCGCCTTGTCCGGGCCGATGAAGAGATCCCACCAGCCGTGGTGGATGTCTTTCGTCCAGCGTTCGTCGGTTTGCGGTACGGCGGTGTTCACTCCGGCGGCGTGCTGGCTGCCGGAAAGAGCGTGGAAGAGCAGGATGGCATTGCTGCCGTCGGCGTTGAGCTTGCCGTAGGTCTCGTAGGCGACGGTGATTTCCGGCAGCGCGTCACCGGAGGCAAAGACGAACGGGTCTTGAGATGTGCCGGTGGTAAAAAACTTGGTTTCTTCGTGTTTCGCTGCCTTGGACATGAGGCGCGGAAGAAACAGGGTTTTGGAGATGCGGCAAGCTGGATCACTGGATGCTCGATCCTGGAAGCTAGATGCTGGATGAATGGATTGGTGGATTATTGGATGGTTGCGGCTTTGGTACCGCTCATGACGCTCCATCCAGCAACCAGCATCTAGCCATCCCGCCTCATGCTCGATCCTTTCGCCACCCTCAAAGAAGCCGGCTTCGCGAAGAAGCCGCAGGGTGGCGCGGACCGGCTGGACGGCTGGTCGCCGGAGCTGATCGCCAGCCTGGACTGGGCGCGGTTGGTTGAGCTGGCGCGGTCCATGGTGGCCGGGGCGGGCTGTGAGCTGGCGGGATCGCGTGTGCTGCCAGATGGCTCGGTGCATTTTGGCATGATCGAGCAGCCGAAGTCGTCCAAGCCGCGTCGTGCGATGGTGAAGGTCGCTCCCTGGAACGAATGGGGAGCCACGGCAGACACGGTGACGCGTTTTGCCCAGGAGGTGCGCACGGCGCGTGACACGCGCGGCATTTTGATCGCTCCGGCGGGATTCAGCCCGGCCGCGTTGCGCAAGGCGCAGGAGTTTCGCATCGAAGCGGTGGATGCCATGGCTCTGGATGCCGCGCTTCGCGCCCTGCCACGCGACAAAAGCAATTTTCTCTTCGTGGTGACGACATCGGGGGATTTTTCCACGCCTTCGTGCCCCTTCTGCACTCAAAAGCTCAAGCGCGTGGAGCAGCAGGTGCTGGAGCTGCCTTCTCGCACCATCGACACGGACGGGCTCATCGCTGATTTCGTTGTTTGTGATCGCCTGGAGGTGGCACGGGGCTGTGAGGTGACTTTTTTGCAGGAGGTGAGGGCGCGCTCACTCCATGTTTTCGGCCATGCGAGCGGAAACTTTGTGTGCGAGGGGCCGGTGACGTTGGAGCCTGGCGGCACGCTTTCTGGTAAGGTGGCGGCGCGTTCGCTCAATGTGCGAGAGGGAGGCGAGTTGCTGGCGCAGTTTCGCATCCTGGACGGAGACCTAGGCTCCTTTGTGAAACCGGCGGTGCGCTGGCATTGGCGCTGCGCCGCGACCGAGGGGCGCAAGGACTGCGCGGGGGTGATCTTCGAGCCGCATGGGTAACGCGAGAACGTTCTTGGCACGTCCTGCTTGAGTGTGGAATGATGAGGACATGCCGTCCCCTCACTCCTCCGGTCCTGGTGCGCTGCCACGATTGGTTTTTTACGCCGCCGCCCTTGTCATGGCCCTGCTGCATGTGTTTGTGACGTTTCGCGGCCTCAGCAGCGTGGAGGGCATGAACCAGGCGCAGCTAGCGCGGCAGATCTCACGCACGGGTTCGTATCAAACGCTCGTCACGCAGCCCTACGCGTGGGCGCAGATGGAAAAGGCGGCGCGCCAGCCCTCGCCTGCCGCGATGCCGGAGACCGTCCAACCACCGCTGCAGCCGCTGCTGTGGTCGGCGGTGTTTCGCATGCTGCATCCTTGGCAGGTCTATGACCCGCAGGCAGGTGGTGCCATCTATCTTCTGGACCGTGTGATCGCCAGCTTCGGAGTCATCTGGTATCTGCTGACGATTTTTTTCACCCATGGCGCGGCTCGTCGGCTCTTTGACGAGCATGTGGCCGGCATCGCGGCGCTGGCGCTGCTGGTGTGCGAGCCGGCGTGGGAGCTGATGGTCAGCGGATCACCACGGGGGCTGCTGCTGCCTCTGTTTGCGCTGTCATTCCGGCTGTATGCCTCCGCCTCGTGTCGTGCGGCGGAAAATCGCGGCACCTTCGCGCCACTGGCAGTGCTGGGGGCTGTCTGCGCCCTGATGGTGCTCACGCACTGGATGGCGCTTTGGATCGTGCTAGGCATCATCATCGGAGTGGCGGTTTTTTTGCCGGGTGGCAGGTCGGGCGCGCTCGTGGTGGCGCTGTTCCCGGTGCTGGCGCTGGCCGCGTGGGGCTGGTGGAACACCCAGCTCTGCGGCGAGCCGCTCGGCGGCATCCGCGCCCTCTTTCAGGCCCAGTCCTCCACCATGGCGCATGACTCGCTGCTGCGTGATTTCACCCCCTCCGTGCCGTTGATTCAGGTGCATGAGCTGCTGCGGCATGTCGGGCTTGGCTGGCAAGATCAGCTTGCGCATCTGTATGCGCATCTCGGCTTCGTCGTGCCTGCGCTGCTGTTTTTCATCGCGCTGATGCACCGCTTTAAAAAAGCAGAAACCGCCGCCGCCTGCTGGATGCTCGCGCTCGTTTTCTTCTGCGTGGCGCTGGGCATGGGACTGCTCGGCTTGGCGAATGTTGAGAAAGATGACAACGCTCTCTACATCGTGCTCATGCCGGCCATGAGCGTCCTGGGGGCCGCGATGCTGGTCGTCCTGTGGTCGCGGTTTCAGGTGTCCGGCGAATTCCTGGCTCGCTGGGGTGCTCCGCTGGCCGCGCTGGGCATCACCGCGCTGCCCTTGTTGGTGAACCTGCCGCTGCTGATGAAATTTGGCCTAACCATGGGTAGCAAGATCCCGCCGCACTGGCCGCCTTTCCTGCCCGAGCGTGCCTACATCCTGCGCTTGCTGATGGAGAAGAACGAGTTCGTCATCTCCGACTCGCCTGCCTTCGTCGCCTGGTATGCCGATGTGCCCTGCGTGAACCTTCCAGTCCAGCGCGTCGATTACGAGACCATGAAAGCCAAGGCGGAGGAACGTGGTGCGAAGCTGGCCGGCTTCGTCATGACGCCGGTCTCCGCCAAGGTGGAACGCATCACCGACCTCTACACCGGCCCCTACGCCGAATGGCGTGATCTCATCATCCGCGGCCCCATGCTTGCCTTTGACCGCGATTTCGTCCCCAGCCCCGAGTTCCCGTACAAAGTCCCCATCCCGCTCGTCGGCACGCCCGTGGGTGAAAAAGAAAACCTCAGCCTTTCCATGGTCTTCTACACCGACAAGCCGCGGGCGATGAAGAAACCCACGCAACCTTGACTGGCGGGTTAAAAGTCAGAGGTGAGACGTGAAAAGTGCTTCGTGGGGCGGAATCTCAGGCGAGGATGTCCTTGATCACCTTCGCGCCTTCCACGCCGCTGAGTTTGGCATCAAGCCCCTGGAACTTGAAGCTGAAAGCGTCGTGCTTGATGCCGAGTTGGTGCAGCATCGTGGCGTGCAGGTCATGTACGGTCGTGATTTTCTCCACGGCGGCGTATCCGAGGTCATCGGTGGCTCCATGGACGATGCCACCTTGGATTCCTGCGCCCGCCAGCCAGACGGACATCGCCTTGTTGTGATGATCGCGCCCGCTGCCGCCCTGGGACATCGGCGTGCGGCCGAATTCGCCAGCCCAGACGATGAGCGTCTCATCCAGCATGCCGCGTTGTTTGAGATCGGTGATGAGCGCCATGCAGGCGCGGTCGATTTCCTTCGCCTTCTGCTCCACGCCCAGCTTCACGCCGCCGTGATGGTCCCAGTCTTTGTGATAAAGCTGGATGAAACGCGTGCCGCGCTCGGCGAGACGACGCGCCAGGAGGCAATTTGAGGCAAAAGAGCCGTCTCCAGGCTGGCAGCCGTAGAGTTCGAGTGTCTTGGCCCCTTCGGCGCTCACATCCATCAAATCAGGCACGCTCGCCTGCATCTGGAAGGCCATCTCATACTGCGCGATGCGTGTGGCGATCTCAGGATCATCGACAAGTGCGTCATGCTGCTTGTTCAGCGCGTTAATGGCCGCCACATCGGCTCCCTGGCGATCACGCGTGACGCCGTTCGGGTTCGTCAGATACAACACGGGATCGCCTTTGGCGCGAAGCTGCACGCCCTGATACTTCGATGGCAAAAAGCCGCTGCTCCACTGCCGCGCGGCGATGGGCTGGTTCTGTCCGCCCACTCCCAGTGAGGTCAAAACAACGAAGCCTGGCAAATCCGTCGCGTCGGTGCCGAGTCCATAGGTGATCCACGAGCCCATGCTCGGTCTGCCAGCGATCTGCGACCCTGTGTTCATGAACATGTGCGCCGGATCGTGATTGATCGCATCGGTGGTCATGCTGCGGATGAGGCAGATGTCGTCGATCACGCTGCCGATCTGTGGAAACAGCGAGCAAATCTCGATGTGGTTCTTGCCGAACTTTGTGAACGAATGCTGCGGCCCGAAGCAGTTCAGCGGCTTGCCTTGAAGCTGCGCGAGCTGCTGCCCCTTGGTGAACGACTCTGGCATCGGCTTGCCATCCATCTCCGCGAGCTTCGGTTTTGGATCAAACGTCTCCAAATGCGACGGTCCTCCCGCCATGGTGAGCCAGATCACCCGCTTCGCTTTTTGCGGCAGCGGCAGTCTGCCGAGTACGCCGCGCATCGGTGCCGCGTGCGCAGGCTGGAGCAGAGAAGCAAGCGCGATGGCACCGAGACCTTGCGAGGATTTGCCGAGGAAGGCGCGGCGCTGGAGATTTGAGCGAGTGAACATGATGTGATGAAATACGGTGATGACAGACGGATTGTCAGTTGGATTTCGAGGTCGAGGTCAGGAGCGTCAGCTTCATGCGGAAACAAACGCGGCATGCAGTCCGCAGATTGCGCTCTTGCCAGCGCTGGGAGGTGCTTTTACGCTGATCTCACATGAAAGTCACTCTTCTCGCTTCACTGACCCTTCCCCTGCTGCTGACTCAATGCCTTGACCCGATGATGCAAGGCCCACAAGGCACTTATCCGTATGGAGATCCGAACCAGCGGCTGGAGATGCGGGAGCGCGGCACGGACCTCAATCGCATGGCCTATGAACGTGGCTGGCAGGACGGGCAGATGGACGCGCAGCAGCGCCAGGCGAAAAATTATGGTCGCCACACCACGCGTTTCGACCGCAACACGGTGTTGGCCTATCGGGACGGCTACAGCCAAGGCTACACGCAGTCACAGCAAAGCACCTCGGGCGGCTTGCAGTGGCCGGGCCAAGGCGCACCGGTGAATCCGTTGCCTCCGCAGCAACAGCCGCAAGCGCAACGCGATCCGGCCTACAACCAGGGTTACGACTACGGCCTGCGCGACCGCACCAGTGGGCGCGTGGCTGATCCGGCGGCGCATGTGGGGCGCTATGATCCGCGTTACCGCGCCAGTTTTGAGCGCGGCTATCATGACGCCTTTGGCGCAGGCTCCTCGTCATCGAGTTCCGGCTTCGGCAGTCCGTGGTTTCGTTGAGCAGGCCTTGAAAAACAAAACACCGTCGCGGCAGGGCCGGGACGGTGTTGAAGTTTGAAGGTGCGGTTTTCGCAGCAGCCTATCTTATTCCACAACGGCTGTTTCCACCGGAGCAGTCGTTTCCACAGCGACCTCGGCGGCGACTTCAGCGGCCTTGGGCTTAGCGGGAGCAGCTTTTTTGGCGGCGGGTTTCTTGGTGGCGGCTTTTTTCACGCCTTTGGGCTCGGCCTTGGCGGCACGGGCTTTGCGGGAGACTCCAGCCTTCACGAGGGCCTTCTTGCGTTCGAGATACTTTTTGCGGCGGCGGCGTTTGACGATTTTATTGAGTTGCTGGCCCATGATGGATTGGATCGGTTGTCGTTTACGGTTTTGAGGGCGGCAAGAGTTCCACTGATCAAGGGTGAATCAAGACCAAATACTGCCGGTTTCCGGGCGCTGCCCGTCAGGAGACGTTGAATCAGGGCTTTTTGTCCTCAGCCTTGGGCGGTGAGTCGGTCTTCGGTGTCTCGATTTTCGACTCCAATGGCGGAGTCGTGCTGTTGGAGGCCTGCTGTTGAGGCGGCACCTTGAAGAGTTTGCCGGTGTAGGGGCATTTCACGGTCTGGCCGGTGCCCATGCCAGAGACATCCACCAACTGTGTTTTGCCCGCGTAGGGGCTATTCACCATGTTGGTCCGTCCAGGAACCGCAGTGCCGTAAGGCAGATCGGAGGGTGCGGAGGGAGGTGTGTTTGGGGTAGGGCTTGGAGGGCGGGAAGGTGTGTCGTTTTTCACGATCTGCGCAGCCGTGTTTGGCTCTTCCACAGACATCTTTTGTTTCTGTGGCGCGGCTGGAGCAGGTTTTGGCCGAGCTGGGGAAGGCCGACGATCATAATTGACGACGCTGTCCTGCGAAGGCGCGGCGTAGTAGCGGCTCGGCTGGTACGGGGCGCGGGGCTGGCGGGGGGGCGCAGCATAGTAGGATGAAATGGAAGGCGACCTGGGGCTGTAAAAGCCGCGCTGGCTGGCGATAGACTGCTGGGTGCGCGAATGCCCGGTGTGGAAGGGCGGAGAGGACCGCTGCGCACTGCCCAGATAGGTCAGCAGACCATTGCTCTGGATGTACTGCCAAGCCTCCCGGCTTGGCATGGCGCACTGGCAGAGCAGCAGGGCCGCCGCAGGAGCGGCCAAAGTGCGCAGAACAGACAAGGAGGATGCAAACGAGGCTTTCATGATCGTAAAAACGCTGTTGATGACTCCAAGATGGATGACGCAATCGCACCCACCGTGAACGGCGCGATGTTGGCAGTTATCCACGAAAACAGCAAGAGCCACACCAGGCAAAATCACCTTCGATTGTCGTGGGGATCTTAATTTTCATAGTCACCACTCTGAGTGTGATTTTATGCCGCGAGCGCGTGGCTTCGCTCCTGCTCATTCAAGTAGCAGGATGGATCAGGTGCCCACAAGTCGCCGGTCATTTGCAGCGCCCTCACGCGGAAGCCGCCGCCGCAGACATCCAGGAAGCTGCATTCCGCGCATTTGCCCGTGAGGTGCTCTTTACGGTTACGCAGGGCGTTGAGCGTGGCGTTGTCGCGGTTGCTCCAGATGTCGCTGAACTTGCGCTCCTTCACGTTGCCGAGCGTGAGTTCATGCCAGAACTGATCGGGATGCACATTGCCCTGCGTGTCGATGTTGCTGATGCCGGTGCCGCTGCTGTTCGCGCCGCCGCCGTTCCAGTTCATGAGTTCCATCGCGCGTGCGGCACGCTCGGGGTTCTCGCGTTTTAGGCGCATGTAAAGATAGGGACCATCCACAGGCTGATCCACCGTCAAAACCTCGCGTGGTTTGCCGCTGGCAGCCCATTGGGCGGTGCGGTCGAGGATTTTGTCGATGGCACCGCGTGTCTCCTCATGCGGCACTTCCATGAGTTCGGAACCGCGCCCGCTATAGACGAGATGGTAGAAGCACACGCGCTCGATGTCCTCGCGCTCGATGAAGTCGAGGATGCCTTCAATGTCGGCGATGTTGTGACGCGACAGGGTGAGACGCAGGCCGACCTTCTGGCCGACGGCCTTGCAGTTGCGGAAGGCGGCTACGGCCTTGTCGAAGGCTCCGACTTTCCCACGGAAGTGATCGTGAGTGGCCCCCATGCCATCCAGCGATATGCCGACGTAGGAGAAGCCGATGTCCTTGATGCGCTGGGCCCACTCGGGATTGATCAGCGTGCCATTGGTGGAAAGCGTGAGCCGCAAGCCTTTGCCCGTGGCGTATTCGGCCAGTTCGAAGAACTTCGGATGAATCGTCGGCTCGCCCCCGGAAAGCAGCAACGCTGGCACTTTGTAGTCCGCGAGATCGTCCACGACCGCCTGGCACTGCTCCCAGCTCAATTCACCGGGATAGAACTTTGAGTCCGAGTCCTGGTAGCAATGCACGCATTTCAGATTGCAGCGGCGGGTGATGTTCCAGACGACAATTGGACGACGTTCGGCTGCCGAGGTCGGTGATCCGTGGCCGCGACCATAGCGCAGGTGATCCATGGGCTGGGCGACATCACAGTAAAGGCGGGTGAGGTTGATCATGACCGCGTATCAACGCACAGAGGCATTTCCGTTGCCCCGCCGATCTTGCGCAAGGCATGACCTTGCTTGCCTCACGCCTGCTCCGTCGTCTGGAAGTCGGGATAGGCGTTCGCAGCGTGTTCGGCGAAGTCCAAGCCGTCGATCTGTTCGTTGTCCGTGGCGCGCAGGCCGACAACCATGTCCACGACCTTGAAAATGCCAAAGCAGATGACGAATGATGCCAGTGTCACGGAGAAGGTGCCGAGCGCCTGCACGCCGAGCTTGTTGGCGTCGAATCCGTCCATGTTGAACAAGGCCACACTGAGCGTTCCCCACCAGCCATTGCATAGATGCACCGGCACCGCTCCGACGGCGTCGTCGATCTTTAGGCGCTCCAGCGCGATGGTGGCGACCGTGGTGATGATTCCGGCGATCAAACCGACGATGAAGGCCGAGGCGGGCGAGATATTCGCACAGCAGGCTGTCACACCGACTGCGCCGCCGAGCGCACCGTTCAGCGTGATGCCCACATCCGGCCTGCCTTGCACGAACCACATGGAAATCATCGCGGAAAGAGCAGCCGCAGCGGGGGCAATCGTCGTGTTCACCGCGATGCGACCGATGGTGCCGTTGCCGATCAGCGTGGACCCTGCGTTAAATCCAAACCAGCCAAACCATAGGATGAAGACCCCGAACGCGGCGAGGGGAATGTTATGACCGGCGATCAAGCGCGGCGTGCCGTCTTTCGCGAAGCGGCCATGTCGTGCACCCACCACGAGAATGCCCGCCAGCGCGCATGCACCGCCGCAGCCATGCACCACAGTGGAACCGGCGAAATCGACAAATCCCATCGCTTCAAGCCAGCCTTTTTCACCGCCCACGCCAAACGCTCCGCCAAAGCTGCCCCATGCCCAATGGCCGCCGAGTGGATACACAATGGCGGCCAGCAGCCCCGCATAGATCAGATAACCGACGAATTTGGTGCGCTCGGCCATCGCGCCTGACACAATCGTGCAGGCAGTGCCCGCGAAGACCACCTGGAAGAACCAGAAAGCCCACAGCTTGTCATCCGCCGCGTGGCTGGAGATCCAAAAGCTGTCCGTGCCGATCCAGCCGCCCCAGGAGGTGCCAAACATCAACCCGAAGCCCACGAACAGGAACACGATCGCGCTAATGCAGAAGTCGAGGAAGTTCTTCATGATGATGTTGATGCTGTTTTTCGCACGGGCGAATCCCAGCTCCACCATGGCAAACCCGGCCTGCATCACGAACACCAGCGCACCAGTGATCACCATCCACACGAGGTTTAAATTGAGCTGGACGGTCTCGATGTCCGCCTTCACCGCCGCGTCGGCGGGGGCCGCTGGAGCGCTCGCGGCGGGAGTCGAGGGAGCCTCGTTCTTCACAGCCTTTGCCACTTCATTGAGCGTGCCTTGGTTCGTTTCGAGCTTTTGGATGATGGTGTCGAGCTTGGCCTCGATTTTCCCACTTTCCTGGCCAGTGGCGGTCAGGGTGAGGGCAAAGCAAGCGAGCAGGCAGGCGCGGAGGTGATTCATGGAAAAGAGACGTGGTTAAAATTTCAAATGCTCCATCGCGACGTCGAGTTCGACGAGGAGTTGGCGGCGTTTCGTCGTGTTCGGCACATGCTCAATGACGCTGGCGGCCAGCTTGCGCACATCGGTGACGGCGAGGCGGTAGGGATCGCTGATGCCGGCTTCCTCGATGGTTCGCTCGATGAGATTGGAGGCCTGCGCCCGGCCCATGACCTTCCCTAGCACGCCTTCCACGCATTTCCTCACCGCGCCCCACTGGTTCACGGTGGGCTCGGCTTTTTCGGTGATCTGTGAAAGGGCGCGAGGACTGGTGACGACGAGTTCCTCAATGCCGTCTGCATGACGTGACACAGGCTGGGCATCGGAAGAAGTGATGCTCAGGATGCTGGCATGATCGTTCAGCATCACTGAGGCGGCGCTGGCAGCCAGATCGGCATCGGCTCGTGAGGTCAGGAAGAACAGCATCACCGACTCGTCCTGCACCACAGCCAGCAGCACACCGCCGTCAAATTCGAGGTAGATTTGGCGGATTTTGCGCCGCACCTGTCGGTAACCATCGAGCATCTGGCTGATGATCTCACGCAGCTCCTCAGCGCGAGTGTCTGAGAAAGGCATCTGCCGGTGGATGGTGTGGCGGCCTTTGAAAAGCATGACGCCAGCGACTCCGTCGAGGCGTTGCAGCGAGGCGGCCGCAGTGATGGCAGAATTCAAACTCATACTTGGAAAGAAAAACTCAGCGCGCCAGTGACTCGCGCACTTGCCGGATGGAGCGGCGATTGCTGCTGACCACGCCGTGCCAATTTCCGGCTTGCTGTCCGGCGCTGATGGAAGTTTGCCCCTCACGGTCTTCCACGATGGCGATTTCAAGGCGGCGCATGCCCAGGGTCTCGACCAGCTTGTCCGTGTAGTAGCCGACGTATTTCACCTCGCCTGCGAAGCGCTGGGCGGATTCTGAGTCGCCGCCAGAAACGGTCTCGCGTCCCTGAGCAGACTCCATCTTGATGAGGCCGGGATCAGCTTCCATACGCACGATGTTGCTAGGTTGCGCGCCTGAGGCGGTGCGGGCGCTTGATATGGGAATGATGCGGGTCGGTTCCATCCGTAGTCTTCAAAAGCATCCGTCGTGCCAGAGTTAGTCTGGCCTCGTAACAGATTTGTGAGGGCTAGGGCTTGAGCATCAAGATCTTGCTCAATTGAGGAGCGGATTGATTGCCGGAGATTGATTTCGGCTGTCCCGGGAACACGGCTCTCAGCAAACCCACCGAGTGCCAGAGTCAGAAAAGGAATCGGCGGGTTTTCTGAATCTGTGGGAAATCACCACTGCTTCATGTGCTCTCCTACTTTCACGGCAGCGGTTTCGCCTCTGGCACCAGCATTGCGGATTTCTTCTCCGGTTTCTTCTGATCAGCCACTTTTTCGGTCGGTGGCATACCGTCGATGACGGGATTCACCCGCGCTCCGTCCGCCGGGAAGGGGATCGGTGTGAGGCAGAGCACGTCACCTTGTTTAGGAGCTTTGGCGGCATTGGCGGAGACGACAATGTGCTGGCTGGTGCCGAAAATCGGCTCCACAAACATGCGCTTCAACGTGTTTTGAGGCGTGATCAGGATGATCTCATCGCCCGCACGCACGGCAGAGCGGGAGATGACGAAGACATCGTTCAGCGCCTCGCCTTCGATCTCCGCCTCGATGAACTGGCCGATCTTGAGCGGCGGCGCACCATCCGCACGTTTGGCAAAGGGATTGTCGATCTGCGCCACGGCGGTGGTCTGGCGCGTGCTTTCATCCAGAGCGCTCTCCACCCGCACGAGACGGCCTTCCCAGATCACGCTCTTGCCTGCGGCAGTCGTGCGCAGCTTCACCTTCGCTGCTGGCAGCGCGGAACTGGCGTCGCGATAGCGCTCCGGCAGCTTCACATGCTGACTTTCACGTTCCGGCAGCGGCAGGCGCACCTCGACGAAGTCCGTGGCAAAAATACGTCCCAAAGTGGTGCCCTGGCCGACATATTGGCCCACATCGACGGCCTGCTCCAACACCTGCCCGGCATACGGCGCACGAATCACGGTGCGCTGCGCATCACGCTCCGCTTTCACCACGCGTGCCTCAGCGGCGGCCAGATCGGCCTTCGCCCGCGCCACCTGCGGTGAGCGCGAGACAAGCTCGCCCGGTGCGCCTTGACGGCCCAGAGCCTTCCAGTTTTCCAGCGCCTGCTCAGCTCTCGCTTCTTCTTCCACCAGCGTCACCTTCGCCAGCGCCACGGCGGCCTTGGCGGTCATCACGGCGGTTTCATAGTCCACGGGGTCCAGTTTGATCAGCACCTCGTCCTTCTCAAAAAAACCGCCGGGGCGGAACGCCGGACTCACCTCGGTGATCATGCCAGCCACCTCCGGCAGCAGCGTGCTGCGCGTGCGCGGCTGCACCGCGCCCTGCGAGGCCACGCGCACCGGATAGCTCGTCTTTTTCAAGGTGATGCCCTCCACCGTCACGAGCACCGGACGAGTCTCCATCGTCTTCATCTCCGGCTTGTGCGTGATCAGCCACCAGCCATACCAGCCGCAGGCGGCCAGGATGACGAGGGGAAGCAGTGCACGGAGGGTTTTGGCCATGTCAGAAGGTAGAACGTCTGAAAATGCGCCCAGATTCACCTCGCGCATGTTTTAATCCGCCAAAGGCAGGCCTTACAGCTTCGCGAGGCTGTCATCCAGCGCGGCGATCACCGTGCTGATGCTCGCCTCGGACTCGTCGCCCATGTTTGAGACGCGGAAGGTCTTGCCCTTCAGCTTCCCGTAGCCGCCGTCGATGATCATGCTGTGGTTCTTCTTCAGCAGGGCGATGAAGGCCGCCACGTCGATGTTCTTGTTGTTGGCGACGCAGGTCAGCGACTTGGAGCGATAACCTTCCGGTGCGAAGAACTCGAAGCCGTTCCGGCTCACCCAGTCGTGCACCATGCCGTTGAGCTTGGCGTGACGCGCGTAGCGGTTGTCCACGCCTTCGGCAAAGATCTTGTTGAGCTGATGACGCAGGCCGTAGATCAGCGAAATGCACGGCGTGCTTGGTGTCATGCTCTTCTCGCCGTTCGCCTTGAACTCCAGGAAGTCGAAGTAGTAGCCGCGGTCATTGATCGTCGCCGCACGCGCCATCGCTGCCTCGCTGGCGGTGAACAGCGCGAGGCCCGGAGGCAGCGCGAAGGCCTTCTGGCTGCCCGTGAGCAGCACGTCCAGGCCGAGTTCGTCGAAATTCACCGGCACCGTCGTGAAACCGGACACCGAGTCTGTGATGAACATCACCTCGGGATACTTCTTCTTCAGCGCGGCGATTTCCGCGATGGGGCTGAGCACGCCGGTGGAGGTTTCGTTGTGGATGAAGGTCACCGCGTCGAACTCGCCCGTGGCGAGACGCTTGTCGATC
>JBIKYB010000419.1:0-4083 GCA_044355475.1 Prosthecobacter sp.
TCCTCGCGGCAGGCTGGATGGATGCCGCTGCTAAATCTCGGCGGCATGGCCGATACGAGCGCGTTTCATCGGCTGGAGGTCTCGGCTTCGCGGCATCATGCCAATGAGGCGCCATTGGTCCGCCGCCCTGGTGTTTCGCCATGAGCGCTCGGTTCAAGCCTCCCGGCCAGTGCCCGGCCTGCGGCGAATGGGTGAGACGCGGAGCCGCTGCCTGCGATGACTGCGGAGCCTGTGAAAAATCCGGCTGGAGCGGAAATACCGACGCGGACGGCCTGGATCTGCCGGATGACGAGTTCGATTACGAGGACTACGTCGCTCGCGAGTTCGGCGGCAAGAGTTCCAAACAAGCTCTCACCTCGAATGTGTGGTGGTGGGTCGCTTTGGTGCTGCTGATTGTTTTGGTGATCGGTGCGCTGCTGCCAGTCTTCGGCTAAAGCGCGATCCGTTTGGCGATCTCGGCGATGAAAAGGCCGTTGTGTGCGGATTGCAGCACAAGAAACACGCCAAGTGCCGCCATGACCGGCCATTGCAGCCAGGACCAGCGACGAATAGGCTGCTCAACACCCAGACCTACGAGCGCGATGAGCGCGGGCGTCCACAGCGCCGAGTTCAGCAGGCGCTCACCCGAAGCTTCGAGCGCACCACAAAACAGCACCAGCCAACCGCCAAGCAAGAGCGCCGCCACGGCGGTTGCGCTCGATCTCATCGCCCAAGGCAGCCCGATGAAGCCCAGGAGCAACAGTAGCAGCCAAACCGCGCCGACGCCATGCTGAACATCCATTTCCAACCAGCGTCCTTCGGGGAGCGTGATAACACGTCGGCCTGAGTCTGTCTTCTCTGGCGATTTGATGGTCGGTGCGATCACGTTGGCGAACCACACATCCTGCATCCGGGCCGCCCAGGGGACATCGGCTGCCTGCCGCGAGGCCTGATTCAGCGTTCCTACCGACTCACGCAGCACTGCGGCAGGTGAAACGGCTCCACTGCCCGGATAGGCCCAGCTTTGGAGTTTCATGGCACCCAACGTCACAAGCAGGAGCAGCGCCGCGCTGATGAAGCCGCTGAACAGCGGCCGCACGCTACCACCCGCATGACTATCCCGCACCGCGCCGACCAACACCAGCAGCAGGATGGGAATGACATTCCACAGCGAGCAACAGCAGGCATAAAACGCCGCCACAGGAAACTCCCACCAGAATGCCGCACGCCCACGCGCCACAGCGGCCAGCGCCGCCATGAGTCCCAGCGCGCTAAAAATCTGCGGCAGTGGCAGCGCCGCGAACAAACCAACCGCCGTCGAGACCCCAAGCACGCTGGCAAACAACACCGCCCGCAAACGCGCAACGCCACAGCACATGAGCGTGAGATACAGCAGCACAACGGTCAATGCTCCGGCGGCGGATGTCATGGCCGCCACCGCATGCCTGGCAGCGGCACCGGGGCTGTCAGAGAACAGCAGCCACACCACCGCCAGCACCCGCGCCGGGTGATGATGCAACAGCAAGAAAGCGCACCCCTGCCCCGATCCACGCGCCCCAGCTTGCGCAGGTTCCGAGGTCAGATCGGTGAAAAAAGCCGCCGTGTTCGCGGCAAAGACCACATCATCCTTCAGATACACCGCCGTCTTCTCCAGCTTCAAATGAGCGGTAAAGAACAGGCTGTAAAAAATCGCGAACAAGACCGGACCGATGCCACGCCAGCGGCGGTGCAGTTGGGCGGCTTGCTTTAAATCATCGATTGGCATGATGCGTGGTACTCAAGAGGTGCCACGCGCTTCTGCCAAGTCCGGCGGACGAAAAAATCACCTCTCACTCAAACCGCAGGATGTACTCGCCTTCCTTTTGCAGGTGCAGGCGGTCACGGGCGGCCATTTCGAGGTAGGCGTTGTCGTTTTTGATCCACTCCATGCGGCGCAGGAGCTTGTCGCGGTCGCTTTTCAGCACGTCACGCTCGGCCTGGAGCTGTTCGAGCTTGCCGCGCATGGCGGCCTGCTTGTCCATGGGATTGTCGCACAGGACATAGACCACGGGGATGGTGAGCAGCAGCAGAACTAACCGCGCCACCTTGAGAACGGCGCGCATCCAGGTCTCCCAGGTGCCCTGGGGTTCGGATGCGCGCAGTTCGCGGTAGTTCATCGGCGTTTAAACTTTCATGCGGCCACCAAAGATGGCGTTTTCACCGAGTTCCTGCTCGATGCGCAGGAGCTGGTTGTACTTCGCGATACGGTCGCTGCGGCTCATGGAGCCGGTCTTGATCTGGCCGCAGTTCGTGGCGACGGCGAGGTCAGCGATGGTGTAATCTTCGGTTTCACCGGAGCGATGGCTCATGACGGCGGTGTAAGCATGACGGTGAGCGAGATCGACGGCGTCGAGAGTCTCGGTCAGGGAACCGATCTGGTTCACCTTCACGAGGATGGAGTTCGCCACGCCCAGGTCGATGCCCTTCTGGAGGAATTCGACGTTGGTGACGAAAAGATCGTCGCCGACGAGCTGGGTGGTCGCACCCAGTTCCTTCGTGATGATGTCCCAGCCTGCCCAGTCGCCTTCGGCGCAACCGTCTTCGATGGAGATGATCGGGAACTTCTTCTTCAGCTCGGCGTAGTAGGCCACGAGTTCGGCGGCGGTGCGCTCGGACTTGTCGGACTTCTTGAAGACGTACTTGTTCTTGGCCTTGTCGAAGAACTCGGAGGAGGCGACGTCGAGGGCGATGAAGATGTCCTCACCGAGCTTGTAGCCAGCCTTGTCCACAGCTTGAGCGATGACTTCGAGGGCGTGGTCGGCGCTCTTCAGCGTCGGGGCAAAGCCGCCTTCGTCACCGACGGCGGTGCTGAGGCCAAGGTCGTGCAGAATTTTCTTCAGCGAGTGGAAGATCTCCGCGCCATAGCGAAGTGCTTCAGAGAAGGTCGGAGCGCCCTTCGGCATGATCATGAACTCTTGGAAATCGATCGGGGCATCGGAATGCGCACCACCGTTGATGATGTTCATCATCGGCACCGGAAGCACCTTGGCGTTCGGGCCGCCGATGTATTTGTAGAAAGGCACTCCGAGAGTGGCCGCAGCGGCCTTGGCAACGGCAAGGGAAACGCCGAGGATGGCGTTCGCACCGCACTTGGACTTGGTTTTCGTGCCATCGACTTCGAGCATCGCTTTGTCGATGCCGACCTGGTCAGCGGCGTCAGCGCCGATGAGAGCGTCAGCGAGTTCGTTGTTCACGGCATCGACGGCCTTGAGCACGCCTTTGCCAAGGAAGCGCTTCTTGTCACCGTCG
Source organism: Prosthecobacter sp. (assembly GCA_044355475.1). Taxonomy (GTDB): domain Bacteria; phylum Verrucomicrobiota; class Verrucomicrobiia; order Verrucomicrobiales; family Verrucomicrobiaceae; genus Prosthecobacter. Next base: position 3,268 of record JBIKYB010000419.1, read on the forward strand.
CGGAGTTCGAGAGCTTCGTGTTCGCCGGTGCTGGCACCGCTGGGGACTGCCGCACGACCCATGGCACCACCTTCGATATACACATCCACTTCAACAGTGGGGTTTCCGCGTGAGTCGATGATTTCGCGTCCGATGATGCGTGCGATGTTGAGTTCGTCCATGAGAATAGATTATTTAAGTTTTGCTAATTAATTGGGATTTTTCAAGAGGGGTTTCCAGAAATCTCCGGGGGCGGGCTCCATACACGGATGCGGCTGGCGCTCAAACGGTAGTTTTGGCCAGGAGCAGGACGCGAACCAAGTTCCTTTGGCAAAATGGGCAGGCCATCCCGGTTACCCGATGATTTCCTTGATCGGATGCTGGCTCTCCACGCCCGTGAGCCGCGCATCGAGCCCGGCGAACTTATACGTCAGTCGCTCGTGGTCGATGCCGCATTGGTTGAGGATGGTGGCGTTGATGTCGTTCAGGTGGGCGGGGTCGGTGGCGATGTTGTAGCTGAAGTCATCGCTCTCGCCGTAGCTGGTGCCGCCTTTGATGCCGCCGCCGGCCATCCACATGCAGAAGTTTCGCGGATGATGGTCGCGACCGTAATTGGTCTGCGAGAGACCGCCCTGCGAATAGACCGTGCGGCCAAATTCGCCGCCCCAGATGACGAGCGTGCTGTCGAGCAAGCCGCGCTGTTTGAGGTCGGTCAAAAGAGCGCCGATGGGCTGGTCGGTGTCGCGGCATTGCAGGCGGATATCGGCGGGCAGATTGCCGTGCTGATCCCAGCCGCGATGCAGCACCTGCACGACGCGTGTGCCGCGCTCGATGAGA
>JBIKYB010000420.1:0-4081 GCA_044355475.1 Prosthecobacter sp.
AGGTGCCACGCGTGCTTGTGTGATTTGCTCGAAGGCATGCCCGAGCGCCAAAATGCGTCCGTCGGCTTTGGCGGTGCCGATGAAGGAAAAACCAACCGGCAGGCCGTCCACGAGGCCCAAAGGCACCGTGAGATGCGGATAACCGGCCACGGCGGCAGGCGTGCTGGCCACACGCTCGTTGGTGTCGCCAGTCTTCAGGTTGATCACGCCCACCGGGTCATTGGTGGGGCAGATCAGGGCATCCAGATTGTGTTCCTTCAGCGCCGCGTCGATTCCCTCCGGGCCGGCGAGTTGTTGGGCCAATTTTCGCGCCTCCTGGCCTGCGGCGATGATTTCCGGTGAGCCGAGCTGTTCGGCCTGCTCGAAGAATTCCTGGCCGAAGTGCGGCATCTCAGTGTCGCGATGCTTTGCGTTAAAAGCGATCAATTCGGCCAGTGAACGCACGTCGCCGCCGCGTTGTTCGAGGTAGGCGTTCAAATCGGTGCGCAGCTCGATCAACATGGCCTTCCAGGACAAGCCACCGGCTTCACGAGCGTTCGGTAATACCACAGGATCGACGATGACGGCTCCTGCCTCGCGCAGTTTCTCCAGCGCGCCTTCAAACAGCGCGAGCACCTGCGGATGTTGGCCGCTTTGCTTTCGCAACACGCCAAGTCGTGTGCCCTTAAGGGCATCATGAGGCAGTTCGACGGTGAAACCCGCCGCCAGCACCTGCATGAGCAGCGCGGCATCGCGGACCGTGAGCGTCATCGGTCCTGCGGTGTCCTGATGATGCGTGATCGGGATGACCCCTTCCCCCCTGATGAGTCCGACCGTGGGTTTGAAGCCGACAATGCCGCAGGCGCTGGCCGGGCTGATGATGGAACCGTTCGTCTCCGTCCCAATCGCCGCCGGAGCCAATCCTGCGGCCACTGCCGCTGCGGAGCCGGAGCTGGAGCCACTGGCGCTGTGCGTGAGCTTGTGCGGATTGCGGGTGAGGCCGCCACGGGCGCTCCATCCGCTCGTTGAGTTTGGAGAACGGATGTTCGCCCACTCACTGAGATTCGTTTTGCCGAGAATGATCGCTCCAGCATCGCGCAGTCGCGTCACCAATACCGCGTCCCGCGCCGGTTTATGCCCACGCAAGGCCAGCGAACCGGCGGTGGTGTGCATGGCATCGGCGGTGTCGATGTTGTCTTTGATGAGAACGGGCAGTCCATGCAGCAGGCCCGGTTTGCACGATGCCGCGATGGCTTTGACCTCGGGATTGAGTTCAAGGATCGCGTTCACCTTGGGGCCGGTGCGATCAATCCGGGCGATGCGCTCCAAAAAGTGCTCCACGAGCTGCAGCGGCGTTGCTTGCTCCGCCTGAAGCATGGCCGCGAGATCAACAAGAGTCGCGAAAGGCGCAGGCGGATTGAGTTTTTTTCCACAGGAGGCCGGACAGAGCGCCAGTGCGGCGGTTTGGAGCAAGCGGCGGCGTTTCATTTGGCAGGAAATGGTGCAGAGGCCCAAAGACTGCAAGGGCTTCCGATTTCGTCCGTTGGGGACATCCGCACAAAAGCGGAGCAAGTTCTTGCCTCTGTTTTTCGACTCGTTAGACTTCCCGGCTTTACCCGTCCCGGACCAACCACCCGACCCTGCCTCCACATGCCTCCATCCTTCCTGCTTACCAACGGAATCGCTCTCTCCATCGCCCTCGCCATCGTGGGCTTGGTGGTTGCCCTGATCTTGATCCGTAAAATCGTCGGTGCGGACGCGGGCAATGAGAAGATGCATGCCATCGCCAGCGCGATCCAGCAGGGTGCTAAGGCTTACCTGAACCGTCAGATCTTTGCCGTCAGCCTCATCGCCGTGGTCATCTTTGCCGCAGTTTGGTATCTGCGTGATGGCATCACGGCAGCGGGATTCGTGGTCGGCGCGGTCTGCTCGCTGGCAGCGGGTTACATCGGCATGATGATCGCAGTGCGCGCCAATGTGCGCACGGCGCAGGCGGCCTCGGTCAGCAGCCACGCGGCGCTGAAGGTCGCCTTCAACGGCGGCGCGGTGACGGGTCTGCTCGTGGTGGCGCTCGGCCTGCTCTCGGTCGGCGTGTTCTATTTGATCGTCAAAGGCATGACCCACGGCACCGAGCACGCGGCCAAGCACGCGATTGATTCACTCGTCGGCCTCGCTCTCGGCAGCTCGCTCATCAGTGTGTTCGCCCGTCTCGGCGGCGGCATTTACACGAAGGCGGCAGACGTCGGCGCTGACCTCGTCGGCAAGAACGAGCAGAACCTCAATGAGGACGATCCACGCAATCCGGCCACCATCGCCGACAACGTGGGCGACAACGTCGGTGACTGCGCGGGCATGGCGGCGGACGTGTTTGAAACCTACGCGGTGAGCTTGATCGGCGGCGTGCTGGTGGGCCATCTGACCGTGGGCACCGACGCGGCGGTGATTTATCCCTTCGTGCTCTGCGGACTGGCGATCATCGCCTCCTTGATCGGCATCTGCTGGGTGAACTTCGTGAAGCAGGAAGCCACCGCCTCGCTGGTGTGCGGCGTGGCAGTTTCCGGCATCATCTCCTCGGCGCTCTTCTGGTGGGCCACTTCCTCGATCTTCGGCGCTTCGCTCAAAATCGGCGCTCTTGAGGTGCCCAGCGTGAACATCTTCTATTGCGCGGCCGTGGGCCTGATCATGACGCTGCTCGTCGTGTGGATCACCAATTACTACACCAGCACGCATCACAAGCCGGTGCGCATGATCGCCAAGGCGTCTGAAACCGGCCACGCCACGAACATCATCGCGGGCATCAGCATCGGGCATCAGGCCACGCTGCTGCCAGTGCTGGCCATCGCGGCCTCCATCTGGTGCTGCTTCGACCTCGCCGGGCTATATGGCATCGCCATCGCCGTCGTGTCCATGCTCTCGCTCTCCGGCATCATCATCTCCCTCGACGCCTTCGGCCCCATCACCGACAACGCGGGCGGCATCGCCGTCATGTCCGGTCTGCCGGAAAGCGTGCGCAAAATCACCGACGAACTCGACGCCGTCGGCAACACGATGAAGGCCGTGACCAAGGGTTACGCCATCGCCAGCGCCGGTCTGGCCGCCATGGTGCTGTTCGGCTCCTATGTGGAGGATTTGCAGGCCTTCGTCGGCCACAAGGTGCTCTTTGACCTCATGGACCACAAGGTCGTCATCGGCATGTTCGTCGGCGGTCTCCTGCCCTTCCTGTTCACCTCCTTCTGCATGAGCGCCGTCGGCAGCGCTGCGGGTGCTGTCGTGCTCGAGGTGCGCCGCCAGATCACCGCCAAGCCCGGCATCCTCAACGGCACCGACATCCCGGACTACGCGCAGTGCGTCAGCATCGTCACCAGCGCCGCGCTGAAGCAGATGATCGTCCCGGCACTGCTGCCGCTCGTGTTTGTCATCGGCATGTCCTACGTCGGCATGGAGGCCCTCGGCGGCGTGCTCATCGGCACCATCGTCACCGGCTTGTTCGTCGGCATTTCCATGACCAGCGCCGGTGGTGCCTGGGACAACGCGAAGAAATACATCGAAGAAGGCAACCACGGCGGCAAAGGCAGCTTTGCCCATCAATCCGCCGTTACGGGCGACACCGTGGGCGATCCTTACAAGGACACCGCTGGTCCCGCCGTGAATCCGATGATCAAGGTGGTGAACATCCTCGCCATCCTCATCATCCCGATCGTCTTCAAGGCCGCCGTGAAGTGACGGAACGCCCGCCCTCGGGTGTGCAATGTGCAGGACAAACCCACTTCAAGACATGAGGGAACCTCTGGATAGGGGGTACATTTTTGCGAGCGGTTCCGAGGACCGAAAAATCTGCGTTTTGCCTGCCTTTTTCCGCGTGAGATGGCGAGTGGGTTTTCGCTTCGGCGGGCTTTTGAGGGGAGTTTCAGGCTCGTTTGTCCGCTTTGAATATTCGTTTTCATGTACTGCCCGTCTCAACGGGCCAGGCAGGCATAGCGGTACATGTTGTAAACCAAATTGCTCAGATGGTTGTGCTGTGTGGCTCGTTCCAACCCGATGCTACGACACCAGTCGGCTCCTATCTGCGCCATCCTCGCGAAGATGTGCTCCACTCGCACCC
>JBIKYB010000129.1:0-13849 GCA_044355475.1 Prosthecobacter sp.
GAGCGTTTCATGGTTGTGGAGGGTGGGGGCTGTGGAGCGTGTTTTTTTGGACAAAGCCTCTGGCGCACGTCCATGAGTGAGGCAGGGGGCCGTTCTGTTCATGCAAACATGATCAGGGCAGCAAACCGAGGCCGGGGGAGGCCGGGAAAGAAGCAATTGCCGCCCCTTCAGATGCACTTTTACCAGGGAATAGCGACTGGTTTTTTGCCAAGAAAGCGCCACAACCCGCAGGGAGACTTCTGTAAGTTTTCAGAGGGCTTGGCGAGCTCAAACCTTGCGGAACCAAGGCACAAAGGCGCTCGTGGTGCGCTGATACTCGCGATAGACGTCGCCGCGTTTTTCGACGGAGAGTTTTTCGGTGAGCGGGATGCCGGTGACGTTGAGGAGGAAGTGCAGCATGGCCGCAGGGGCGATGATCGCGGTCCAGCCCCACGGGGCAGGCAGGGCCATCAAGAACAGCCCCCACCAGAGCAGGGATTCGAAGAAGTAGTTCGGGTGGCGGCTGTAATGCCACAGTCCGACTTGGCAAATGGCCTTGGGATCGGTGTTGGTGCGTTTGAAGCGGGCGAGCTGGGTATCGGCGATGCCTTCGCCGATCAAGGCGATGAACCAGAGCGCCAGGCCGACCATTTCGAGTGTGTGGAAGCTCGTGGCAGGCTGCTGCGTGATGAGAAACACGGGCAGCATGAGCAGCCAGACCAGCACGGCCTGCGCGAGGAAGAAATAGAGGAAGGCTTTGGGTGGATTGGCTTTCCACTTCTCACGCAGCACAGCGTAGCGCACGTCTTCCTTTGGATGATGGCTAGCGACGCGTTTCCAGAGATACAGGCCAAGTCGCAGGCTCCAGGCACCGACGAGCGTGGCGATGGCGATGCGGCGTGGGAGCCAGCCATCGCTCATGCCTGCGAGCAGAACCGCAACGGGCGCGAAACTCAGCGCCCAGGTGACATCGACGAAGGAATAGTTGTCGAGTTTGACGCTGAGCCGCCAAGTGAGCAGAAACAGTGCCGCGAGCAGCGCGGCGCTGGCGCTGAGGATGAGCCAGGGTTCAAAGGGAGGCATGGCGGCGGCGTTGGATTTGATCGGCCATGCCCTGAATCAGCGGGCGGGTGCTGACATAAAGCAGGAAAATGAGCAGTGGGGCGATGAGACACCAGACGGTGATACCATAGAGAGCCGTCATGCCGTAATCGCGGAAAAACGGGCCTGGTTCGGCAAAGAAGCGCTCGATCATCTTTGGAATCGAGAGCGAGACATGCGGTGCGCCGTAAAGCATTTCACCCACGCGATAGAAGCCGAGCACGAGCGACCATTGCAGCGGATAGGCGAGCGTTTTGAAAGCCTGCAACACGGGTTGGTTGAGCTTCATCGGCACACCGACGAGCAACGAGAGCAGCGTGGTGAAGCCGATGATGGGAAAGATGCCCAGCGTGATGCCATACGACACCGCCTGGGCGATTTTCGGCGGACTGGTGCCCTGCGTGAGCTGCTGGACGATGGGTTGGACGACCCAGCGTTTCCATGGCGAGGGCCTGGGCGCGGCTTCGTTCATGCGGCAGTCTTTCTGAGCAGCACGTCCTCAATCCGCGCACTCACTGGCACGCGAAAGAGCTGGATGAGCATGTAAACCGCCATGGCGATGTTTCCGAGCAGCAGGATGCCGAGCAACCATGCGACGCAGGCGATCCATGACACCTCCTTGTAAACCACCCAGCAGTAAAAGGTCAAAAACGCCCAGTAAGTGTCAAACAAGGTGGCGATGAACCACGGATGCGTCACGACCTCACGTGGCGTCTTCCACAGGGCGCACTGCACGCTGGCCCAGCTCGTGACGGCGAGCATGGAGACGAGCACGACGAGGAAGAAGATGCGGAGGGGAAGGATCACGAGAGGAAGTTACGAATGGGGGATTACCAAGAGCGATGCAGGCTGGCGTTGTTCGGACGGGTGTAGGTGGCCTGGATGACGCTGATGTTGCGGGTGGCGAAGGCGGCCTCGCAATACTGGAGGTAGAAGTTCCATTTGCGGATGAAGCGCTCGTCAAAACCGAGGGCTTTGACTTCATCAAGACGGGCGTTGAAGCGCTCGAACCAGAGGCGCAACGTTTTGGCGTAGCCGGCACCGAGATCCTCAAGGGCGTGCATGAAAAGGTCGCCGGTGCGGTTGGCAGCTTCGTTGAGGCGGTTCACGCTGAGCAGTAGGGAGCCGGGGAAGATGTGCTTTTGAATCCAATCGACGCCTCTGCGCAGGTTTTTGTGTCGGCAGTCAGGCGTGGTGATGGCCTGGAAGGCAAGCAAGCCATCAGGCTTGAGCACTTCGTGGCATTTGGCGAACCAAGTCTCCAGATACTCGTCGCCGACGGCCTCTAGCATCTCGATGGAGGCGATTTTGTCGAATTGGCCGGTGATGTGGCGGTAGTCCTGAAGACGGATTTCGACAAGGTTTTCGAGACCTTCACGCTTCACGCGCTCGGTGGCAAATTTGTGCTGCTCCTGCGAGATGGTGACGGCGGTGACGCGGCAGCCATAATGCTTCGCGGCATGCGTGCAGAAGCCGCCCCAGCCGCAGCCGATTTCGAGGACGTGGTCGCTGGGTGTGAGATGGAGCTTCTGGCAGAGGGCGTCGTACTTCGAGTGCTGGGCTTCTTCCAGGCTCTGGCCCTCGCTTTCAAAGCGGGCGGCGGAGTAGGTCATTGTCTGGTCCAGCCAGAGAGAGTAGAACTCGTTTCCGAGATCGTAGTGTTCGGAGATGTTGCGGCGGCTGGTGGTGATGCTGTTGGGCCGCAGTTTGTGAAGGATGCGGTTCCAGGCTTTGAGGAGGTTTAGCCCGGCCACCTTGGTGGAGGAGGCCTGAGAGCCCTGCGTTTTGAACAAATTAGTGATGAACCAAGCGATGACGGCGGCGATGTCATCCGTGTCCCAGTCGCCATGCACATAAGATTCGCCAAAGCCGACGTTTCCGAAGAGCGCGACGTGTTTGAAGAAGCCGGGGTCGCGCACACGAATTTCTGCGTTGATCGCAGCCCCTGGAGCACCAAACACACGCGTGTGGCCGTCAGCCCAAGTCATGCGTAGGCCGCCATGCGTGAACTGGCTGAAGGCGCGCATGACCAATGTCTCGTAGAAGCCGGATTTGCGGGCAGGAGCGGCATCCAGGTCTGTATCGAGCGTGAGAGATTCGGGGTTCATGGCTTCGTGGGGGCGATGGAGCGGTGCGGGCGGTAAAGATCGCGTTGAAGGTGCGGTTCGGCGGCTTTGCGATGCACGGGCAGTTTTTTCATCCATAGGCGCAAAGCGTGCCAGTGGATGAGAAAGATGACCCGAAGTGTGAGCAATGGATACTTTACGGCACACGCCATCAAGGCGGAGTCATCTAATTTGCGCCGTTTGCCGGTGAGGCTGGTGAGCAGGACGCGGTTGTCGCCGTCGTGATCGTCGATGTGGATTTCGAGGTGTTCGCCGGGGATGCGCAGCTTGAAGTCGAAACTGAGTTCGAGGCCGAAGAACGGCGAAACGTAGAAATGCTTCGTTGTGGTGAGGCGCAGGCGGCCATCGGCCTCCAGATCGCGAATCACATAGGGTTTCTGCTCCTTGTAGGTGTTGGTGACCTCGGCGACGGCGCACAGCGGTTTGCCAGCGGCGTCGAAGCAGTAGTAGAAGCAGACGGGATTGAAGATATAGCCGAGAACGCGTGGAAACGTCAGCAGGCGGATGCTGGCGATGGGCGTGGTGTCGATCTGCTGTTCACGCAGGATTTGCAGCACGTTTTCCTTCACGTCGCGATCGTCTTTGACGATGTGGTCGGCGTCGAAAAAGGAGAATAGGGACCAGCGGTTGCGTTTGAAGAGACGCAGATGCTCTGAAAGCGCGTCGATTTCATCGAGATCGAGCCAGAGATAAAAGACCTCATACTGGAAACGATGCACCTTCGGCGCGAGCCGGTGATGCATGACGTGGCACTCGTAGAGGGCGGAGTTCATCTCACCACGGCTCCTCCCCGAGCAGGTCGCGGCAGAGGTTCACGGCGGACATGAAGCCGTCCTCGTGGAAGCCGTAGCGGAACCAAGCACCGCTGTAGTAGGTGGTTTGGTCGCGGGAGATTTGATTCAGCTCGGGCAGGCGTTTTTGCGCGTCGATCGCGGGCAGGTCGAAGAGCGGGTGCTCGTAGCGGATGCGCTGGATGACCTTGGCGGGGTCGATGTCTTCGGCGCCATTGATGGAGACAAAGTAGTTCACCTTGTCGGAAACGCCCTGGAGGCGGTTCATCCAGTAATGCGTGCTGGGATTGATGCAGCCACCGGCCTCGACCTTCACTCGGTAGTTCCACGCAGCCCAGCAGCGCCGTGTTTTCGGCATGAAGCGGTCGTCGGTGTGCAGGGTGGCGAGATTGGGCTGGTATTTGAAGTGCGGTAGAAGTTCCTGCTCCAGCGGGGTGGGATCGGCCAGCAGGGCGAGCGAGGTGGGAGCGTGCGTGGCGAGGATGACCTTGTCGAAGGTCTCGGGCTGGCCGTCCTTCGGATAAATCGTCACGGCTTGGGCACCACGCTCGATTCTGGTGACTGGCGTGTTGAGGCGGATGCGGTCCTGGAAGGGCGGGATGATTTTGCGAACGTACTGTCGCGAACCATCGACGACGGTCCACCACGGGTGGCGTGTTTTCATGCCGAGGAAGCCGTGGTTGAACCAGAAATGCATCAGCGTGCGGGCAGGGAACTGGAGCATGAGTTCCGGCGGTGTGGACCACACGGCGCTGCCCATGGGAATGACGTACAAATCGAGAAAATCCTGGCCGTAGCTGCGGGCGATGGCGTACTCGCCGAGCGTCATGCGCTCGAAGCGCGGATCATTCATCGCCTCAATGGTTTCCTGGTTAAAGCGGTTGATCTGGAGCATGAAGCGCCAGAAGCGCGGGCTGAGGAGGTTTTTGCGCTGGCCGAAGATCTGATTCAGGCTGCCGCCATTCCATTCATAGCCGGTTTCCTGATGAGCGAGGCTGAAGGACATGTTCGTGCGCTTCGTCTCGACGCCGAGTTCTCGGAATAGGCGGCAGAGCAGGGGATAGGTCTGGTGGTTGAAGACCATGAAGCCGGTGTCGATTGGCAGGTCACGACCGTCTTCCTTCACTGTGACCGTGTTCGTGTGGCCGCCGATGTAGCCGTTGGCCTCGAACATCGTGAGGTCGAAGCGGCGGTGCAGGAAATGAGCACAGCCGAGGCCGGAAATGCCGGTTCCAATGATGGCGAGACGAGGACGAGACATGCGGGAAGAAAGACTTCTGCTACTTCGCTCCTGCGGGCGCTGTGGATTCACCTGCTTTTTGGCACGGAAGGCGCAACACGTTGATTTTACTCGCGGTGCCGTGGCGTTTCGTTAATAGGTCCGCCGCATTTTTCATGTCCGAAGAAGCCCAGCATCATCACCCTCCGCCATTTGACGTTCCCAGCGTCGAGGAGATGAACGCGCTGCTGCCACAGTATGCGTTTGAAAAGCTGGCGGCCTATGGCGGCATGGGAGCGGTGTTCAGAGGGAGGCAGCGCAGTCTGGACCGACCGGTGGCCATCAAAATCCTGCCGCCGGAGTTCGGTGCAGAGCCGGAGTTCGCCGAGCGCTTCAAGAGCGAGGCACGGGCGATGGCGAAGCTCAATCACACCAACGTGGTGGGAGTGTATGACTTCGGGATCACCACGGGCGGTCATTTGTACCTGGTAATGGAGTGGATCGAGGGCCCTACGCTGCATGAGTTGATCCACAAAGGCAGCATTCCTGTGCGCAAGGTCGCCCATCTCGGCATGCAGCTCTGCGACGCGCTGGCCTACGCGCACAGCCACAAAATTCTGCACCGCGACATCAAGCCAGGGAACATCATGATCAACCAGGATGATCAGGTGAAGGTGGCGGATTTTGGCCTGGCGCGTCCGATCACCGGGGAGGCGGAGGAAAATCCCTTCGGCACGCCGGATTACGCCGCGCCGGAGATCATGGCCCGGCAAGCGGTGGATCAACGCGCGGACATCTTCGCTGCCGGGGTAGTGCTTTATGAAATGCTCACCGGTCGCGTGCCGAAGAACCCGCGCCGCTCAGTGACGGAATACGCGCCAGTGTCCAAGCGCTGGGATGATTTGATCGATCAGGCCACGCATGCTGATCCGGCGAAACGCATTCAAGACGCGCTGGAACTGCGTGGGCGCATCTCCCAGGTCATCACCCAGGCCGCAGAGGCGGTGGCCGTGGTGCCGGTGGCGGAGGTTGTTGTGGCAGCAGTGCCGTTACCAGGGAAAAAGGCGCTCGCGCCGATGCACCTTGCCTTGATTGGCGCGGGATTGGTGGTCGTGCTTGGGGTGGTGATCGGGATGCTTGCCAAACCTGAGCCTGAAAAACCCCAGAAACAAAAAATCGCCGCTCAAAAGCCCGAGGTGAAGCAAAAGCCCGAGGTGAAGCAAGAGCCCGAGGTGAAGCAAGAGCCGGAGGAAAAGCCAGACAAGAAGCGTCCAAAGCTCCAGGAACCGGAAGAAAAGAGGCCGGAAGCGGCCACGGTGATGCCTTCACCTGAGCCGGAGAAAAAAGTGCCTGAGCCGCCCCCCCCTGCACCGGCCATGACCGCCGTGCCTGCTCCCGCCGCCCCCACTCCAGCCCCGGAACCCCCGCTGGAGGCGATTCAGCGGCTGGAGGAGCGCGATCCTGAGCTCACGCAGCTCGTGACGGCGTTCGGCCAAGAGTGGGCGGCCAACGACGTGCTCGACACCGAGTTGGAGCGGCGTGACTTGGCCGCCAAATACATCCCTGCGCTGCAACGCAGCCTCACCGGCCTCGCGCCAGAGCAGCGTGATCATGTGCTGAGCGAGATCTCCCACGTCGCCAATCATGAGCCGTTGAATGAGCCGGACTTCACCTGGCCTTTGGTGCTCTCGAACTTGCGGCTGACCTACGACGAACAGATCGGCGCGATCCAGGCGCAGGCCGATGCCGCTGCCGAAAAGTTGCGTGCGGCGCAGTGCGCACTCGTATTGGAAAAGGCAAAAGAACGTGCCGCCGCCGGAAAAACGGAGGCCGCTAAACTGGCCGAAGTCGTGGCAGCGGAACTGGCGAAGCTCAAGACCGCACCTTCCGTGAGAGCGCTGAAGGAAAGCGCCGCAGGCGCGATCACCTCCGGCTCCGCGCCCGTGACCAACTCGGCGGCTGCGCCTTGAGCCGCTGGCCGCAGATGACTGCGTCTGCTGGGGGGGCCTCTTACACTTGGATAAACACATGTCACGCTGGTCGAGCACCCAAGAATCGAGGCTTTTCCGCGTTGGATGATTGACAGTCAGCCCGCCTTTCCGGCTAAGATTCCGCACCATGATGAAATTCCTTGTTTCACTGCCGTTGCTTCTTTTGGGCGGTCTTTCTCTGCATGCTGAAGAGGCGCTGCCTTTGGAAGCAGCCTGGCCAGGTAAGCAGTTCGTACCGCCTGGAGTGAAGCTCACGCTGAAGCTGCCTGCTGAGGTCGTGATCGGTCACGAAATCCCGGCCGCGCTGGTGGTGTGCAACGAGGGGACGCAGAGCTTTACGGTCAGTGTCGGCGGGGACTATCGTTCCACCGGTTATCCGCAGCGGATGAAGGTGCGGGTGCGCGATGCCGCAGGAAGCCTGCTGCCGGAGCTGTCACGCGAGTCATATGGCTTTGGCGGTGGTGGCATCGGCTTCGAGCCGCGCATCGAGCCCGGCGGGCAGCATGAGGTGGAGTTTCCCTTGGATTGCTATGTCAGTTTTCCGCAAGCCGGAGACTACACGGTGACGTCTGGACACGATCTCGGCTGGAAGCTGGACGCGTTGCATCCGCACCCGGTGGCACAGGCTGTATTGAAAGTGAGGATGCCGACCGCTGCGGAGGTAGCGGCTCATGTTGATGCCCTGTTTGCCGGTCAGCCGACGCCCAAGCCGCGCAATGAGTCGGCGGCGCTGGAACAACAGTGGAATCTGGAGAAGAGTCTGAGCGTGATGCGGCATCCGGTGTACCTTCCGGCCTTGATCCGCCATGCGCAGGCGGGTTCCACGGCGGCGGTGAAGGGAATCGGGCACATCGCGACACCGGAAGCGACGGAGGCATTGCTCGCGCTGCTGGATCATGCGAGCACCGAGGTGGTGCAGACAAGTGCGCAGCAGATCCACCGGCGGCTGCCGCTGCAACAGGTCGACGGCAAGCTGCTGCCGGTTTTTTATTGGGGATCACCTTATCAAATCGAACCGCTCTTGCCGGTCTCGTGGGAGGCGCGATTTGAAACGCCGCTGCTTAAAGCAGCGCTCAGGCTGCTGGAGCATGAGTCAGAGGCGGTGGTGCAGTTGGCCGGGCAGGTGCTGAAGTCACGCGGCACGGCTGAACATGCACCGGGGCTTTTGTCAGTATTGCAAAAGTCGCTGGATGCCCCGCATCCGGTTCAGTCCGGCCCGAAGCCGAACACGCTGGACCTGCCGGTGCCGCAGTGCGCGCTCATTGAGGCGCTGGACGGCTTGCGCTCGCGAGGCTGGCGGTTAGATGGGGGCGGCAGCACGGCTTATGCCGTGGCATGGTTCCGCCAGCTCTCGGATACCACCGTGCCGAAGCCGGAGGGTGATGACTGGAAGCGGAGCATGCTGACGTGGGTGGAGAATGGCCCCAAGGCGCTAAAGATCGCCGCCCTGGAGGCACTGCCGCAGCCGCTGGAGGACATGGCGGTGAAGCCGGTGCTGAAGGCGCTGGAAGATGCGGACTGGGGCGTGATGCGCGTGGCCTGCGTGGTGGCGGGCAAGTCGCAGCGACCGGAGTTTGCGTCGCCGCTGGTGCAAATCATCGAGACCTGTCATGAAAGCTTCCTGCAACACGCCGCCCGCGACGCGGCGCATGCCTGTGGAGCGAGATTGAAGCTGTGGGAAGCGCTGGCGAGCACGATCATTTACAATGATCGAATGTGTGATGCGGTGCGCCAACTGGTTCTCGGCACGATCGACCTGCCCCCCTCCAAGGGCAGCAGCGGCAACAGCAACTTCACCCGCGAGCAGAGCTTCGCGATCCGCGATGCCTGGCGCACCTTTTTGCAAAAGCATCGTGACGAACTCGCCGCTGGAAAGAAAGTGCCGCCGCCGGGTGTGGTCGCTGCTGCCGCGCTCACGGGCGGAAACTTCGACAAAAACTCCCCCGTAACCCGAATCGACTTCAAGGACGGCACCTGCTGGCCGACGCGACGAGGCAGATGACATGAATGATGCTGTTGCAGCGTTTGAAGAGCACCACCATGAAACGCACGCTCTCCCTGCTCTTCTCCCTTTGTCCTCTGCTACCCGCTTCCGCCGACAACTGGCCCATGTGGCGCGGGGTGAACGGGGATGGGACGTGTTCGGAGCCCAAGTTGCCGGAGAAGTGGGGCATGGAGGAGAATGTGGCTTGGAAGGTGGCGCTGCCGGATCGCGGCAATTCGACGCCGGTGGTGTGGGGGGACAAGGTGTTCGTCACGCAGGCCATCGAGAAGGAAGGCAAGCGCCTGCTGCTGTGTTTTGACAAAAAGACGGGTAAGCAGCTTTGGGACGCGGGCACGATCTACAAGGAGCCGGAACTCACGCATGCCACGAATCCTTACTGCGCCGCCTCACCGGCCACCGATGGCGAGCGGGTGATCGTGTTTCATGCTTCGGCAGGCGTGTATTGCTACGACCTGAACGGGAAGGAGCTGTGGAAGCGCACGGACCTGGGCAAACAGCATCACATTTGGGGCAATGGCACCTCGCCCGTGCTGGCGGGGGACCGCGTGTTCCTGAACTTTGGCCCGGGTGAGAACACGGTGATGTACTGCTTCGACAAAAAGACCGGCAAGACGCTGTGGGAGCACAAGGAACCCGGCGGTGCCTCGGGTGAGGCCGGAAACAAGACTTGGCTCGGTTCCTGGAGCGATCCGCTGCTGCGCAAGGCCGGCCAGCGTGATGAGCTGCTCATGTCCTATCCTGGACGCGCCTGCGCCTTTGATCCGATGTCCGGCAAGGAGCTGTGGACCTGCGGCGGACTCACGCCGTTGGTCTATAACTCGCCGCTGTTTGTGGACGACATGGGGATCTTCATGTGCGGCTACGGCGGCGCGGCGATGGCGGTGAAAATGGGTGGCAGCGGCGATGTGACGGAAAAGAATCGCGTTTGGTTCGAGCCACGCGTGCAGCAGCGCATCGGCAGCGGCGTGATTCATGAGGGGCATCATTACATTCTGACCGATGGCGGCATCGTGGAGTGTCGCGATATGAAGACCGGTAAGCTGGTGTATAACGAGCGCCTCAAAGGCCCGGCCCCCACGGCCAAGAACTGGTCTTCTCTCGTCCTGAGCGCGGACGGGAAATGCTACGCGGCCAACCAGGGCGGCGACTGCTTCGTGTTCAAGGCGGCACCGGTCTTCGAGCTGATCGCCACCAACTCGCTCAAGGAGCTGATCATCGGCTCCATCGCCGTGAGTGACGGGCAGCTTTTCATCCGTGGTTACAGGAATCTGTGGTGCATCGGGAAGCAGTAGAGGAGAGCGGCAGACGCCGCCCCGCCCCCGCATTTCCCTTTGACCCCACCGGGGACGGACGCTAACGAACGCGTCTCCCGTCCCGAACTATGGCCTCCGATCGTCAGCACACTCTCGCCAAATCCGTCTCCATGACGGGCACTTCGCTGCACACCGGCGAACAAGTCACGCTCACCCTGCAGCCTGCGCCTGAAAACTTTGGCTTCAAATTTCGCCGGATCGACCTCGAGGACAAGCCCTTCATCCCCGCGCTGGTCGAAAAAGTGCAGAAAGTCGAGCGCGCCACCACCATCGCCGAGGGCGGCGTCAATGTTCACACCGTCGAGCACGTCATTTCCGCCCTCGCGGGCATGGGTGTTGACAACGCCATCATCGAAATGGATGCCAACGAGCCGCCCATCGCCGATGGCAGCTCGATGCCCTTTGTGGAGCTGATCAAGTCCGCCGGATTGCAGGAGCAAAGCGCCGCACGCAGCGTGTTTGAGGTGCGTGAGCCGATCTACCAGGAAACGCGTGACGGCACCATCCTCACCATCGTTCCCGACAAGAAGTTCCGCGTCTCCTGCACCAACGTCGGCCCGAACGGCCGCTTCACGCAGTATTTCAGCACGGAGATCACCCCTGAGACCTACGAGAAGGAAATCGCCGCCGCCCGCACCTTCGTTTATTACGAGGACATCGCCCCGCTGATGGAAAAGGGCCTCATCAAAGGCGGCACGCTTGAAGCCGCCGTCGTCATTCGTGGTGACACACTGCTTTCCAAGCAGCCGCTGCGCTTTGCCGACGAATTCGTCCGCCACAAGATCCTAGACATCGTTGGCGACCTCATGCTCTCCGGGAGGCGCATCCTCGGCCACGTCATCGCCGTGCGCCCCGGCCATGGGCCAAACACTGAGCTGGCCCGCTCCATCGTGAAGCAGTACGAGACGATGCGCAGCATGATGCCCGCTGCCATCAACATCCCATCTGGCGATGCCGTGCTCAACATCAACGAGGTGATGAACATCCTGCCGCACCGCTATCCTTTCCTGCTGGTGGACCGCATCATCGGTTTCGAGGGTGAGAACAAGTGCCGTGGCATGAAGAATGTCACCATCAACGAACCCTTCTTCCAGGGGCACTTCCCCGGCCATCCGATCATGCCCGGCGTGCTTCAGCTTGAGGCCATGGCGCAGGTCGCCAGCATCGTTCTGCTGCGCATGCCAGGGAATCAGGGCAAGATCGGCTACTTCATGAGCGCGGACAACGTGAAGTGGCGCAGGCCCGTTCTGCCGGGAGACACGCTCATCATCGAAACCGAGATCCTCAAGACCAAGCGCAGCATCGCTAGCGGCGTCGGTCGTTGCATCGTCAACGGTCAGGTCGTCTCCGAGGCCGATCTCATGTTCAGCGTCGTTGACCGGTAAGGCTTAGGGCAGAGGGCGAAGGGCAAAGAGTCCATAGCCGCGCTTCACCCGCACCTCTTACTTCTCACCTCTTACTTCTGAATCTCCGCTCTCTGCCCTCAGCCCTTCGCTCCATGATCCACCCCACCGCCATCATTGATCCCTCGGCCAAACTTGGCGCGGATGTGACCATCGGTCCCTACTGCATCATCGGCGCGGACGTGGAGCTGGGGGATGGCTGCTGGCTGCAGCATCACGTCACGATCATGGGCCCGTCCAAGATTGGGAAGAACAACAAATTCTTCGCCTACGGCTCCATTGGCCAGCAGACGCAGGATTTGAAATACAAAGCCGAGCCGACCTGGCTCGAAGTGGGGGACAACAACACCTTCCGCGAGTTTTGCAGCGTCCACCGCGCCACCGCGCCGCATGAGAAGACGATCATCGGCAGCCACAACCACTTCCTCAGCTACGTCCACATCGCGCACGACTGCGTGGTGGGCAATCATGTCGTCTTCTCCAACAACGGCACGCTCGCTGGGCATGTGGTCGTCGAGGATCATGTCATTATCGGCGGTCTCACCGCCGTGCATCAGTTTTGCCGCATCGGCACCCGTTCCATCACCGGCGGCTGCGCCAAGGTGGTGCAGGACATCCCGCCCTTCTGCACCGCCGACGGAAATCCTGCGCGTGCGCGTGGCTTGAACATCGTCGGGCTGCAACGCGCCGGTTTCAGCCGCGATCAAATGCGCTCTATCCGCAATGCCTTCCGCAAGATCTACCGCAGCGGTTTGAACAACGCCCAGGCCATTGAGGAGCTACGCGCCACCGAACTTACCCCCGAAGCCGCAGCCTTTGTCGATTTCGTCGCCGCCACCAAGCGCGGCATCATCCCTGGCGGGAAAGCGGCTGAGGATGAGGGTGATTGAAGGTGGAGGGGCCTTGTGAGGCGGGCTTCAACGAGCGCAGCGTGAAACCATACCGCTTCGGCCACAGGATGCAGGCCGCCACCACCATGGCGAAGCTGAAGTGTGGCATCTCCAGACGACCCTGGCCGACGGGCGTGTAGGCGAGCAGCGCAAAAAGCAGGTAACCGGCCTGTCCCCCGGTCAGGACACTGCGTGTGATGAGCCAGAGCCACGTTCCGGCAAACAGCAGCAGCCCCGGGATGCCCAGCTCCAGCCAGATGGAGACGTATTCGTTGTGCGGGGCGTAAAGCGTGCCGGATATGCCGGTGCCGTGGCCGAGGATGGGTTCCTTCATCACGGCTTCCCAGGCATCACTCAAATCCTTGACGCGTTCGGGGGACTTGAGCTTGTCGAAGTCGAGATTGTAGATGGCATCCAGGCGGTCGGCGGTGTTTTTGTCCTTCATCATGCCCTGCTGCGTGCCGCTTTGCAGCACCGCCACGCCGACACCGAGCAGGGGGATGGCGATGGCGGCCACAATCATGAGGAAACCGAAATTTCTCCGCGCGTTGAGCAGCACATAGGCACCGCACAGCAGCGCCAGCACCAGCATGCCGCTGCGTCCGTAAGTGAGCGCCACACCCGGCGCGGCCACGGCGATCATGAGGCAGTTGAAGCGGAAACTTTTCGACAGCGCGAAGACGATGCCCAGCATCTCGCAAAGCACGACGGGCGGGAAGTTTGGGTGGCCGTTGAACCCGGCGCAGCGGCCTGGGATGCTGCTGAATTTTGCCAGTCCCATCATCTCACAGACTTCCGAGCCGGTCGTCAGCAGGATGCACAGCACGGCGGCCCAGAGAGCGGTCTTCTGCCATTTCTCCGTCGAAAGCACGGCGATGATGGCGATGAGCACCAGCAGCATGCGAGCGAGGTCCATCGTGATCTGGCTCTGAAAGGACGAGTCGAAGCGCCGCAGCACCGCCGCGTCGAGCAGGCGCACCGCCGGCAGCAGGGCGATGCCCAGCGTGGCGAGGCAGAGACGCGGCTTGTTC